>SVDB01000013.1:0-10678 GCA_015058065.1 Clostridiales bacterium
GGCGGATTCAGGGTCGTCACAAGAGACGGAGAGGTGATCAACGCTTTCGGAGCGATCACAGGCGGAAGATACAGAAACAGGACCGCGAATCTTCTCGACAGAAAGAGCGAGATCAGTTCTCTCAAGGCGAAAATCGAAGGATATGACGCCGAGACAGCGGCTCTGATAGATACCAGGGAAAAGTACGAAAGTGAAAGGTCCCGTCTGCGCAACGAGAGAGACAGTCTTCGCGCGCTTATTACTGAACTTGATATCCAGGGCAGCGTCCTGAGGGCAGACAAGGAACACGCGGAATCGCTCGTTAAGGAAGATGAAGGCGCCGCGGAGAGGTTCAGATCCAACATGGAGACTCTCGAATCCGACATCGCCAGAGCAGACAGCATGATAGCCGCTCATAGAAAGAGCATCGAAGAGGCCGAAAAGGAATACGATTCCGCCGAAGAGAAAGCCGAAGAACTCATGAAAGAGGCTGAGGCGATGAAACCTGTGATCGAAGAAGACAACGAGCATATCGTGTCCCTCAGAGTCCGGATAGGCGAGAGTGAGTCCAGGATGTTCGCTCAGAACGAAATGATCGAGCGCGTCAGGGATACTGTCACCGAACTTGAGGCATCGATCGAGGACAACACAGCAGCGCGTGAGCAGCTGACTGCAGACAGAGATAAGCTTTCGGCAAGCGGTGAAAAGTCAGGCGGACTTGAGCGCGCTCTCACAGAAGAAAAAACCGCTCTCGAAGAAAAGATAGCCGAAGTCACCGCTAAGCTTGATGAAGGCAGGGCGAGGAGCGACGAGCTTCTTGCCGCTCAGAAGAGCGACAGAGAAGCCCTCGAGCAGATCCGCGACGACCGCTATAAGCTCGAGATCAAGACGGCAAGGAACGAGACCCTGCTCGATACTCAGAAAGATAAGCTCTGGGACGAGTTCGAAGTCTCATATGCCGAAGCTCTCGACATGAAAGACGATGATTTCGCTATAACCGCGGGCAACCGCGAAGCAAGAGAGATCAAGCTTCGTCTCGCGGAACTCGGGGACGTCAACATAGGCGCTATCGAGGAATACAAGGCGGTGAGCAAGAGATATGAGTTCATGACCGTACAGGAGGCAGACCTCACTAAGGCAATGGATGAACTCAACGACATCATCACGAACATGGATAAGACGATAAAGACGAGGTTCAAGGAGAACTTCGACCGTGTCGTAGTGAATTTCGAGGAATCGTTCAGGGAACTGTTCGGAGGCGGATACGCCGAACTCAGGCTCGAGGACGAGACCAGACCGCTTGAGTCGGGTATCGAGATAACCGCTCAGCCGCCGGGGAAAAAACTCAAGAACATCAACCTGCTTTCCGGAGGCGAAAAGACGCTGACAGCTATCGCTCTCATGTTCGCGGTACTGAAGGCCAAGCCGACACCTTTCGTCATTCTGGACGAAGTAGAGGCTGCCCTCGATGAAGTGAATATCGGCAGGTTCTCTGACTATCTCAAGAAATTCAGGAATATCCAGTTCGCCCTTATAACACACCAGAAAGCGACGATGGAGCATGCTGACGTCCTTTACGGCGTAACGATGCCTGAACAGGGCATATCACGCATGCTGTCGCTCAAACTCGGGGATGAATTCGACGCTGAGGGCCTCGAATGATATCGCCTGTAACAGGAGAAGATAATGGCATTATTTGAAAAAAAATCAATTTTCCGCAAGTTCATAGACTCCATCACGATGGCTGTTTATGACAATCCGGAACTCGGTCCGGAGTTTCTCGATCAGCTCGAGGAATCTCTTGTCATGGCCGACGTCGGCATCGAGACTTCGAGCAAGATCATTGAAGAACTCAACAAGGCCATCAATTACAAGTACATAACAAGGGAGCGCGAGATCAAGAAAGAACTGTCCCGCATCCTCGAAGAACTGATGGACAAAGGTGAGCGCAACCTGATGACCGACAAATATCCGCTTATAATACTGATGATCGGTATAAACGGCGGAGGCAAGACCACTACCATAGCCAAGCTCGCCCATATGTATAAAAAACAGGGCAAGAACGTGATGCTGGCTGCCGCGGACACATTCCGCGCCGCGGCGGCAGAACAGCTGCAGCTCTGGGGTGAAAGAGTCGGGGTCAGAGTCATCAGACACGAGGAAGGGACAGATCCGACCGCGGTGATTTACGACGCGATACAGTCCGCGAAGGCAAATAACGCGGACGTGCTCATATGTGATACGGCCGGAAGGCTGCAGAACAAAGTCAATCTCATGAAGGAACTCGAAAAGATGAGCAAGGTCATCTCCAGGGAGTGGCCTGAAGCCGAGAGAGAGAACCTTCTGGTATTGGACGCGACAACGGGCAAGAACGCCGTCAGCCAGGCTGAAGAATTCAGCGGCATAACGGACATCACGGGCATCGTGCTCACAAAGATGGACGGTACGGCGCGCGGAGGGATCTCCATCACCATAACCGACGAATTCGACATGCCTATCAAATTCATCGGAGTCGGTGAAAAGATGGAAGACCTTCTGCCGTTCAACGCGCATGATTTCGTGGAGGGCATATTCGATGAGTAAACCAATACTTGCCATCGTAGGCAGACCGAACGTAGGCAAGTCGACATTATTCAACAGGCTGATCGGCGAAAGACGCGCCATCGTTGAAGATATCCCGGGCGTTACGCGTGACAGGATATATGCCGAGACCGAGTGGAACGGCAAGGAATTCGGCGTGATCGATACAGGCGGTATAGAAGTCAGGACTGACGACACCATCCTTTCTCAGATGAGGGATCAGGCTGTCACGGCCATGGACATGGCGGATGTCATACTGTTCATGGTAGACGGCAAGGATGGCCTGACAAACGCTGACAGCGAAGTCGCTGAACTCCTGCGCCGCACGGGCAAGGAGGTCATCCTTGTAGTGAACAAGGTCGACGCTCCTTCCAGGGCGTATGAAGCCGCCTATGATTTTTATGAGCTCGGGTTCGGCGAGCCTGTTCCGATCAGCGCGGCCAACATGACCAACATAGGTGATCTGCTCGACCGCATAGTAGAGGGATTTCCTGAGGACTCTTTCGGAGGCCGCAACGACAGCATCGCCATAGCGATAATCGGCAAACCTAATGTCGGCAAATCATCTCTCGTAAACGCTCTGACCAAACAAAACAGGGTCATTGTTTCACCGATCGCGGGCACGACGCGTGACACCATAGACACGCCGTTCACATATAAAGACAGGGAGTATACTCTGATCGATACGGCGGGACTGAGGAAAAAGAGCAAGGTGAACGACACGATCGAGAAGTTCAGCATACTCAGGGCCATAGCGGCCATTGAGCGCTGCGATATCTGTGTGCTCATGATAGACGCCGCCGAGGGACTGACCGAGCAGGACAAAAAGATCGCAGGCTATGCCCATGAAGCGGGCAAAGGTCTCCTTATAGTCGTGAACAAATGGGATCTCATCGAAAAAGAGACCAACACCATGCGCGATTATGAGAGAAAGATCAAGGCAGAGCTTCTGTTCGCGTCTTACGCGCCCGTGGTCTTCACATCCGTTCTTAAAAAGGTGAGGCTGTTCGATATAATCGACAGATGTTCGCGCATAGCCGACGCCAGGACGATGCGGATCACGACAGGCAGGCTGAACAGCATTATCGAAGACGCTACAATGATGAGGCAGCCGCCTTCGGACAAGGGCCGCAGACTCAAGATCTATTACGCGGCTCAGATCGGAACGAAGCCGCCTCTGTTCTCATTCAGCATAAACGACAGAGAACTAATGCATTTCTCATACGCGAGATATCTTGAGAACAAAATAAGAGAAGCTTTTGACTTCGAAGGCACATCGATCAAATTCGTCTGGAACGAAAAGAGAGGAGAACGCAAATGAGCAGCACGGAGATAACAAGACTGGTGATCATCGGGCTGGTAGCATACTTGATGGGCAACATCAACCCGGCCATCATCTTAGGCAAGATCAAGGGTATCGACATCCGTAAGGAAGGCAGCGGGAACGCCGGAATGACAAACGCGATACGCGTCATGGGACTCGGGGCAGGTATAACAGTATTTATTGTAGACGTGCTCAAGGCGTTCTTTGCGGTGAGGATCGGATATAATTTCGGAGGAGATACCGGAGCCATGGTCGCTTTTGGAGCGGTAGTGCTGGGACACTGCTTCCCGGCTGTCTGGGGCTTCAAAGGCGGAAAGGGAGTCGCCGCGGCTTTCGGAGCCGCGTTCGCTCTGAACTGGCTGAGCGCCATCGCAGCTCTTGTGATCGCTGGAGTGATATTCGCGATCACGCGCCGCATGTCGATAGCATCGATCGTCGCGGCGCTGGCGTATCCGGCGCTGATATGGTTTTATGAGCCGGATTATTTTTACTTCTCGATCGGCGCCGCGGCATTTCTGGTAATAATGCATCTGGCGAATATAAAGAGGCTTGCCAAAGGCGAAGAAAAGCCTCTTACCATCGGCGGCAAAGAAAACGTCGAAGAGAAGGAATATGCCGAAGCGAAGCCTGCGCTTGACGCGAGCCTGCAGGGAAAGCCTCTCTCAGCTGAAGAAAAGGCGGGGCTAAACGCGAGCGATCAGGAATTCGAGGATCTCTCGCTTGGAGAGTCACCGGTCGCGGCGGATGCCACAAAAGAACCGGCTCTGGTAGCCGCGCAGGCGAGCGAGGCTTCAAGGCCTGAGCCGGAACCTATGGACTACTATGAGGGCACCGTCATACCTGAACTCGGTGATAAAGCCCGCAAAATAGCGGTCATCGGAAGCGGTTCATTCGGTACCGCGATGGCGAATCTGCTGGTATACAACGGTCACGACGTCACGCTTTACGGCCGCAATAAGGCTGCTCTTGACGCTATGAAAGAGACAAGGATGAACGAAAGGTATCTTCCTTACGTCATTCTCAGCGACAGGATCAGATACACAAACAACATCCGCAACGCGGTCAGAGGCAAGGACATGGTCGTGTTCGCCGTACCGGCTCAGAAGTTCCGTCAGGTATCAGCGAAGGCCGCGCAGTACCTCGAGGATGGCGTTATAGTCATCAATCTCGCGAAGGGCATCGAGAAAAAGACCCTACTAAGGATGAGCGAGGTCGCTGCCGAGACGATACCGGGCGTAAGGTATGTGGCGCTGTCAGGACCTACTCACGCTGAAGAGATCGTCAGGAACACACCTGCAGGCATAGTCGCCGCTTCAGCGGATGAGGAAGCAGCGCGCATCGTTCAGGACACATTCATGTCTGGACAGCTTCGTGTTTACACACAGAAGGATGTCACCGGCGTTGAGATCGCCGGCGCGGTCAAGAACGTCATAGCTATCGCTACGGGAATTTCCGACGGCATGAAGCTTGGAAACAACGCGAGAGCGGCGCTCATGACGCGCTCGATACATGAAATAAAGAGACTCGGAGACGCGATGGGAGCACAGCCTGAAACCTTCGCTGGCCTCTCGGGCATCGGTGACCTTATCGTCACCTGCTCCACAAATCTTTCAAGGAACAGACGCTGCGGTCTGCTTATAGGACTTGGCCTCAGCGCTAAAGACGCCGTTGAAAGAGTCGGCTCGGTAGTAGAAGGATACTATACGGCAGATGCGGTCTGCGATCTCGCAAAAAAACTCGATGTCGACATGCCTGTCTGCAAGGCTACGCAGGCAGTGCTGAAGGGCAGGATACTGCCTGAGAAAGCAGTCAGCATGCTGATGTCAAGAGACAAGAAGGACGAGCTCAAATGAGCAAATATCATATAATCACATACGGATGCCAGATGAATGAACACGATTCGGAGAACATCGCCGGCCTGCTGGAGGCGATGGGATACGAATACGAGGAAGATCCATATAAGGCGGATGTGACAGTAATCAATACGTGCAGCGTAAGGGAAAACGCGGACAAGAGATTTTTCGGCACACTTGGCCAGTTCAAGAAGATCCGGAAGAACCGTCCGGATTTTGTGCTGTGCGTCTGCGGGTGCATGCCTCAGCAGCCGAGAGTAGTTGAAGAGATAAATAAGCGGTTTTCATGGGTAGACATAGTTTTCGGTACGCAGAATATCGCGGACTTCCCGTCACTTCTCGAAGAAAGGCTCAGAACCGGACGCCGGGTGCGCGCGATCATCGACAATAACCCTGACATATGCGAGTCGGAAATGAAGCCGGTAAGGATGCACCGCCACAAAGCGCTGGTCAATATAACCTACGGCTGCAATAATTTCTGCACATACTGCATCGTTCCGTATACCAGGGGCCGCGAAAAAAGCCGCATGCTCAGTGATGTCTGTGATGAAATCAGAAGGCTCGCGTCAGACGGCGTGATCGAAGTCATGCTTCTCGGGCAGAATGTAGATTCCTATAAAGACGCTGCCGGACACAGCTTCGCCGATCTGATCAAGGCAGTGAATGATATAGAGGGTATCGAGCGTATAAGATTCATGACTTCGCATCCGAAAGACATATCCGATGAGATGATCGACTGTTTCAGGACATGCGAAAAGCTTTGTCACAACATACATCTGCCGGTACAGTCGGGAAGCGACAGGATTCTGAAGCGTATGAACCGCCATTATGACAGGGAGTCTTATCTGAAAACTGTCGACAAGCTCAGAAAGACTGCCCCGGACATAACGATCTCTACTGATGTCATCGTAGGATTTCCGGGTGAGACTGATGAGGACTTCGAGCAGACGCTCGACATCGCGAGGAAGGTCGGATACGATTCCGCGTTCACGTTCATTTATTCGCCGAGAGAGGGCACTCCCGCTGCAAAATTCACCGACCAGATACCTGAAGATGTATGTCACGAGAGATTCGACAGGCTCGTAGATGTCATGAACAGCATAAGCCTGAAGAAAAATCAGCAGTATCAGGGCAGGATATGCGAAGTCATCGCCGAAGGAGTCAGCCGCAATGATGATAAGGTGATCTCCGGAAGGACCGACGGCTTCAAACTGGTGAATTTCACTTCGGACAGGAGTCCTGAAGAACTTGTGGGCAAAAGGGTAATGGTAGAGATAACAGAGTGCAAGACGTTCAGTCTTGAGGGAAGAGAAGTGTCATGAGCGGATTTCTCGAGCAATTCCTGCAATTCTTCACGCTCTCGCACATAATGATGATCATCTATGTCCTCAACGCGCTCATCGCTTTAGGACTGATCTTTTTCGATGAATCGAAGTCGCCGACGGCCACGATGGCATGGATCATGATCCTCTTCATGGTCCCGGCGGTCGGTCTGTTTCTTTATCTGATACTTTCGCAGAACATAGCGAGACAGCAGATATTCCGGATGACTGAGGATGAGGAAGCAGGCAAGACGACCATAATCGACTGGCAGAAGGAAGACGTACGGGACAGTATTCCGGATGACTCGGACGAAGTGACGTCGAAGTGGAAAGAGATGATCGCGATGAATCTCGACTATGCTGATTCCATCCTCACATATAACGACAGCGTAGAGGTGATAACGGACGGCAAAGAGATGTTCGAACGTCTCTGCAGCGATATAGAGAACGCGCGCTATACCATAAAACTCTGCTTCTTTATCGTAAAGGATGATTTCGTGGGCAACAGGCTCGTCGAACTCCTTACAAAAAAAGCTTCTGAAGGAGTCAAGGTAAGGCTCATGGTAGACGCGCTGGGCAGCCGCAGCATCGGCAAAATGAAGCTAAGGGACTTCAAAAAGGCCGGAGGGGAGTACGCGTTCTTTTTCAAGCCTCTCATCAGGCATATGTACTTCCGCATAAACTACCGCAACCACCGTAAACTTGCCATTATAGACAATGAGATAGGTTACATCGGCGGATTCAACATCGCCAGGGAATATCTGGGATACAAGAAGAAATTCGGATACTGGAGAGACACTCAGCTTATAATAAGGGGAAACGCTCTCGCTACGCTCAACGAAAGGTTTTATCAGGACTGGAGATACGCTTCAAAGGAAAAACTCGATCTCATAGAACAGTCCGTCAGATACGCCTACAATCCGGACAGCGGCGACATACCCGTTCAGATAGTGTCTTGCGGTCCGGAATCCCAGAAAGAAGAAGTCAAGATGGCGTTCATGAAAATGATTACGTGCGCCAGAAAGAACATATATATCCAGACCCCTTATCTGGTCCCGGATGAGCCGATGCTGGATTCTCTGCGCATGGCCGCGAGATCCGGACTGGATGTACGGATAATGATACCGTGCATGCCTGACCACCCGTTCGTGTACAGGACTACTCTGTACAACGCCGGACGCCTGATCGGGGAAGGAGCGAAGATATATATCTACGAAAACGGATTCATGCATGCCAAAACGCTTACGGTCGATGGAGAAGTCTGTACTGCGGGATCCACAAACTTTGACATAAGAAGCTTCAGACTCAATTTTGAATCGAACGCTTTCATATACGACAAAAACACTACGGCTGAAATGGACAGGCGTTTTATGGAAGACATAAAAAAGTCAAGGCCGTATACACAGGAGGACAGGGACAGCATTTCCGTATTTGAGCGCGCCGGCGAATCCATTTCGAGGCTGCTGACAGAAGTGCTGTGATACATGACGGAAAGGAATACTGAATTGAACGTAGATTCCATAATCACGACATTGCTGATGCTTCCGGGCATCATTATAGCGTTGAGCTTTCACGAATTCGCTCACGCCTGGGTCTCGGATAAACTGGGCGATCCGACACCGAGAAGACAGGGAAGGGTGACGTTGAACCCTATGGCCCACATTGACTGGATAGGATTCCTGACGCTGGTGCTCGTCCATTTCGGCTGGGGAAAACCGGTGCAGATAGATCCTTCATATTACAAGAACAGGAGAAGCGGCGAATTCTTGGTCGGCATCGCCGGAGTGACAATGAACCTTATCCTCGCGGTCATTTTCTCGATACCGGCCCGGCTGCTTGCGCCGGCAGTATATACCGCGGGCGCTTCAGAGCTGATGACCAACATCTACCTGATGATCGTCTACACGGTATCCATAAATCTAGTGCTGATGATATTCAACCTGATACCGTGCCCGCCGCTTGACGGATGGGGAATAGTGACCCAGATATTCAGGCTGGACAGATACAGATGGTGGTACAAGGTCTATCAGTACGGCACCTGGATACTGCTGATACTCATTTTTTCAAGGGCAACGAGCATGATAATATCTCCGCTCGTTACGGCCTTGATGAGGATACTGCTATAAATAAAAAGGGCAGCAGCGTTGTGCTGCTGCCTTATTGATATGCGTGAACTTTGCGGTGACACCGATCAGAAGTAATTCGCGATCCTGCGGAGTTTTGACTGGTCCATGTGGTATTCCATGGCCTTGCGTCCGGCGGCCGGGTTCCTCGTTTCGAAGGCCTCGAAGATCGCTTTATGCTCATCAAGTATGGTCTTCAGATAATCACCGGTATATGTTTTGGCCGGAGCGGAATGCTTCAGATATGTCTGATAGATCGCGAGAGTCTTCTGGATCATTCTGTTGCCTGTACCGGCATAAATGATGTTGTGGAACTGCGAGTTGAAGGTGAGCACCTTGTCGACATCATCCTTCAGAGTATAGAACTCCATGAACTCAACGGTTTCGGACAGTTTTTCGATATCCTCTGAGGTCATGCGCTTTATGGCCCATTCAACAGCCTGGACCTCAAAGAGGGCTCTGAGGTCGAAGAGATCCGAGATATCGCGCCTTGTGAGACCCGTTACGAAAGCTCCGCGGTTCGGGATGTTCTCGATAAGACCGTCAGCCTCGAGCTGACGGAAAGCTTCCCTTACAGGGGTCCTGCTGACATTATACTGTTTGCAGATGGTCTGTTCGGTGAGCTTGCTGCCGTCAGGCATCGCTCCCGAAAGGATGCCTGTCTGAAGTTCTGTATAAAGACCCGCCGAAAGCGGCTGGGCGGATTTATCATTCTGAATGATGTCCATATTTTCACCTCTGGATGCGATCGCGGTTTTGCATACACTGATAAAGATTGTATACACCCTAAATATAGCCCAACAAAAGGAATTGTCAAGAACATGAAAAACATAATTTCAGACAACAGAATACCGGAAGTGATCTCAACTCTTGAAGAGATGCATCCTGAGGCAGCGTGTGCGCTCGACTTCGGCACGCGCTTCCAGCTGCTGGTCGCGGTAGTTCTTTCCGCTCAGACCACCGACGTCTCTGTGAATAAAGTCACTCCGGAGCTGTTCGCCAGATATCCGACCGCGGAGGCGATGGCTGACGCGGATCCGCTCGATGTCCAGGAGATCATCCGGACGATCGGTCTCTATAAGAACAAGGCGGGAAATGTCGTAAAACTGTCGAAAAAACTGGTCTCTGATCATGGAGGTGAAGTGCCTGATGAGTTCGATGAACTCGTTAAGCTGCCCGGTGTCGGCAGAAAGACAGCAAACGTCGTTCTGGCGGAAGCATTCGGGAAAGCGAGAATAGCGGTCGATACCCATGTTTTCAGGGTAGCTAACCGCATAGGTCTTACTGACGGCAAGAGCCCTGAAGAAGTCGAAGAGGGATTGATGGCAAGGCTGCCGGAATCACAGTGGATAGAGGCGCATCATCTTCTGATATTCCATGGCCGCAAGGTCTGTCACGCCAGAAATCCCGAATGTCCGAAATGCGGTCTGAAGGGAGTCTGCCGTTATTTTGCCGAAAGCCATGACTCATCATGGTAATATCTGATCAATAAAGGAG
>SVDB01000013.1:10778-22384 GCA_015058065.1 Clostridiales bacterium
ATGCGGTCTGAAGGGAGTCTGCCGTTATTTTGCCGAAAGCCATGACTCATCATGGTAATATCTGATCAATAAAGGAGTGGATAGAGGCGCATCATCTTCTGATATTCCATGGCCGCAAGGTCTGTCACGCCAGAAATCCCGAATGTCCGAAATGCGGTCTGAAGGGAGTCTGCCGTTATTTTGCCGAAAGCCATGACTCATCATGGTAATATCTGATCAATAAAGGAGAGGTGAATAGAATTGAAATTCATCCATTTATCGGACCTGCATATCGGAAAGCGCGTAAATGCCTTTCCGATGACAGAAGACCAGAGATATATACTCGATCAGATAATCGAGATCATAAGAAGCGAAGATCCTGAGGCTGTGCTGATAGCCGGAGATGTCTATGACAAGCCGACTCCTCCTGCTGAAGCAGTGCAGCTTTTCGATGATTTTATCAGTGAACTCGCGGAAATGGATATTGAGGTATTCATCATAAGCGGAAATCATGATTCCGCTGAGAGACTGTCTTTCGGATCGAGGATCATGGACAAGCGAGGGATACACTTTGCGGGGGGATATGACGGCGGGATACACATGTTCAGCCTTGAAGACGAGTATGGCAAGGTGAATTTTTACATGCTTCCGTTCCTGAAACCGGTGCATGTCCGCGCAGTGATCGAAGCAAACGATGAAAAAGGTGAAGATATTCCTGACATAAGGACATATACTGACGCCGTCAGATACGCCATAGACAATATGCATGTCGATGAGGCGGAGCGGAACGTGCTTATCGCGCATCAGTACGTGACAGGAGCCGCAAGATGTGACTCAGAGGAAGTATCAGTAGGAGGCATCGATAACGTTGACATCGATGTATTCAAGCCATTTGACTATACAGCGCTGGGGCATCTTCACGGACCTCAGGGCTATGGCCCGCAGAGAATAAGATACTGCGGTTCTCCTTTGAAATACTCGTTTTCGGAAGCGGAACAGCCCAAATCCGTTACAGTAGTTGAATTCGGTGATAAGAAAGACGGGGTATGCAGAGTGCATATAAAGACTCCGGGACTGATCCCGGCCAAAGATCTGCGCGTTCTGAAGGGCAGTTTTTACGAGTTGACCGATAAAAATTATTATAGAGATGTTAAAGCGGACGATTATTTCAGGATAATATTGACTGACGAAGAAGACATCATCGGAGCATTGTCCGCTCTGAGGGCTGTATACCCGAATATCATGCGTCTTGATTATGACAACGCCAGGACAAAAGCCGCCGCGTTCATGCCTGATGTTCCTGAGGCAGACGGAAGTACGCCTCTCGAGATATTCAGCAGGCTGTACGAAAAGCAGAATGGCAGCCCAATGAGCGCTGAGCAGGCAGAACTTGTAGTAAACCTTATAGAAAAGATACGGAGCGAAGAGAGATGAGACCATTAAAACTGACAATGACGGGTTTCGGACCTTACAGGGACAGGACCGTGATCGACATGGAGAGTCTCGGCAGCGGAGGACTTTATCTGGTGACCGGTGATACCGGAGCCGGAAAGACCTATATTTTTGATGCCATCACATACGCTCTGTACGGTGAGATGAGCGGTGACAGCCGCGACAGCAGGAACGTTAGATCTCAGTATTCGGAAGACGGAGAAATCACTGAAGTGGAGCTGGAATTCGAATACAGGGGAAGAAGATACGTTGTTACAAGAAATCCGGAGTATAACAGACTCAAAAAGAGCGGTGACGGGTTTACGAAAAGACCTGCTGACGCAAGCATGAAAAAACCGGGCGGAGAAGTGATCGACGGTTCATCGAGAGTTACGCAGACCGTAAAAGATCTGCTCGGTATCGATAAAGGGCAGTTCTGCAGTATCGTAATGATAGCTCAGGGAGAATTCCGTAAAGTGCTGACCTCCGGAACTGATGAGCGGCAGAAACTATTCAGGAAGCTGTTTGATACAGCTTCATATGACAGACTATCTGCCATGCTGAAAGACATGAGCAGTTCCGTATCCGAGCGCTACGATCAGAAAACGCGTGACATCAGGGCTCTGGTTTCAGGCATCAGCTGCGGTTTCGATGAAGCCCTGGAGATGGAAGCTGATGGATTGAAAGGATCGGAGAACTGTGAGCCTGCAATAATATCGGACCTTCTGGGAAAGATCATCGGATCCGCTTCTTCGAGAAAAGAACTGGTCGATGAGAAACTGATACAGGCAGAAGAAAGATTAACGAATGCATCAGCTGAACTGGCTTTGATCGAAGATCACAAAAGAACCATTGAGAGTCTTGAAAAAGCCAGAAAAAAGACCGCGGAACTCGAAAAGAATGTCGTAAACGCGCAGCACGCGCTTGATTCAGCTAAGGCCGAACTTATAACTGCTGATGAACTCAGAAGAGAGGCGGGCGTGCTGAACGGCAGCCTGGACTCTTATGACAAACTCGATGAATTGAACGCGCAGCTGAAGGAGGCGAAATCGGACAGAGAAGGCACATGCAAAAAACTGAATGACGCAGAAAAGGAATCCGCCAAAGCGTTTGCAAAGAAAGAGAACAGGTCCTCTGAAATAGCTGCTCTGCGCGAAAACGCCGCAAACGAGCTGAACGGGATGATAAGCGCGTCCGAACGCGCTTCGGCTTTGTATTCCGCCATGTCATCCGCGTTCATGAGAGAACAGGCAGGGATACTCGCGCGTGAACTTGAGGACGGCAGTCCTTGCCCGGTCTGCGGTTCTCTGACCCACCCTGATCCCGCACACACTTCAGATGACGCTCCGTCCGCTGACGAACTTGAAAAGCAAAAGAAAGACGCGGAGATATCTGAACAGGCCGCCAGAAAAAAATCAGCCGGCATGATGGCTGATAACGAGCGTTATGACGCGGAACTGAAAGCTCTTCAGGATAAGTGTGAGGAAATATTGAAACTCGTCAGCGCGCTCGAAAAAGAACTCGGAGAAAAAGACGCTGTAATCGACGGTATGAAATCGCGTGTTTCTGATGTACGGGCAACGCTCAGATTTGAGAGCAGAGCTGACGCGGAAAAGCGGATCAAAGAGATCGATGAACGTATCAATGATATTACGAAAGCTGTCGACGAACGTTCGGCTGAACTGGATTCCGCGAAAGCTGAAAAGCAATCAAATGAAGCAAGCATCAATGAACTGTCTGCCGTTGCCGCAGGCTTTGGAGATGAAGATGAAAAGAAAGCGCGCGATGAAAAAGAAAGCGCCGTCAGAGAAAAAAACGGACTTATGAACGAAAAAGTAAGGATCGCTGCAGATCTCAGCAATGCCGAAAAAGCGATCCGATCATTGAAAGCGATCGAGGCGGACCTTGCTGTCATAAGAAAAGAGCATGAGATGATAGCGCCTCTTTCATTGACAGCCAACGGAGGACTTGCGGGAAAAGACAGGATCACACTCGAAGCGTATGTGCAGACAGTCTTTTTCGAGCGGATCATCAGCCGCGCCAATACCAGACTGAGGATGATGTCTGACGGACAATATGAGTTTGTCAGATCGGTGGTATCCGGAGACAAGCGCGTCAAATTCGGTCTCGATCTTAATATACTGGACCATTACAATGGTCATGAGAGACCCGTAAACACGCTTTCAGGCGGAGAAAGTTTCATGGCTTCGCTCTCACTGGCTCTGGGCCTGTCCGATGAGGTGCAGTCGACCGCCGGAGGCATCAGACTGGACACGATGTTCATTGACGAGGGCTTCGGCTCGCTCGACTCGGAGACACTTGAAAAGGCGATACGCACATTGACAGGCCTTGCGGATGAGGACAAGCTTGTCGGTATCATCTCGCATGTTGAGGCTCTGAGGACACGGATCGACAAACAGATCATCGTCACCAAGGACCGCGACAGCGGAAGCAGAGTAAAACTTGTTGTGTAAAACCTCATCCTTAAGGCTCGATACGGGATGAATTACCTTGTAAAGACGCATGCGCTTTTGTTAAAATTCAACTGTGTGAAGCACATGTTCAATACAATAATAATTATGTCAGTTTATATACTTTTTTAGGAGGAAAAAGATGATCAAAGTCGGTATCAACGGGTGGGGACGTATCGCAACTTGTGTTATGAGAGCTATCAGACTTTTCCCGGATATGGAAGTCGTCGGGATCAACTGGCGTAACGCGGATACGGATTATGTAGCGTATATGCTCAAATTCGACTCTGTTTTCGGCAGATTCCCTGAAGAAGTCAAGTCTTATGATAAAGGCATCATAGTAGGCGGAAAGAAGATCCCTGTTTACTTTGAATCCGATCCGGAAAACATTCCATGGAGTGAGTGCGGGGCTGAGTATGTCATCGATTGTACCGGTACTCTCACGACTACCGAGAAATCCGCGCCGCATCTCAAAGCCGGCGCCAAGAAGGTTATCATTTCCGCGCCTGCAAAGGACAAAACGACTCCTACATTCGTATACGGAGTCAACCACGACTGGTATAAGAGAAACATGAACGTTGTTTCGACGGCGTCATGCACCACTAACTGCCTTGCGCCTATCTGCAAGGTCATAAATGACAAGTGGGGCATTTATGAGGGCCTGCTGACTACCATCCACTCCACGACCGGAAAGCAGAAGACGAATGACGGCCGTACAAAGTACAACTGGAGAATGGGACGTTCGGTATTCAACAACATCATCCCTACAACAACAGGCGCGGCTAAGGCTGTAGCGCTGGTCATACCTGAACTCGAAGGCGCGATAACCGGTATGGCGTTCCGTATCCCTGCTGTAGATGTTTCGGCTGTAGACCTCGACGTCGTTCTCAGAAGTTCCGCTTCGTATGAAGATATCAACAAGGCTATGAAAGAGGCGTCAGAGACATATCTCAAGGACGTGCTGCTCTACACAGATGAAGAAGTCACTACTATCGACTTCCTCGGCTGCAGCGCTCCTTCGGTATATGACGCGAAGATGGGCATCGAAGTAAACGACAAGTTCTTCAAGATCGTCGGATACTATGACAACGAGTTCGGCTATACATGCAATATGCTTCGTTTCGTAAGGCACATGTACAGGACCGATATCGACACTTTTCCAATTGAAGCAGGTAAGTAAAGGAGACCGGAGATGAAAAAAACAATTAGAGATATCGACTGGGCAGGCAAAAGGGCGGTAATGCGCTGTGACTTCAATGTTCCGCTTGACGGCGACATTATCACGGACGATACCCGTATCCAGGCTGCTCTTCCAAGCATCGAGTATCTGATAGAAAACGGCGCTTCCATAGTGCTGATGTCGCACCTCGGAAGACCTAAGGGAGAGGCTAAACCTGAGTTCAGCCTCGCGCCGGTAGCGAAGAGGCTCGAGGAACTCCTCGGAAAAGAAGTTAAGTTTGTTCCGTCTGATGTCGTCGTTGATGACAATGTCAGAGCAGCTGCTTCAGATCTTAAGGCCGGCGAGGTCATGCTGATCGAAAACGTCAGATACAGGGCTGAAGAGACGAAGAACGATCCTGAGTTCGCGAAAGACCTCGCTTCGCTGGGCGATATATTCGTTCAGGATGCTTTCGGCACCTCTCACAGGGCTCATGCTTCAACTACAGGCATCGCGGACTACATCCCTGCGGTTTCAGGGTTCCTGATCGAAAAAGAGCTCAAGTTCCTGGGCGAGGCGGTCAATGATCCTAAGAGACCGTTCGCGGCTGTCATGGGCGGAGCAAAAGTAAAGGACAAGATCCCGGTGATCACGAACCTGCTCGACAAGGTGGATATCCTTATCGTGGGCGGAGGAATGGCGTATACGTTCTTCAAGTCCCAGGGTTACTCGATCGGCAAATCGCTTCTTGACGAAGAAGGTCTCGATCTCGCGGGAGAGATCCTTCAGCTGGCAGCGGAAAAGGGCGTGAAGTTCATGCTCCCTGTAGACGTTGTCTGCGCTGATGAGTTCGCGAACGATTCTCCGCATGATACATATGATGTGGATGAGATCCCTGATGACAGGATGGGTCTTGATATAGGCGAAGAAACTATAAAGCTGTTCTGCGACACACTGAAAACCGCGAAGACAGTGGTATGGAACGGTCCTATGGGCGTATTCGAGATGGATACTTTCGCTAAGGGCACCAAAGCCATCGCTGAATGCCTCGCCGAGATCGATGCTACTACAGTGATCGGCGGCGGAGACAGCGCCGCAGCTGTCGCGAAGTTCGGACTCGCAGATAAGATGACCCATATAAGTACCGGCGGCGGAGCCAGCCTCGAATTCCTCGAAGGCAGAGAACTTCCGGGAATTGCCATCATTGAAGAAAAGTAATATCAAATATAACTTCTAATAATAAAGAAAAGAGACAGACATGAAAAAATTTCTTATCGCAGGAAACTGGAAAATGAACAAGACCTCGGCAGAAGCCGCGGAATTCGCAGAAGCGCTCAAGGCAAAGGAACTGCCAAACGCGAAGGATGTATGCGTTCTCGCGCCGTTCACACTGATCGGCGGCCTGGGAAAGGCTTTTGAAGGCACAGGGATCGGTTTTGGAGCTCAGAACGTTCACTTTGAGCCAAGCGGAGCGTTCACGGGCGAGATCTCGGTACCGATGCTGAAAGACCTCGGCGTAGGTTACTGCATCGTCGGGCACTCAGAAAGAAGAGAATACTTCGCCGAGACTGACAAGACCGTAAATCTTAAACTGAAAGCTCTGCTGCAGGCAGGCATCACTCCTATACTCTGCGTAGGAGAGTCTCTCGAGATAAGAGAGCAGGGCGGAGAGCAGACATTCGTAGCAGGACAGGTGATCGCGGATTTCGACGGTATCGGAACCGAAGACGCCGCTAAGGTCGTAATAGCCTACGAGCCTATCTGGGCCATCGGCACAGGCAAGACCGCGACTCCTGATCAGGCAGAAGAAATGTGCGCGTTCATAAGGGGAGTCATCTCCGGCATCTATGACGACGCTACAGGCGACAGCATGCTTATTCTCTACGGAGGTTCGATGAAGCCGTCCAACGCGAAAGAACTCCTCGAGAAACCTGATATCAACGGAGGACTCATCGGCGGAGCCAGCCTCAAGGCTGACGACCTCGCTGCTATAGCAGAGGCAGCCGCTTCACTGTAAAAGTGAGCCGCCGTAATTGACACGAATATATCGTATATGGTAAATTTAGGCGTTCGGTTATCTAACCGGACGCCTGTAATTTATTTATTTTCGGAGGTCATCATGCAAAAAGCTTTAATGGTCATCCTTTTGATAGCGAGCCTCGTGCTCATCGTCAGCATCCTGCTCCAGGAGAGCAAGAGCGATGGTCTTTCCGGATCGATCGCCGGCGGAGCCGAGCAGCTTTTCGGAAAGCGCAAGAGCAAAGGATATGACGCTCTGCTTTCAAGGATCACAACGATATGCGCCGTGATCTACATCGTTTTATCACTGGCTATCGTAGCAGTATTCAATTAAAATGCTTAAAATCATCACTCTGATATGTGCTTTGGCCGGTCTTCTGTCTGCTGTCGTGCTCGAAGCATGGCTCAGGAGCCGCATCGAACGCAATGACGCGTCTGCTGAGTCTTACGCGGAAGTCAAAAGCAGATATTCGGAATTCTGGTCGATACAATACGGACCGATCCTTATAATGGTAGCGCTCATAAGCGCTGCGATATTTTTGTTTGTCGGTCATCTTAATGCCGCTGTCTTTCTGGGGGGAGCGGTACTTTGCTTTGTTTCGGTGATCACCGGCTCGCTGACTGTAGTGACCGGAAGCATCGCGCCCTCATCGACAGCAGTAAAAGGCGACATCCGTAACGCCCTCAAGACTTCATTCCGCTCAGGAGCCGTAATGGGACTGTTTGTCTCATCGATAGCGCTGATCGGACTTGGGGTATTGTTCTTTTTGTTGAAAACCGAACAGCTTGTCAGTCTCATCGCGAGCTTCGCGCTCGGAGCGTCTGTGGTATCCATCTGCCTGGGAATCTCGGGAACAGCTTTTTCAGGCGCTTACTCCATCACGGTCAGAAGCGATGACTTTACTGATTACTCGGGAATGTTCATCGGAAGCGGCGCCGATCATGTTGAAACCTATATATTGAGCGCTTGCGCAGCGGCACTCCTCGCGGAGGCCGGAGTAGATACATCCGGAGTCATGTCGACATTCACCGCGACTTCGGCGGCAAGATTCCCGCTTATAATACTCGCCACGGGTA
This sequence comes from Clostridiales bacterium, assembly GCA_015058065.1. Taxonomy (GTDB): domain Bacteria; phylum Bacillota; class Clostridia; order Peptostreptococcales; family Anaerovoracaceae; genus Crickella. The sequence goes on from SVDB01000013.1 coordinate 18,915, forward strand.
TAGCAGCGTCAGTCATAGGCGTAATGACATACAGAGGCCGCATCGTCAAAAATCCTGCAGCGGGACTGACTGCAGGCAATTATGTCGCGGCAGTTCTGATCATCGCGGTATCACTTTATTTCAGTAACAGGATACTCCAGTCGTATATCTATTCGATATGCGTCGCTACGGGAATGGCGGCCGCGCTCGCCGCGGGCGAAGTAGCCAGAGCGTTTTCCGCTGACGGCTATGTATTCAGACGCAATCTTCCTGACATCAAGAGGATAGGCGCCGGACAGTCGATGATATACAGCCTTTCCATAGGCATGATGTCTGTGATCATACCGGCTCTGCTGACGACAGCAGCGCTGATCATCGATTACAAATTTGCCGGATTCTACGGGATAGCTCTCGGAGCCGTAGGCATCACTTCCCTGACCGCGGTAAACTCCGCAGTCAGAGGTTTTTCGATAAATACAGCCAGCGCGTCCGACATTGCTTCACTGACATCGCCGGACGCTGAAAGTCCGAATCCCGCAGACGTTCTTCTGACAGCTTCCGCCAGATCGGACGCTGTAGGCAAGACTTACTCATCGATCGCGAGTTACATGACTCTTTTCGCGATGTTCACGGCTTTGTCAGTAGTATCCGATAATATGTCGACCAATCTTCTGACCCTGCCTGTAATCATCGGAGTGCTGATAGGCGCGGTCGTGGTATTTATCAGCGCTGGACTCATTATAAGATCGATCAGGCTGACCAGCCAGGTCCTGCGCGGCAGACTTGAAGACTCAGATGACCCTGAGAAGCGAATAAACTCTCTCAGAGGGCTGTTTCCTGTATACGCGGTCTCTCTGATCGCTCCGCTCGCTTCGGGCGCCGCAGGAGGCGTAAACGGTCTTATTGCTTTCGCCTGCTCCGCCTGCATTACAGGTATGTGCGTAACTTTCGCGTTCAACGATTCTGGACGTTTCTTTGACAGGACCGCTACAGAGACTCTCGGAACGATCATAAAATTCATGGTCGCCGTTACTCTCGTGTTTACTCCGGTCTTTATGGAATTCGGAGGCATCTTTTAGTATTTAAAAGCAGAGCATGGCTGTATCTGAACGAGAAGCGGTGACTCTGCAAAGCGGGCACCGTTTTTTTAGAAGACAAGACTTATGAAAAACAATAAATTCCGCATATTTGTAATAAATCCGGGATCGACTTCGACAAAGATGGCTCTGTTTGAAGACGACTGCAAGATCCTCGAGACATCTGTATCGCACGATGCCGATGTCCTGAATTCATTCCCGACGCCGAACGATCAGTTCGGCTACAGAATGGGAGTGATAAAGGAGTTCGTTGAAAAAAACGACATCGAGATGGACAATATAGACGCTTTTGTCGGCAGAGGAGGCGGATGCTATCCGGTCCCGAGCGGGACTTTCGAGGTGAACGATCTTCTTCTGAACGATATCCGCAGCAATGTCGGACGCACGATCCATCCGTCAATCCTCGGTGTGCAGCTCGCTTACGAACTGCAGCAGCAGTACGGCGGCAGACTGTTCATGGTCGATCCGATATGCGTTGACGAATATACTGACGTCGCGAGAGTGACGGGAGTAAGAGAGATACAGAGACGCACCGAGTCACACGCTCTGAATCTCAGAGGCACCGCGATGAAACACTGCAAACTGCACGGGATGGATTATAAAAAGTCGAAACTCGTGGTCGCGCATATCGACGGAGGCATAACGATAGCCGCTCATGACTGCGGAAGACAGGTCGACTGCAATCAGGGCGCCGGAGGCGAGGGCCCGTTCACTGCGACACGTACGGGTTCGCTCCCTTTGATGGAAGTCCTTGATTATTTTCAGGACCACACCTATGAAGAAATGAGACATCTCTGTACGGGTACCGGAGGCTTCGTATCGCATTTCGGGACATCGGATGCCGATGAAGTCTACGCCAGAGTGCTCAAAGGGGATGAAGACGCCGCGCTCGTCTGGGAAGCGCTTGGCTACAACATTGTCAAATACATCGGTTCCATGGCGACCGTGCTGAAAGGAGACGTCGATGGCATACTCATAACAGGACGCTATACACGTTTTCCGGAACTGATAGATTATATAAAGCGGTACACTGAGTGGATCGCGCCGATATACATTTACGAAAATGAAGTTGAACAGGAAGCCATGTGCGCCGGTGCTCTCAGAGTCCTCAGGGGCGAAGAAGAACCGAAAGTGTACACAGGCAAGGATATGGTAAGACGCAAAGGAGGTTCAGAAAATGCTTGACAGGCTTGAAAAAGTCCGCGAAGAGGGATTCGCGCGCATTGCCGAAGCTTCGGACAGAGATATGCTCGAAGCCGTACGCAAAGAGCTCACAGGAAAAAAGAGCGCGCTGCAGGAAGTCCTCAAGAGTCTCGGAGGCCTTGAGCCAGAGATGAGAAAAACAGTCGGAATGAAGGCGAACGAAGTCAAGAACATGTTTGCGGAGAGACTGCAGGCAAGGTCAGAAGAACTCATCGCGAGCGCTTCAGCTGTCGATGGAGAGATAGACCTTACTCTGCCGGGGATCGAAGTGTCCCGCGGAGCTCTTCATCCGATCACACAGATGTGCTACGACCTGAATGACGCGTTCAGATCGCTCGGATTTGAGATATACAGTGAAGACGATATCTCGAGCGAAAAGTTCGCGTTTGATAATCTGAACTTTGCTGCTGACCATCCGGCAAGAGCTTCAATGGATACATACTGGCTCGAGGGTACGGAAGACAAGAGGGGAAACGAAAGGCTCTGCCTGCGTCCTCATCTTACCGGCGGCTCGGTCAGATATCTTCTCGAGCATGGCGCGCCGGCCAGATTCGTTTATCCGGGAAGAGTATACAGAAACGAAACGACTGATGCCCGCCACGAGAGAGCTTTCTTCCAGTATGAGGCGCTCATCGTGGATAAGGACATCTCGTTCAGCTCCGGACGCGTAATGATCGAGACGATACTCGAAAAGGTATTTGGCCGCAAGGTAAATGTCAGGATGCGTGAAGGCTTCTTCCCGTTCACTGAACCGGGCTACGAGATCGACATGGAATGCCTGCTCTGCGGAGGAAAGGGCTGCAAAGCGTGCAACCACGCCGGCTGGATAGAAGTAATGCCGGGCGGAGTCATCCACCCGAATGTACTCAGAGCAGCGAACCTCGATCCTGACGTATGGACGGGATTCTATACTAATATCGGTCTTGACAGACTTGTCATGATGCGCTACGGAGTCGATGACGTAAGGCTCTTCCACAGCGCTGACCTGAGATTCCTCAAACAGTTCAAGTAAGAAAGGAGGCATGCCATGTATATTTCGATGAAATTCATCAGCAGATATGTCGATCTGCCTGCAGATCTTTCATATGATCAGATAGCGTATGACCTCACCATGAGGACTGTAGAGGTCGAAGACGTTGTCAGAAGCGCGGACAAGTTCCACGATATCGTCGTAGGCGAGATCAAGGAAGT
>SVDB01000075.1 GCA_015058065.1 Clostridiales bacterium
TCGGGAACTGAAAAGAAGACCGAACTCAGCGTCGCGGAGAAACTGAAAGGATTCAGGCTCAGCTGTGACGACTGTTTTGATCTTTCATTCGAATCTATCATAGGCTACGGTCCGAACGGGGCGATCATCCATTACTCGCCGACACCAGAAACTGACGCTGAAGTGAAGCCGGAAGGCTTTTTGCTGGTGGATTCGGGAGGGCAGTACAGGGACGGCACTACGGACATAACAAGGACCATAGCGGTCGGACCTCTGACTCAGAAGATGATCGATCACTACACCTATGTCCTCAAGTCTCATCTGGCAATGGCCATGTTCAGGCTCGGACCGGGCATGGACGGTGTGGAGATCGACAAGGCCGCGAGAGCCGCGATGGAACCGGCCGGACTGGGCTTTAACCACGGTATTTCTCATGGTGTAGGGCACGTTCTCAGCGTCCATGAGGGTCCTAACGGTATAAAGAAGGGATCTTCGCCTGTACCTCTGAAGCCGGGAATGATAATGTCCAACGAACCGGGCGTATATCTTGAAGGCGAATTCGGTGTAAGGATAGAAAACCTTGTAGTGTTTGAAGATGACGGAGAAGGGAATATCGTTAACGAACCGCTTACATGCGTTCCATATGAACGTCAGGCTATCAATAAAGCGCTCCTTACTGACGAAGAACTCGCTTACGTCGACAGATATCATGAATGGGTCAGAGAGTCGCTTACTCCGTATCTGGATGAGGAGAGCGCGGAGTGGCTCAGGAGCGAAACTGCAGCGCTCTGACCGGATAATGGTTCTCTGAAAGAATAGTGTTCAAATAAAAACACGGATCTGTTCCGGAAGCGGGAAGATCCGTGTTTTCATATGCGAATAATGTAAAGAGTACTTTACGTCATTTCAATTCCATCTCAAGTACGGCATTCCCGTCATCGAAACTGAGATGACCCATGCCTCCGTTGATAAGGGTGAACGAAGGCTTTGTATGACCTATGTCAGCGTTCCAGATCACCGGAATGTCCATGTTGCCGAAGACATGCTCGAGCTGCTCAAGGTAATCGATGTCTGACGCTTCTCCCGGGAAGCAGGTGCGTCCGAAAACGACCGCGCGGGCTTCATCGAACAGTCCCATCTGCTTCATTCTCTCCATGGAATACATCAGTTTAAGCGGATCGAATGCGAAGTTGTCGAAAAACCAGATGAAACCATCATTATGGTATCTTGCGATGAAACCTTTCAGATCTTCATAAGGAGTGCCGAACGCGCAGTCGATCACATCGATGCAGCCTCCGATGAGCCTTCCGGAGACGTCGAGAGACCATTCTTCGTGAAGGTCATAGACATCGGGATCCGAACTGCCGCGAAGAAGTATCCATTCTACAGGTGCATCCATTTCAAAGGTCTCAGTCTCTTTGTTGAAGCCGGCTGAGCAATACATTTCATATGAATGCTGCAGCGGCAGATCACCACTCAAAACAGAGAGGGCGTTATACTGGAACTCATGAAGCGGACGCCAGTCCCAGGCGCCGGCATTCACGCCGTAAATGGTCGCGATATCCAGAACGGTGGTGAAATACATTTCGATCGCGGTCGGATCAGAGTATCCGGCGAACCATTTCGGATGGCTGCGGACGATGTCTTCATCGATATACGGCAGCATCTCCATATTGTAGTCGCCGCCTGACGCGCTCATTACCATAGCGACATCATCATCCTCGAAGAGAGAGTTGAACTCCTCTCCGCGTATGCGGGGAGACGCGGAAGGGCATTCCTCGTTTCTGACACTTTCAGTTTCATAGACCTCAAAGCCCGCGTCCAGCAGGACTTCGAGCGACATATCAAAAAACTCCTCTTTGCAGCCTATGCCGGAACTTGGCGCGCAGATGCCGATAACGGAACCTTCTTTGGGAAATTCAGGGTAGATCATTAAAAAAACTCACTTTCATTTATGTTGTTTTGACTACGGTATTATAGCACATACTGAGGCATGCGGCGCATCACGAAACGGAAAGAGGAAAAAAGGTTTCCGACAAATATTTAACAAAGTTATTGTTGCCCATTCCACCTGAATAATGTACAATAAAGGTGGTATGGGGAATGCCGTGAAATCCTTGAAATACAAAGCATTTCCCATTAAGGCTGTAGGAATTAAAAGAGAGATTAAGGAGGCACTAGCAGATGAAAGTATCCAGCGTTCCTTTCAAGGGAACTAAAGATCAGGAAGCCAAGCTGCTCGAAGTGATCGCCAAGTATAAGGGGCAGAAGGGAGCCCTGATGCCAATCATGCAGGAGGCACAGGAGATCTACGGATATCTGCCTTATCAGGTACAGAAGATCATTTCCGACGAGACAGGTATTCCTATCGAAAAGATTTACGGTGTAGCTACTTTCTATGCGCAGTTCTCGATGTCGCCTAAGGGCAAGTATATCGTTTCGGTATGTCTCGGAACAGCTTGCTATGTAAAGGGCGCGGGCAAGATTCTCGAAGAAGTTGAGAAATCGCTCGGAATCGGAGACGGCGAATGCACAGCTGACGGCAAGTTCTCGCTTGAGGTTTGCCGCTGCGTAGGAGCATGCGGACTGGCACCTGTTATGATCGTTGCCGGAGATGTATATGGCAAGATGACACCTGACAGAGTTGCAGGCGTGCTTGCAAAGTACGAATAACGCATAATGGAGGGCAAGTCATGAAAACACTGCAAGATTTAAAAGATATCAAGGCGGCAAAGCATGGCCAGATCGATATCAGATTCAATCCTGATACTGCAGAAGCTGCCGTCAAGACATACGTCCTCGTTTGCGGAGGTACCGGCTGCCAGTCGAACCACAGCGTTGAGGTAATGGATGAGCTCAGAAAGCTTATCGATGCCGCAGGCAAGAAGGACGAAGTACAGATAATCCAGACCGGCTGCCAGGGACTCTGCGCTAAGGGACCTATCATGGTAGTACATCCGGGCAATGTCTTCTATCAGGAAGTAAAGCCTGAGATGGTAGAAAGGATCTTCAACGAGCATATCCTCGGCGGTACACCTGTCGATGACTACCTCATGGTAGAAGAGCTCGCAAACGGCGAGAAGATCCACTATGTAGACTCCGCATTCTACAACAATCAGATGAGAATGGCTCTCCGCAACTGCGGAAAGATCGATCCGGAAGATATCGATGAGTACGTAGCAAGAGACGGCTACCAGGCTCTCGCAAAGGCACTGTGCGAGATGACTCCTGACGAAGTCATCCAGACAGTACTCGATTCAGGATTAAGAGGCCGCGGAGGCGCGGGATTCCCTACAGGAAAGAAGTGGATGTTCGCTTCGGGCAACAGAGGAAAGGTACAGAAGTACGTTGCCTGCAACGCTGACGAAGGCGACCCGGGCGCATTCATGGACAGATCCATACTCGAAGGTGACCCTCATTCGATCCTCGAAGCTATGGCTATCGCAGGATACGCCATCGGAGCAAATCAGGGATACATCTACGTAAGAGCTGAGTATCCTATCGCTGTAGACAGACTCAAGATCGCTCTTGCCCAGGCAAGAGAGTACGGAATGCTCGGTAAGAATATCTTCGGATCGGGATTCGACTTTGACATCGACCTCAGACTCGGCGCCGGCGCGTTCGTCTGCGGTGAGGAAACAGCTCTGATGACATCGATCGAGGGTAACAGAGGCGAGCCTCATCCACGTCCTCCGTTCCCGGCTGTAAAGGGACTCTTTGAGTCGCCTACAGTACTCAACAACGTAGAGACTTATGCAAATATCCCTCAGATCATACTGAATGGTGCTGACTGGTTCAGCCAGTACGGTACAGAGACATCGAAGGGTACAAAGGTATTCGCTCTCGGCGGTAAAGTAAACAACACAGGTCTCGTTGAGGTTCCTATGGGAACAACTCTGAGACAGGTAGTAGAAGAGATCGGCGGCGGCGTGCCGAACGGAAAGAAGTTCAAGGCTGCTCAGACAGGCGGACCTTCCGGCGGATGCATCCCTGCAGCTTCATATGATGTTCCTATCGACTACGAGTCACTCAAGGCGATCGGTTCCATGATGGGATCCGGCGGAATGATCGTACTCGACGAGGACAACTGCATGGTCGACATCGCTAAGTTCTACCTCGGATTCACTGTAAGCGAATCCTGCGGAAAGTGCACACCTTGCCGTATCGGAACAAAGCGCATGCTCGAGATCCTCGAGAAGATCTCAGAGGGCAGAGGCGAACTCGAAGACCTCGACAGACTCGAAGAGCTGGCCAAGTACATCCAGGCCAACGCTCTCTGCGGACTCGGTCAGACAGCACCTAACCCGATCCTCTCGACTCTCGAACACTTCAGAGATGAGTATGTTGCTCATATCGTTGACAAGAGATGCCCGGCAGGCGTCTGCAAGGCTCTCCTCAACTATGTCATCGACCCTGAGAAGTGCAAGGGCTGCACAAAGTGCGCCCGTAACTGCCCGGCTTCGGCTATCAGCGGCGAAGTCAAGCAGCCACACGTTATCGATCCTGCTAAGTGCATCAAGTGCGGAGCCTGCATGGAGAACTGCGCATTCGGTGCTATAAGCAGAAAGTAAGGGGAGGTGAATACCATGGCAGATATCAAAGTAACAGTTGATAACATTACGGTAACTGTTCCGGAAGGCACCACCTTACTGGATGCAGCCCACAAGGCCGGTATCGACATCCCTACACTGTGCTATCTGAGAGACATCAATGAGATCGGTGCCTGCAGAATGTGCGTGTGTGAGGTCGAAGGGGCCAGAGCACTGGTAGCAGCCTGCGTATATCCTTGCACGGACGGCATGGTTGCACATACCAATACAGAAAAGATCAAGGACTACAGACGCAAGACACTGCAGCTGATCCTGTCAGACCACGACCAGGACTGCCTCGGATGCGTAAGGTCCACAAACTGCGAACTCCAGGCTCTCTGCAAGAGATACGGCGTTGACAACACCGAGTACTATGCAGGCGAGAAGAACGAGTTCAAGATCGATGATTCTTCGGCTTCGATCGTAAGAGACAACAACAAGTGTATTCTCTGCAGACGCTGCACAGCTGCATGCGAAAAGTATCAGAGCATCGGCGTTATCGGCGCAAACGAGAGAGGTTTCCAGACATACATCGGAAGCGCTTTCAACCTGCCGCTCGCAGAGACAAGCTGCGTAAACTGCGGACAGTGCATCGTTGCATGCCCGGTAGGCGCTCTGCATGAGGTTGACGCTACAGCTCCTGTAAAGGCAGCTCTGGCAGATCCGACAAAGCACGTTGTAGTACAGGCTGCTCCTTCCGTAAGAGTCGGACTCGGCGAGTGCTTCGGCATGCCGATCGGCGCAGAGGTAGAGGGCAAGCTGGCAGCCGGAATGAGACGTCTCGGATTCGACGCTGTATTTGATACAAACTTCTCGGCCGACCTCACTATCGTTGAGGAAGCGAACGAGCTTATCGAGAGAGTCACAAACGGCGGTACGCTCCCTATGATCACATCCTGCTCACCTGGATGGATCAAATTCATCGAGCACTACTATCCTGAGCTTCTGCCTAACGTGTCCAGCTGCAAGTCGCCTCAGCAGATGTTCGGCGCTGTAGTAAAGACATACTACGCAGAGAAGAAGGGCATCGACCCTAAGGATATCGTTTCCGTATCGATCATGCCTTGCACAGCCAAGAAGTTCGAGTGCGGCAGAGATGACCAGTCCGCTGCCGGAGTACCTGATGTAGATTACGCTCTGACAACAAGAGAGCTCGGAAGAATGATAAGCGAAGCCGGCATAGACTTCGTAAATCTCCCTGACGAGCCGTATGATGATCCTCTGGGCGAGAGCACAGGCGCAGCCGTTATCTTCGGAGCTACAGGCGGCGTTATGGAGGCTGCTCTCAGAACAGCAGTTGAATGGATCACAGGTCAGGAACTCGGCAAGGATCTCCTCGAGTTCAAGGATGTCCGCGGTATCGAAGGCGTCAAGGAAGCCAGCTACAAGGTCGGCGACCTCGAAGTCAGCGTAGCAGTGGCATCAGGCCTTGCAAATGCACGCAAGGTGCTCGAGATGGTCAAGTCCGGTGAGAAGAACTACACATTCATCGAGATCATGGCCTGCCCGGGCGGCTGCGTAAACGGCGGCGGCCAGCCTATCGTACCTTCGAACGTAAAGAACTTCGTGAACGTACGCGAGGTAAGAGC
>SVDB01000014.1:0-3559 GCA_015058065.1 Clostridiales bacterium
CTTGAAGAGGAGCACGTCAACAGCAGTTTCGACAATATAAGCGAGGCGGTATTTACCGGACTCAGGAGACGAGAGGGTATTTCGTATGAAGAGGCGCTGGCAGCCTTTGCGCGCGGAGGGGATGGCGGAACTGCCGCGTCCGCGGGGGATGAGTTCTGGCGGATATTCTCTGAAGCGAAAGAGGAGGCCGAAGAGTACGCGAGACGCGGGCTTCTGGTGATCGATGATGAAGGCCTGAAGCTCACTGAGCAGGGCATCGATATAAGCAATTCAATAATGTCGCTGTTTGTATAGAAAGGACAGAAGCATGGATAAATACATAATGGCGCTTGACCAGGGAACGACCAGTTCGAGGACTATCATCTACGACAAGGCGGGCAATATGATCTCTGTAGTGCAGAGAGAATTCACGCAGATATTCCCGCACGAGGGCTGGGTGGAACATGACGCGATGGAGATCTGGGCGTCCCAGATGGGTACCGCGCAGGAAGCGCTGCTGAAGGCAGGCCTGACATATAAGAACATCGCCGGGATCGGTATTACGAACCAGAGAGAAACCACAGTCGTCTGGGACAAAAAGACGGGAGTGCCGGTGTACAACGCCATAGTGTGGCAGTGCAGGAGGACCGCTGATTACGCGGCGAAACTGAAACCGCACGAAGAGATGATAAAGCAGAAGACCGGTCTGCTCGCCGACCCGTATTTCAGCGGCACGAAACTCGCGTGGATACTCGAGAACGTCCCGGGCGTAAGGGCGAGAGCAGAGAAGGGAGAACTGCTTTTCGGCACGATCGAGTGCTGGCTTATCTGGAAACTGACCGGAGGCAAGGTGCACGTATCGGATTATTCCAACGCTTGCAGGACCATGCTCTTCGACATAAATACGCTCAAATGGGATGAGGAACTCTGCGGGCTCCTCAATATCCCGATGTGCATGCTGCCTGAGCCGGTGGAGTGCTCGGCGCATTTCGGAGACACCATCGATGAGATCTTCGGAGGCCCTATACCTATCACGGGATCCGCCGGAGACCAGCAGGCGGCACTCTTCGGAGAAGCGTGTTTCAACGAAGGGGATGTCAAGAGCACATACGGAACGGGAAACTTCCTGCTCCTCAATACGGGAGATAAGCCGGTAATGTCCAAGAACGGACTGCTTACGACAATAGCCTGGGGCCTGGACGGAAAGGTCACATACGCCCTCGAGGGCTCGGTGTTCGTATGCGGCGCCGCGGTCCAGTGGATGAGGGACCAGCTGAGATTCTTCAGGGAAGCTCCTGAATCAGAAGATATAGCGAAGTCTGTACCTGACGCGGGCGGAGTATACGTTGTCCCTGCGTTCGTCGGACTCGGAGCGCCTTACTGGGATCCTGAAGCAAGAGGATCGATGTTCGGAATCACCAGAGGAACGTCCCGCGAGCATATCGTCAGAGCGACACTTCAGTCTCTGGTATACCAGAATGAAGACCTTCTGACAGCCATGACAGCTGACACGGGCAAGGAGATAACCGCTCTGAAAGTGGACGGAGGAGCGGCCATGAACAACCTGCTCATGCAGTTCCAGGCGGATATCTCCGACATCGACATCGTAAGATACGCGTCGATCGAGTCGACTTCGCTGGGCGCGGCATATCTTGCGGGTCTCGCGGTAGGATATTACGACGGTCTCGCGGACATAGTCGCGAGCAAAGAGATAGCTATGACATTCAAGCCTTCGCTCGGCGAAAAGGAGAGAAAGGAAAAGCTCGAAGGCTGGCACAGGGCAGTCAGAGCGACTATCGCTTTCAACAAATAAAAACTTCGATTAATTTGAATTAATTGTAGACATCGGGGCGGGTTTCGGTTATAATACCACTTGCGCAATAAAAATGTGGCGCATTGGTCAAGAGGTCAAGACGTCGCCCTCTCACGGCGGAATCCAGGGTTCGATTCCCTGATGCGCTACCACGAATTATCGCCGGACGTAAAGTCCGGTGGTTTTTTTAGTGTCTTTTTGAAGTGTGTAGGATATAATAGATTTGATATTTATGGGGACAGATTCCCTGAATGAACAGATTATTAAAAACGGAGGACAGATCAATGCTCAACATCAGCAAAAGCGCGGAAAACGGCAAGACAGTCATCGTTCTGGAAGGCAGACTGGATACCGTTACTGCTCCTGACCTGGAAAATGAGATCAAGGGACTTACAGACGAATCTGACGGACTGGTACTCGATTTCGAAAAGCTGGAATACATTTCATCAGCCGGTCTGAGAGTGCTGCTGTCCGCGCAGAAGAGTCTCGCGACCAAAGGCGGAGTACGGATCACCGGCGCCAATGAAAACATCATGGAGATCTTTGAGGTGACGGGATTCACGGATATCCTGAACATCGGATAGAGATTATTCATGATTTGGGAAAGGAAGAGTGAATCGTTATGATCAAACTCCAGGGGAGGATCGATTCAGGCAACGCTGCCGAGACCGAACAGTCAGTTCTGAGTCAGATCACCGAGAAAGACGGTGAGGCGATAGTACTTGACGCTTCCGATCTCGAGTATATATCCAGCGCGGGCCTGCGCATACTGCTCCACATCAGGAAAAGTCATCCGGACATGAAGATCACGGGTGTCAAGCCTGATATATATGAAATACTTGAGATGACAGGCTTTACGGAGATGATGACCGTAGAAAAAGCCTACAGGGTCGTTTCAGTCGAAGGCTGCGAAGAGATAGGGCGCGGCGCTAACGGCGCGATATACCGTATCGACAGTGATAACGTAGTCAAAGTCTATAATAATCCGGAAGCGCTCGAAGATATCCAGCATGAGCGCGAAGTGGCAAAACTCGCGCTGATACTCGGGATACCGACGGCGATCTCCTACGATGTCGTCAAAGTCGGAGACAACTACGGCTCGGTGTTTGAACTCCTGAATGCCAGGTCATTCTCGAAGATAATCTCGGATGAGCCTGACAAGCTGGATTGGTGTGTCAAAGAATATGTCGACATGCTCAAACTTATCCACAGCACGCTTGTACCGGCAGGAAAGCTTCCGGACATGAGAGAAACCGTGGTTGGCTGGGCGGAGTTCATGCAGGACTATCTGCCTGAAGAAGCAGCAAAGAAACTCCTGGATCTTGTGACGGCTGTTCCTCATGACGACCATATGATCCATGGAGATTACCACACGAAAAACCTCGAACTCCAGGGAGACGAAGTGCTGCTCATCGACATGGACACGCTGGCTGTCGGAAATCCGATATTTGAGCTCGCGTCCATGTTCAACGCCTTCATCGGCTTCTCGGAAGTGGACCACGAGGTCATCAGGAAGTTCCAGGGCTTCGATTTCGAGACATCAAAGAGGTTCTGGCGTGAAGTCCTTGAGGAATACCTTGAGACCGAAGACGAAGAAAAGATCCGCGAGGTAGAAGACAAAGCCAGGATAATAGGATATACGCGCATGATCCGCAGATCGATCCGCAGGAAAGGCCTTGAAGACGAAGCGCGCAGGGCGGAGATCGAACACTGGAAGGCGAATCTGCTTGAACTTCTCGGGAAGACTGATTCCCTGCTGTTCGAACG
>SVDB01000014.1:3659-20296 GCA_015058065.1 Clostridiales bacterium
GTCAATGATGTTCTGATGAAGATAGAACCTCTCGACCGGGAGACATGGAGAAGACTTCTGGCGGACGAGAAGTTCGCGCAGGAAAAACTCATCACACCTATGCTGAGAGCGATAGGCTTTGAAATGCCGAGGATCTTCAAGTATCATCCTGAGGCGCCGCAGAAACTGATCGATTACTTCTACGGCAGGATCGACTATTACTTTATAAAGCCGATCGATGAACTCGAGATCACGCGTATCGGCGCTGTCAATGCTCACGGCGGACTCGGATGCATGCCTGCGAACAGTAATCACACTATCCCTATGGTGAGACTCCCGAACGATCTTCTTGACGTAAGGTTCGCTACAGGCAAATACGGTGAGATATCGAACAATACCATTCAGTTCTCGTTTGATGGCGGCTGGGCCGTCTGTTTCAGAATAGTTGTTGAAGATGACCCTAAGTACGGCCGCGAATTCAAGATGCGCGTTTACCTGCCGGTAACACCGTTCGGCAGCTACCGCGATCAGGTGGCCTGGGACTGATGTTCATGATAAACCTTGAACCGGGAGATATAAGATAATGTGGAAAAAGCCTGAGAACAAGGCTCTGAGATTTTTAAGGGAGGCCTTGATCGTCATAGTGTCGGCCTTCTTCGGCTCATCCGTACAGATATTCGTGATGATCCCGAACGGAATGACATCAGGAGGCATGCCGGGCATTGCCAGACTGATCACTCATTTTTTTCCGGTAAGTTATTCTCTGGTGTATTACGCCCTGTCGATGGTAGTTCTCGCAGTCGCGTATTTCACGATGGGAAAAGGAGAGGTAAAGCGCATAATCGCGCTTGGTTTCGCGTATCCGATCATGCTGTTCATATTTGAACGCGTAGACTATGAAATGCTCAGCAAGCCCGATCCGCTTCTTGCCGCGCTCCTGATAGGCGCTTTTTACGGCATCGCGACCGGAGTCGGCTATATAGGCGGGTATTCCTCGGGAGGCAGCGATACTATTGCGAGAGTGCTCAAACATACGATGCTGAATCATATGAGAACGGGCGACATACAGATGATGATCGACGTAGTGATCATCGGGGTGTCAGCGTTCGTGTTCGACATGAATACCGCATTGTACGCCATAATCACTGCCGTAGTCGCGGCGAGAGTGATCGCGATCATCACAGTAGGATATATCGGAAAGTTCGTACAGTTCGACATAATAACGAGCTCAAAGGAAAAATCGGATATCATAACGGAGTTCATCCTCAAAGATGTAAACAGGGCGGTAACTTCACATGTCTCACGAGGAGAATATACCAAAGAAGAGCGCAGGACACTCAGTGTCATATGCACGCCGGCTGAAAGCATCAAGATAAAGAAATTTGTGGCCGAGACAGATCCTGGTTCGTTCGCTACCGTGATGTCACTGACCAATGTGTGGGGAAAGCGATTCCAGGACATAAACGAAGAGGACAATACATGATTGGAGGGGACAACGTTGGAATTAATTAATAAAATACGTGAAAAGATACGGGCGCTCGTGAAGCCGGCTCCCGTAAAAAGATCCCCGGAGGAAGCCCGGGAGATGTTGCAGGAGTCAGTTTTACGGGCTTCACAAAGACAGCAGAAGCGTATGAGAAGACCGCGAAGCGGCCCAAGAGTAAAAGCGGGAAGAAGGTAAACAGGTCAAGATGAAAAAGCTACTTAAGAAGTTAGGTGTATTAGCAATGTCCGCGGTAATAGTGCTTTCGGGCACGGTCACGACCCGCGCGGCAGGGACCGATTTCGATGAATTTCTTGACAGCGAGTGGAAGGAACTGATGGAGGATGACTACATCACGATGCACTACACTGTCAAGGATTATAAGGCGGCCGGACTCAAAAAGCCTGAAGTGACGTTCGGCGATATTTCGTATGAGGAATTTGAGGAAGATGTTGCCGAAACGCAGAAGTCGCTCGATAAGCTTCATGAATTCGATTTTGACTCCCTCGACGAGGCTCAGCAGCATGCCTATCTGGTGTTCGAAGATTACTGCGAGCAGGTGATAGGTATGGAGAAATATCCGGATCATCAGGAAATGTTCAGACCGATGACCGGATCCTTCGATAACTGCAAAGATATATTCGAGAATTTCAAGTTCTACGGCACGGAAGATATCGATGATTACTTTACTCTTCTCAAGGACTATCCGCGCTATATCGACCAGATGCTCGAAATGACAAAGCAGCAGGCTGCGAAAGGCTATTTCATGCCTGACGACAGTCTGGATGAAGTACTCGACGATATAGACGAATTCGTCGCCGCGGGTGAAGAGAATGAGATGATCGTCGTATTCAACAATAATCTCGATGATCTGGAGTGGCTGGATGAAGACGCGAAGGCCGAATACGAAGAGCAGAACAAGAAGATCATCCTTGAACAGATCATACCTGCGTACAAGAAGGTCGGAGAGACGCTCGAAGGCTTAAGGGGCAGCAGATCAGTCGATGTCGCAGTCGCGGACTATCCGGATGGACCGGCTTACTACGCGGAATATCTGAGGTTCCAGTCGAGTTCGGACGATTCCATGCAGGAAGAATTCGAATTCCTGACAAAATGCATCAAAGATGTAGTTGATTACTATTTCCAGATGCTGCAGGACAATCCTGACTTTGATGAACCTGCCACGATAGAAAACCTCGAGACACTTGACGAGGTGATCGAATATCTCAGGGCGCATCTCGACGGTTTCCCTGAGGGACCGAATGTCGACTATGAACTCGCTTATCTGGATGAGAGCGTCGCTGAGGACGCCATGGCGTACTATATAGAGGCGCCTATCGACGATATCAATGATAACGTGATACATGTCAACGGAGACTCTGTGAGCGATATCAATACGCTGTACTACACACTTGCTCACGAAGGCTTCCCGGGACACTGCTATCAGATGACATGGTGCCAGGACGCCGGAAATCCGAAGGTGCTGCAGGCTCTGTCGGTGATCGGATATACGGAAGGCTGGGCAAACTATGTTGAGAGGATAATGCTGTCCCGTTCAGGACTTGATGAAGTAAGCGCGGAAAGCATTGCCTGCGAGGAAATGCTCTCCTACATGATATGCGCCGCGGTGGATATCGCGGCCAACGGGCTCGGCTACAAGCAAGACGAACTCAGCGCATGGATGAATGATCTGGGTCTGCGCAGCGATACCATCAGCAATTACTATGACTATGCCACGGCATATCCGGGGGCTCTTGTTCCATACGGATACGGAATGGCGAGATTCTGGGATCTGAGAGCGCGTACCACAGCTGCTCTGGGCGATAAATTTGATGAAGAGGAATTCCACACGGTGATACTCACTTACGGACCGCGAAGCTTCGAACTTGTCGAGCAAGATATGGCAGCATATGTCGAGTCGAAGGGATGCACACTTCCTGACACCGCAGTGCTCTTCGTGGACGATCATCTGCAGACAACACCGCAGGGCGGCGGCGGGTTCAATCCGTTATGGATCATCATTCCGGCAGTCATCGCAGCCGCTGCCATTGTTTCGATCCTGCTGATACGGCGCCGCAAAAAAACACCGCCGCAGCCGCCGGTACCACCGGTGCCGCCTCAGTCACCGTTCCAGCCGATGCCGCCGCAGCAATACGGAGCGCCACAGCAATACGGAGCGCCGCAGCAACCGATGCCGCCGCAGCAATACGGAGCGCCACAGCAATACGGAGCGCCGCAGCAATCGGTGCCGCCGCAGCAATACGGATCGCCTCAACAACAGGTGCCGCCACAGCAATATGCAGCGCCGCAGCAACCGGTGCCGCCACAGCAATACGCAGCGCCGCAGCAACAGGTACCATCGCCGCAACAGCCGATGCCGCCTGTGAATTATCCGGGCGAGCCGTTCCGTGACGGAAACGAAAGAAATAATTCTTTATAAAACAATCAGGCAGCAAAGACCTCAGCAAGGTCTTTTGAAAAAGGGATATCGCATTTTTAGCAAAGAACGGGGGTTATTATATGGATAATGTTTATGGACAGGGCGGAGGTCCGATTATACTGCAGCTCACAGCAGAAGAAGCGCTGGCCGGATGCGTCAAAGAAGTCATGCTGGGAAATCAGCGTTATCATATCACCATCCCCGCGGGGACGCCGGCAGGAAGCTCCTTCGAACTGAGAGCCGATAATGGCTTCCTGCTCGGAACGGTAGCAGTGCAGGTGACAGGCAGTATGAATACAGCATACACAGCCGCTGCAGCCGGACAGAATGCATTCGCGCCGCAGGGTACACCTTTTTCCGCGCCGCAGGACACACCTTACACAGCTCCGCAAGGCGCACCTTATACTGCGCCTCAGGATATACCTTATACGGCTCCGCAGGGTCCTGCAGCCGGTACGCAGTATAACAACTACGCGCAAGGAGCGTATGGGGTTCCCGGCGCTCCTGATCCAAAGCCAAAGAAAAAGGGCAAGAAGACAGGCCTGTGGGTTACTCTGGGCATCGTCGCGTTCCTGATAGTCGGAGGAGTTCTATTCTACAACTTCTATCACATATATGATGATCCGACCTGCACTGAACCTGCGATCTGCAAGATCTGCCATAAAGAGGTCAAGCCTGCGCTCGGGCACGACTGGATGGAAGCGACGTATGACGAACCTCAGACCTGCGCGCGCTGCGGCGAGACCACAGGCGATGTCAAGGGAATGACATATGATGTCAGCGGAGACTGGACAGGAAGTAATTACGTCATCGGAGACTGGAATTACCCGATCTGGGGACTGAACCCGCCTCTTGAAGACGTCAGGAAGATCCAGATATCTTTTTCATTTGAAGAACTGAATGCTGACCATTACCGTATCTATTACAAAAGCAACGGCGATTGGTATTATTGGGATTTTGATTCCGTAGAGGGACAAACAGACTATGAGGAATGGTTCTACACTCCTTCGCCGATGCGCATCGAAGAAATAGTGGTAACGGATAACAGTAACACTCCATATTCCATATACCTCGGAGTTACCGCTGCGCAGTGCGGAAAGTAAGCGGACGATACGAAAAGACACATTAAATAATAATGAGATGATCCCCGCTGACGCGGGGAAAAGGATCGTTGGTAAAAGTCCCGGCCGAAAGTGAACTGACCCCCAAAAGTCTAACTTTTTGGGGTCAGTTCAATGCCGGGGCTTTTCTTTTGCAGCAGCATTCCGGTTTGCCTGTAAACAATCGTCCATCTATTTTGAAAATAGGGGTTGACAGGACATAAGACATGTATTATTGTACTAAGTAGTTAATACAATAATACAAAACAAGCGTATATACGTATCACAATAACCGGCCGCGGAATACTGTCAGACAGCGCGGCCGGACAGCAGAAAGGAAGAAAACATGGAATGGGATTTCAAGAACGGAGTGCCGATCTATTCCCAGATCATAGATGAAATGACGATGCGTATCGCCAGCGGGGCATACGAGCCCGGTGAGAAACTGCCGTCAGTCAGAGATCTGGCAATGGATGCGGGAGTCAATCCCAACACGATGCAGAAGGCGCTGGCCGAGCTCGAAAGAAGGGGACTTGTATTCTCGGAACGCACCAGCGGAAGATTCGTAACTAAGGAGGAGAGAGTTTTGAAAGCTTTGCATGAGGAACTTGCCGGAAAATATTTCGAGGAGTTTGTCGATAAACTCCGCAAGATAGGGATGTCGGGAACTGACATCGCCGGAGCCGTCAAAAGATGGCTCGAGGACATCAAGTAGAGGAGGGCGATGACAATGGCAAGAATAGAGATAAATCATCTGACAAAACAATTCGGGAACCTTACCGCGCTCGACAGCGTATCGCTCAAGCTCGAGAAGGGACAGATAGTCGGACTGCTCGGACCGAACGGCAGCGGCAAGACGACGCTCATAAAGATCCTTAACGGTCTGCTTCAGCCTACAGCAGGCAGCGTGACAATAAACAGGCTGGAACCGGGAATAGAGACCAAGAAAGTGGTCGCTTATCTGCCAGACAGGAACGCGCTGCCGGATTATATGACATCTTCGCAGCTGATGGACATTTATCAGGACTTCTTCACTGACTTTGACAGACAGAAAGCCGAAGCGATGGTGGATGACCTCGGTATCGACCGCAAGCAGACGATGAAAAAGATGTCGAAGGGAACAAAAGAGAAACTGCAGCTCTGTCTGGTGATGGCCAGACAGGCAGAGGTATATCTGCTGGATGAGCCGATCGGCGGTGTCGACCCGGCAACAAGAGACTACATCCTGAAAACGATCATTTCGAACTATAACGAGAGCGCCATAGTGATCATCTCGACGCATCTGATAGCGGATGTCGAGTCGGTGCTTGACGATGTTGTGTTCCTCAAAGAAGGCAGGGTAATCCTTCACAAGGCCGCGGATGAGATTAGAGAGGAGAAGGGTGAAAGTGTAGACAAGCTCTTCAGGGAGGTGTTCAAATGTTAGGTAAACTGCTTAAGTATGAGATCCCGGCGATGGGACGCAAACTGCTGCCGCTGTACGCGGCCTGGGCTGCAACAGCACTGCTGCTCGGACTGACGACACAGTCCGCGGAATCAAAGACTGAATATATGGTGGTCATATCCGCGCTTCTGTATACCGCTATCGCTACAGCCATCTTCGTGATGACCATAGTCCTGATAGTGCAGAGATATAACAACAGCCTGCTGGGTGACGAAGCGTATTTCAATCATGTACTTCCGGTGAGCGTATCCGCTCACATAGGCAACAAGGCGATATCAGCGCTGCTTTGGATATTCGTGACGATGCTGGTGGCGGTTCTTACAGCTATCCTGATAGCGATAGGCGCGATCATCGTCTCGGGCGCGCACATCGATCTTATAGAAATGTTCCGCGAACTGATGGCTATTGATATCGACTGGCCTGAGCATTTCTGGCTGTATTTCTTCGAGATACTGATACTCACGATCGCATCGGCCGTGAAGACAATCATGCAGATCTACGCGGCGGTCACCATCGGACATCAGGTCCCTAACCACGTTGGCCTTATGGGGATCGGAGCGTACATACTCATCATGATATTCGAAAACACCGTCGCGACTATGGTGCTTATCCCACTGATGATGAAAATGGAGTACGCTGAAGATGGCTTCATGGATCTCAACAGCGTCTTCGTACCGGGGATCATCATGACAGTACTGTTCTCGACACTGTATTTCTTCATCTGCAAGTATCTGATGGAGAAGAGGCTGAATCTGAATTAACAGACATTGACATGTCAGCAGCATAAGCCCTCAAGAAGGGCGTAAAAAGACGCGAAGGACCGCATATCCTTCGCGTCTTTCCTTTGGTTTGTGGTTGATTCTACATCGATGTATATCCGCCGTCGACCGGGAGCATCACACCTGTCACATATGTGGTGGCAGGGGATGCCAGGAAGATGGCTGCGGTATCCAGTTCGCCTTCGTCACCATATCTTTCCATAGGGATCATGGTCTTGGCGTTTGCCTGGAAGAACTCGCTGTCGAGAGTCTCTCTTGTGAGCGGTGAATAGAAATATCCAGGGCAGATAGCGTTGACTGAGATACCGTACTTGCCCCATTCAGCAGCGAGAGCGCGGGTCAGGTTGACCACACCGCCCTTTGCGGCGTGATAAGGGGAAGCAGGAGCGACCTTGTTGCCTACGAGGCCGTACATCGAAGCGATGTTGATGATACGTCCGTAATTTGCAGGGATCATAGCCTGCTTTGCCACAGCGCGCGCCATCTTGAACGTTCCGAAGAGGTCGATATTGAGCTCGTTCATGAACTGGTCGTCCGTGATGTCTTCAGCAGGTGCTACGGCGCCGGTGCCGGCGTTATTGATGAGGATGTCGATGCGTCCGAACCTGTCAAGAACGGTCTTAACGGCATTCTCTACCATCTCTGTATCTGTGATGTCACATCTGACAGCAAGAGTTTCTACTCCGAACTCTTTTGCGAGATCAGCGGCTACTTCCTCGATGAGGTTCTGACGGCGCGCTACAGCTACTATATTGCAGCCCTGACGCGCGAGCGCCTTAGCCATCTGAACTCCGAGTCCTGTGGAGCAGCCTGTTACGATAGCGACATTGCCTTTGAGATCGAAAAGATCACCCATTTGTATTTACCTCCTTAATAATGTTCACCGGATTATTGTACATTTTTATTATTTCATCAGACTGGATCAAAGTAAATGATGATTATTTATTTATCATGGTTTTTATGCAAAGACGGGAGGGGAATGGACCGTCAAAATCGTTAAATAATTAACAAGAAAAGTAGAATAAAAGAGAGAGGAATAATAGCTAAAAGCATTGAAATTTCAACAACTAAATTTAGTGCATTAAAGCGTGACCGCTAATAACATCGTTAATAAACGATAACTAAATGTCAATTTTAGATTGACTTAAAGCTTGGGAGAGGCGATAATATATGCATAATTGTATATTGTCACCAACCCCATTCTTATTGCGACGGTTCGAATCAATAAAGATAACCCGGATCGTGTGAACGCCGTAAAAAATAAAAACTCGAAAACAGCTAAGAGGTGACAATAGAAAAGGAGTATTATATGAATTCTGAAATGTTGACTTTTATTCTGTACTTTGTGGCCCTGATGGGAGTAGTTATCTACTTCTACATCAAGGATAAGCAAAGAAGCCAGGAGGATTACTTCCTCGGCGGACGTGCCATGGGTCCATGGGTAGCCGCTCTTTCAGCTCAGGCTTCCGACATGTCGGCCTGGCTGCTGATGGGACTCCCGGGTTCGATCCTGGCATTCGGTTTCGGACAGATCTGGATCGGTATCGGACTCGCTCTCGGTACCGCGCTCAACTGGATCCTCTGCGCAAGAAGACTGAGAGTATTCTCTGAGGAAGCTAACGACTCGATCACGATCCCGCAGTTCCTCGCGAACAGATTCGACGCTGACAGCAAGACACTGCAGGTCATCTGTGCTCTGATCTTCCTCTTCGCATACACCATCTACGTCGCTTCCGCTTTCGTAGCCGGCACGACAGTATTCGGAACACTGTTCCCGAACATCTCGACAACTACTGCGATGGTGATCTTCGCTCTGCTGATCGTATTCTACACGATCTTCGGAGGATTCACCGCTGTATGCTGGACAGACTTCTTCCAGGGCATGCTGATGATGATCGCGCTCATGGCGGTTCCTATCGCTGTAGTCGCAACACACCAGCAGCTCGATACGTCACTGCTCGGTCAGGTATATGAGTACACAGACGCGAGCGGCGCGATAGTCACATGTGATTTCGGCGGCGGACTCTTCAGCGCGAGCTGGCAGGATATCGCTACAGGAATGGCCTGGGGTCTCGGATACTTCGGAATGCCGCACATCATCGTAAGATTCATGTCGATCGAGAAGCCTTCGCAGATCAAGAAGTCCTCGACTATTGCCATTATCTGGGTAATCATTTCGCTCGGAAGTGCATGCCTCATCGCTTATATGGGCAGAATGCTCGTAGCGGACGAACTGCTCCCATATGGAATGCAGAAGATCGTCTTCATCGCCATGGCAAGGAAGTACTTCCCGGCAGCTCTTTCGGGACTGCTGCTCGCGGCCATCATCGCGGCATCGGTATCGACAGCGGACTCGCAGCTGCTCGTAGCATCCAGCTCGTTCACAGCTGACCTGTACACACAGTTCAAGAAGAACGTAAGTGAGAAGGAAGCCGTACTGGTAGGACGTATCGTAGTAGTCGTCATAGCAGTCATCGCTTACCTGATCGCTTCTTCGAAGGGAGCCGGAGCTCAGGCTATCATGAATCTGGTAGAGAACGCATGGGGCGCGTTCGGCGCTTCGTTCGGACCGGTCATCATCCTGTCGCTCTTCTGGAGAGAGTTCAACTACAAGGGCGCTATCGCGGGTATCCTCGCCGGCTTCATCGTTGACCTCGGCTGGCTGTTCGGCGGACTCTCAGCATCGACAGGCGTTTACGAACTGCTGCCTGGATTCATCTGCGGCGGACTCGTAGCGTTCATCGTAGCGAAGGTCACACCGACTCTCGATAAGGAGAGGGCGGTATTCGACAAGGCCAGAGAAAGAGACGCTCACGCTGCGTAAGTGCTCAGGCTTTATCAGATAACTGAATAAAACGCTTAAGTGCAGGCTCAGGGGCCTGCACTTGTTTTTTTGTGATCGATCAGATGGTATTTCAGTAATATTTCAATCTGTTAAGACTGGCCATAACAAGCATTTAGATTCATTTACGAATAGAGACAGCGCGATTATTCTGTGTCACAGTGGGGAATTATTTGCTTTGGAAATGGAGGAAAAAACCATGAAAAAGATAATCACTGTTTTATCACTGACAATGATCGTGTTCGTTATGTTTGCGTCGGTACCTTCATATGCAGGAACTGACCCGCTTGTGAGCGAGACGACGTATTACACTGAGGAAACCGATTACATCCCGGGTGACTGCATACTGACCGCGACCCGGATGATGATCAGAAGAGCCGCTATCATGAACGGCAAGACGGGATGGGACAAGATCACCAATGAAGTCCTCAGACCTGAGGCTACTACGATGGATGGATGCCTGCTGAGCGATTTCTGCTTTGAATCCGAGGGGATGATCTACCGGATCGGCTTCGGAACATTCAGTGGAACGACTGACGCTGAGAGGATCGGAGAATTCGAAGCTCTCCTCAGAGAACATCCTGAAGGCATAGTAGTACACGGAGACTGGGCGGCAAGCACGGGGACTCACGGAGTGCTTGTCGTAGGAGTCGAAGGCGGAGAAGTATATGCCGTGGACGCTTCGTATAATATGGGGATCTTCAGCGAAGGTATACAGAAGTGGTCTGATACTACGATGCTCGAACCGAGCCTGGTGACGAGGTACTGGTACATAAGCAGCATCACAAAAACGGTGGAGAAGCCGAAACCTGTGCCTGCCGCGACATATTATTTCAATATATTAAGATGCGCATAACATGTATTTAGATTGGTTTACGTTCAGACTGCGCGTGTCTATTCTTTGACGTGCGGAGGACCTGTATGAAGAAGAAACTGATCGTAATAATGATGACTTTGGCGCTGGTGATATCAGTGATGCCCGCGCCTGTATTTGCCGGACAGACACCGATCGAGGACAAGGCGGTCTACTATACTCCTGCTTCGGATTATAAGAGCGGAGACTGCGTCCTGACGGCTACCAAGATGATGATACGCAGGGCATGCATAATAAAAGGGACCGGAGACTGGACCAAGATAACGAACAGTTCACTCCGGAGTCTTGCCACGACGCTTGGCTTGCTGCGCAATTCGTTCAAGGTGGATACCGAAGGCCTTGTCTATAAGGTCGAATGCGGATATTTCAGCGGAAACGGAGAATCGGCAAGGATAAAGGAGATCGAGAACCTGCTCAGGGTACATCCGGAAGGAATAGTCGTGCACGGAGAAGACGCGGCGACGACAGGCACGCACGGAGTTCTTGTAGTGACTGTAAGGAACGGGGTGGTATATGCCGCTGACTCGAGCCGCAATACGGGGCTCAGCAATAAGGGCATTCAGCCGTGGAACGAAACGACGATGCTCAATATAAAGAAAGTCACTAAATACTGGTATATCAGTGAGGTGAACACTTCCGGCAGCACGTCCGCGAGTGATCCCGAAGTATCGAAGGCTGCAGCGAGTACGCTGAAGATCAAATCAGTCAAGGCTCCTTCAAAAATAAAGAAAGGCAAATCCTACACTATAAAGGGAACGGTCAAGTCAAACAAAAAGATCAGGAAAGTGACCGTAAGGATACTGGACAGCGAAGGGAACGTGGTCGTGAAGGCGTCAAAGAAGCCGAACGCCAAAACGTTCAATGTGAAAAAGCTGGACAGCAAGATAAAATTCGGAAAGCTGAAAAAGGGGACATATACATATCAGGTGATCGCGACGGATACTGCCCAGACCATGACGCTTGTCAACAAGCAATTCACCGTATATTGACCTCAGAGACAAGAAAAAACAAAACTGACGCAGATATCGATCTGCGTCAGTTCTTTTGTTACAGGCGGGTTTACGCCTTTCTGAGCCGCTTTATTTAGAGATATAGCGTGACTCGATGTAATATCTCTTTTCGTTCGCTTCTCCCATGGAGAATGTCTTTCTCGGAAGAGCTCCGTCAGCAGCGACAGCAGGGAAGAGCATGAACTTGTCCATCGGCGGAAGCATGAATCCGGCGTTTCCGTCTCTGACGGACAGCTTTTCAACAGCAGCTGTGCCGTGGATGTAGTCTATGTCGCAGACTTTTTCTTCTTTGACCATTATGTCAAGAGCGGCCTGCAGCGCACCGACCTCGAGTTTGTTCTCTGGCTGCTCGATGATGATCTTGCCTCTCTGAGCTCCGGTGATATAAGGGATCTCGAAAGCGCCCTCAGGTACCGCTGCGTCAGCGTCAGCAAGATATGCCTTGCCGTTGAGTCTGTCGAGGTGGTCGACGAGCTTGTTGACGAGATCCATGCCGGACTGTCCTTCCTTAGCGAAGATGACTCTGTGGATCGGCTCGAAGACGATACCGTCGTCGTGGATGTTCTCGATCTCGCAGAGAGCGTATCTCGCAGGATGTCCCTCGAGTTCCTCAGGAGATAGAGTCTTTTTGATGTTTTCCCACGCGGTCTTCGCGGTAGCCAGTGAGTGGTTGCCGTCTCCCATGGCCTGGAAAATAACGTGACCGGCGCCGTATTTCTCTTCGGCTTTGTCGTAAAGCGCGGACAGGGCTTCTTTCGCTCCTTCGAGGTTCTTCTCTTCGATGAATGAACCGGTGATGTGTCCGCCGTCCATCATGAGGTCTGTGTCGTAGATGACCTCTCTCTGCTGATTTACGAGCGGTTCGATGACTGTCTTGTTAGGGTCGTCGATCAGGATAAGGATATGCGGCATCTCGATAGGGGCGTCGCCTCTGATCCTGAGACGAGGCGGTATACGCTCAACTACGGTGCCTTCTGTAGCTCTTGTGAGAGAGTTCGAACCCTTGCTGAAGTCATATGCCTCAAGGTCAGTCGCGATCACCAGACCGAGACGTGAGCGGCCTTCAGCGGTCCTCTTGATGAGCATGCAGCCCGGCGCCATCGTTCTGAGAGTGCCGTCAGCGAGATACTTGTCCATCGCGGCGCGGATGTCTTTTATTCTTTCGGCCTCACCCGGCTTGTCGAGGTAAAGCTCAGGTAGCATAAGTCTAAGTGTCGAAGGCGCGTCGCCTACGATCTCCTCGACCTTTTCCCAGTACTCAGGCTCGGATGTGAACTGGTCGCATGCTACGACAGCCCATTTGAAATAGTCCGTTCCTTCTTTCGGCAGCATGATCTGAGGGATATGCAGACCGAACTTGCTCCAATCATATTTTGCCATTTTTTTCCTCCAAGTAATGAATAAACAGCGTCAGGAAACATCTGCCGCACATACCGCGGCAGCGCTGATTTACTGTACTAATTATCAAACAAAAAGCGACATATTGCAAGTTTATATGTGGTACAATTGAAGAGGAAAAAGGGCAGTTCAGGACGCGGATGAAACAAATCGTTTTTATTGCTCAGGAGGTATTCCCACATGATTTCCAACAGCATGAAACCGTTCCTTGCGGGCAGCTCGCAGATCAGAGCGATGTTCGAGGAAGGTAAAAAGATGGCAAAAGTATACGGCGCGGAGAATGTGTACGACTTCAGTATAGGCAACCCGGGACTGAAGCCGCCGCAGGAGGTCTTCGACGCCATCGATGAGATTAATCATACACTCGATCCTTTGTATGTACACGGATACCCGTCGAACGCGGGATATGAATCCACCAGAAAGGCGATCGCCGACGACCTGAACGAGAGGGCGGGCGGAGACTATTTCGATGTGGATCATATCATAATGTCCTGCGGAGCCGCGTATTCGATCAACATGATCAATAAGTGCATTTTCGATCCGGGAGACAAACTGGTCGTATTCGCGCCTTATTTCGTTGAATACGGCAACTGGGCTCTCAACTGGGGCGCGGGTACTCTGGTTGTGCCTGCAAACGAAAAACTCAACTTCGATCCGGACGCTGAAGCCCTCAGAGAGATCCTTGTCCCTGAGGTCAAGGCAGTGATGCTCAACAACCCGAACAATCCTACCGGAAAAATCTATTCGAGAGAGGCTCTTGACGCTGTCGCTGACGTCCTCAGAGAGGCTGAGGAGAAGTTCGGACATACTATCTATCTGATCTGTGATGAGCCTTACAGAGAACTGGTATATACCGATCAGGACGTTCCGTTCCCGGGAGATTATTACGCTGATTCACTCATCGCGTACTCGTGGTCAAAATCCCTGTCGATGCCGGGAGACCGCATAGGCTATGTGGCAGTCCCTAAATGCGCTGAAGGACATCAGGAACTCGCTGAGGCGCTGGTGGTGGCAGGCAGAGTGCTCGGAGGGACCAACGCTCCGACCATACAGGAACTCATAGTCGAAAGATGTCTCAAGTGCAGATCAGATCTTGACTATTATAAGAAAAACGCTAAGGATCTGTATGAGATCGTGACAGGCGCAGGCCTTGAATGCATCTACCCGCAGGGAGCCTTCTACATGTGGATCAAGTCACCTGTTGAAGATGAAATGGTATTCGTAAACGCGGCGAAAGAGGAGAGGATACTCATAACTCCGGGCCGCGCGTTCTCCGGCCCGGGATGGGTGAGAGCGTCATTCTGCGGAAAGAACGAGATGATACACAGATCGCGTGAATCGTGGGACAATCTCGGAAAGAGATTCGGACTGAAATAATTAAACACTGCATACGGAAAAACACGCACCATGCTTTAAAGCATCGATGCGTGTTTTTGATTGTAATGTCAGAATGTGTAAAGAAAACTTTACATCACCTCATCTTTAACGCTCAGGCGCTGTGTACGGCTCTACTCCCGGATAGATGCGGATGCGGTCCTTCGCGGTCGCGGCGATCTCTCCGAAGTCCTGCAGTTCTTCTTCTCCGCGAAGCACTCTGAGGCAGCCGGCTGCCAGAGCTTCCATCTCGTATTCACCGGCCATCACTTCGACAGGGCAGATGAACCCGACATGCTCCGTGATGTAATCAGCTACGTACTTGGAGTATGAAATGCCTCCCGTGAGGATTATGCGGTCAACCTTGCCGCAAACAGTTGCTGCCAGTTTCGCGATGTCCTTGGCGACATTGAGACACATTGCCTCGTAAACTATTGCCGCGTATCCGTCTCCGTCAGCGATCATCTTTTCGACCTCGCGGGCATCAGCTGTTCCGAGATGGGCGATCAGTCCGCCTTTTCCGTGGAAGAGCTTCATGGCTTCCTTATGTGAGTACTTGCCGCTGTAGCAGAGGTCGACGAGACCCTTTGCTCCGACTCCACCGCCTCTCTCAGGAGTGAAGTTTCCTTCGTCGTCGTTTACGCTGTCGATGTTGACGCCGTCCTTATAGAGACGGATGGCGCTGCCGCCGCCGAGATGCGCTACGATGAAAGTGCATTCCTCGAACTTCTTGCCGAGCTTTTCTTCGGCGCACTTGATCGCCATGGCGCGCGTATTGAGAGTGTGGCCGACTGTAAAATGAGGGAGTTCAGGAACGCCGCTGACCCTGCATACAGGGATCTTTTCGTCAGTTCCTATCGCGTCATAGATACAGATAGGGATGCCTTTTTCTTTATGAAGATCGAAAGCTATCATGCTTCCGATTATTGACGGATGTTTCGCCATGTCTTCAGGCCTTGTGAGGTAGTCTATCATTGACTGGTCGATGCTGATGGCGCCGTGAGGGCAGGCGATGATGTTGCCGCCTCTTGAAACGGCCGCTGTGAGCGTGTCGACAGGGATGCCGTTCTTTTCGAGCGACTCAAATATCTTATCTTTACGGAAATCGAACTGCTCGGTCACGTCATCGAAAGGAGCGAGTTCTTCCGTAGTATGGCGCAGTGTTTCGTTGAACACTTCTTTTTCATCGTCATATACGGCTATCTTGCTTGATGTAGAGCCGAGATTCATGACGAGTATCCTCTCTGTTGACATATTATGCATTCCTCCATGTTATATGAGTTATATATTGCTTACCGGATAATAGTATCATAAATCACGCGTAAAAAAATGAGCCGTTTGTGAAAACGACTCATACTTTTTTGCTGATTATGCTTATCTTGTCGAGGCGAATGTCTTCGCTCCGTCTCTGATCTCGTCATCAGTTTCTTCGTCAGCGTCCTCATACTCATTCGTGAGTTTGCCTCTGTCGAGCAGGTACATGATCAGTCCGAGCAGCATTCCGACGACGGCTGCCAGGCTCATTCCCTTGAGCTGTACCTGTCCGAGGTTGATCGCGATGCCGGAGAGTCCGACGACGAATACTACGGATGTGAGAGCGAGGTTGCGGGCCTTGGAGTAGTCGATCTTGGCGTCTACCATCAGTCTGATGCCGGAAGCTCCGATCATTCCGTAGAGCAGGAAGCTCACGCCGCCCATTACAGGACCGGGGATCGTCTGGATGAGAGCCGATGCTTTGCCGATGAATGAGAGCAGGATCGAGAATACGGCAGCTCCGCCGATTACCCATACACTGTAGACCTTTGTGATAGCCATTACGCCGATGTTCTCACCGTATGTAGTGGTAGGGCAGGATCCGCAGAATCCGGAGAGGGCTGTCGAA
The DNA here is from genome assembly GCA_015058065.1 of Clostridiales bacterium. GTDB lineage: Bacteria > Bacillota > Clostridia > Peptostreptococcales > Anaerovoracaceae > Crickella. Next base: position 20,265 of record SVDB01000014.1, read on the forward strand.
AAACCGTCAGCGAACATTGATCTGTGGAGTCC
>SVDB01000014.1:20396-22176 GCA_015058065.1 Clostridiales bacterium
CCGATGAGAGCAACGATAGGTCCCATGGCCGCAGGAGGCAGGATGGCATCGATCCATTTGGTACCGACAAATTTGATTATCAATGCCACAAGGCACATCAGCAGTCCCGTGACGACGAAACCTCCAAGCGCGTATCTGTAACCGAGCCCCGGCTGTGCTATGACTATGAGGGCAGGTGAGATGAACGCGAATGACGAGCCCAGGTATGCCGGCGCGCCGCCCTTGGTGACAAAAATAAAGATAAGCGTTCCTATACCATTCATGAGAAGGGCGATGGAAGGGCTTATCCCGAGGATGTAAGGTACAAGCACTGAAGCGCTGAACATAGCGAACGTGTGCTGGATGGAGAGAGGAATGCCTTTACCCAGAGGCACTTTCTCCTGGATCTGGATGATCTGTCTTTGCTTAGCCATGACTGTCTCTCTTTCGTTATCGAGCCTTAAATTTTCATTACGCCTATTATACAAATCATATATTGCCGTGACAATAGAAAAAAACACTATATATTGTATAAAAAAAAGAAAAAAGATGTTATCATATATGCGATCATGAGCAAAGAGATAGATGAAAAAACATTAGCTGCGGCAAAGGAAAAACTAGCCTGCAAGATAGAACCGGCCACTTACGGAGACGGAAGCGCGTCCGGCGCTTCTTCACATGCTCCGGCCGGACCTCAGAACTTCATCGATCCGTCCGGAAAGGTCCTGCTCACGCAGATGACAAGTGCCGGTGGTTGAGGCGCCAAAATAGGGCCGGGAGTCCTATCAAACCTTTTAGCGGATCTTCCTAAGATCAGCGATCCGCGCATACTCGTCGGGTTCGAGAGCAGCGATGATGCCTGCGTATATAAACTCACCGACGACATAGCGATCATAAATACAGTGGATTTCTTTCCGCCTATAGTGGACGATCCTTATATGTTCGGTCAGATCGCCGCGGCGAACGCCCTGAGCGATGTCTACGCGATGGGAGGACAGCCTAAACTCGCGATGAATCTTCTGACTTTCCCTAACGGAAAGCTTCCTCTCGAGGCGGTAAAGGGGATACTCGAAGGCGGCAATGATAAGGTGTGCGAAGCGGGAGCCACCATAGTCGGCGGACACAGTATCGACGACAAGGAGCCGAAATACGGTCTGTCCGTAACAGGCTTCGCGCATCCTGACGACATACTCAGCAACAGTGCCAACGCGGGCAATCTGCTGGTGATCACGAAAAAGATCGGAACAGGCATCCTGACTACCGCGTCAAAGGTCGACCTTCTGACCGATGAAGAAAACGCCGAGATAGAAGCGACCATGGCATTCCTCAACAAATACGCCTGGGAGGCGATGCAGGGAGTCAAGGTAGACGGATGTACCGACATCACGGGATTCGGTCTCATAGGACATGCTGCCGAGATGGCAAGAGCAGGGAACGTGACACTCGAACTGTACAGCCACAAGGTACCGGTGTTCCCTAAAGCCATAGAGATGGCGACCATGGGAATAATCCCGGCGGGAGCGTACAGGAACAAGGATTACACGGGAAAGGAAGTCATGGAATTCCTTTCGAAAGATCCTGACAGGGATGCCGAACTCAGAGCCCGCATCGACTGTCTCTACGATCCTCAGTCGTCAGGAGGCCTGCTGATAGCCGTGAATGAGGATCAGCTGCCGAGACTTACGGAGCAGCTCGGTGAAAGAGGCTGTGAAACGGCCGTGATCGGATGCTTCAAGCCAAAGAAAGGCAATTACACCATCGAGATCCACGACTGACAGGCAAAAATAGCCTGAAAACCGCA
>SVDB01000076.1 GCA_015058065.1 Clostridiales bacterium
ATAATCGAGTATTGCATTGAAACGAAAAACTACGATATCTACGACATCAACTGCATACTGTTCAAATACGACCAGCCGACGCTCGGCGCGTAAATACAAGATATAACAACAGGTAAAGGAGAAAAATGGCAGACATATTTGATTATCTCGAATGGAGAGCCGACGTACCTCTTTCCGTCGATCCGTTCAACGAGGTGGATAATCTGGTCCTGGCAGAACTCGCGTACGCGGATTTTGACGGGATACTTGATGACAGTTTTGACAGGGTGCCGCTGAAGAATGTCGATGAGGCGTACTTCGCGGCGCACTCGCGTGATGAAGCAATCGATTCAGACAGTCATGTGGACAGGGCGCCGCTCCTGATGGACGGTATGCTGAGCGGCAGGCGTTTCCGCTCAACAAAGCTCACAAAATACGTGAACATAGTCAACGCCGACAAGGACATGCAGATGTCAGCGATGACTTTCATTCTTCCCGACGGCAGCGCTTTCATAGCTTTCAGGGGGACCGGCAGCACGGTGGTCGGATGGAAGGAAGATTTCAATATGAGTTATATGCCGGTGACCGAAGGGCAGCGCAGCGCGGTCCGTTATCTCAACGAGATCGGCTCAAAACTGCGCAGGCCTCTGCGTGTCGGCGGGCACTCAAAGGGAGGCAATTTCGCGGTATTCGCGTCCGCCTTCTGCGACCGGAAAGTGCAGGACCGCATCATCACAGTGTATACTAATGACGGACCTGGCTTCCGCAAGGAGATCATGGTCGAGGAGGGATACAAGCGTGTCATCCCGAAGGTCGTGAGCATAGTGCCGGACACGTCGATCATTGGAATGCTGCTGAAGAGCGGAAGCACTCACAAGGTGATCAAGAGCAGCGGAAAAGGCATCGGGCAGCATTACGCGTTCAGCTGGCAGGTCGAGCGAAACAGATTCGTCACGGCCGAGCAGTCCGACCTGGGGCTTTTCATAAAGAGATCTCAGCAGGACTGGCTCAGCAAGATCGACGACGAGTCGAGAGAGTCGTTCGTAAATACGCTGTTCTCTATCTTTGAGGCGACAGGCATGGATACTTTCGGCGAGATGGAAGATAATCTGTTCAGATCGGCAGAGCGTATGCTGTCATCGATAAAGGGTCTGCCGAAAGAGCGGCAGAAGGAACTGCTGAGCATATTCGGCGAACTGGCAAAAAGCGGAACACAGGTTGCCAGATCCGCCATAAGCGACAGACAAAAGTAAGGAGACGGGGTGTCCGGGATGAGAAAGTGTTACGCGATCTTCAGATTCCTTTCAGAGGAAAACAAGCGGCACATGGCCGAAGTAGCGGCGGAGTGCGGCTTTGAAATAGGCTTTTTTGATACAAATGAAGAGGCTTCGGGAAAAGTGTCGGACGCGGAGGCTATCTACTGCAATGATGCCGTGCTTTTTGACGAGATGCCGGATCTCAGATGGTGCCACTCGTCTTCCGCCGGGGTCGGTCACTTCATCGCGAGTGGAGCTTTTGACAGTGGAAAGATCGCTTTGACGAACAGTTCCGGCTCATACGGCCTTGCCATTTCCGAGTACGCGGTCATGGCGGCGCTCCTGCTGATGAGGCGCATGCCTGAATATTTTGAGGCGGTCGAGAGACGCGAATGGCTGCAGAATCTGAGGATAAGGTCGATCAAAGGCAGCAGGATCGCCATAATGGGGACCGGAAATATAGGTCAGAACGCCGCTAAGAGATTCAAGGCTCTCGAAGCTGAGAAAGTGGTCGGGTTCAGCCGCAGCGGCCGCCCGCAGCCGGGCTTTGATGAGACTCATACGATAGATGAGTTCGAAGCTGTGATGAGCAGCGAGTCTTTCGACGTGCTGCTTTTGTGCGTGCCGGGGACTCCGGAAAGTGAAGGGCTTCTGAGCAGGGAGCGTATCGGATGTCTTTCTGAAAACACTTTTGTGATCAACGTGGGAAGGGGCACTGTAGTAGATCAGGATGCGCTTGTCGACGCTCTCAACTCGGGCAGGATCGCCGGAGCGGCTATAGATGTCATGTATCCGGAACCTCTACCTGCCGACCATCCTCTGTGGACGGCCAGGAACTGCATAGTGACGCCTCACATCTCAGGGGACATGGGACTTCCTTATACAGTGGACAGAACTGTCGAAATATTCTGCGACAACCTGAGACGCTTCTCGCGTGGCGAAGAACTGACGCATCTGGTGGATATAAGCGCAGGCTACTGATAAAAGACGATCATTGCGGTGATGCAGGAGCATTTCTGACAGAAAGGGCATGCACAAGTGCGAGTAAAACCGTATAAAGGAAAAGACAAGTTCATATTCTTCAGTTATTCTCACAAAGACATTAAAGAGGTGCTCGAGATAATCGGACGCCTTCAGAGCAACGGGTATAGAGTTTGGTTCGATGAGGGAATAGATCCGGGGACAGAGTGGGATGACAACATAGCACTCCAAATTGAGTTGTGTTCATATTATATCGCATACGTCACGACCAACTTTGTTGATTCGCAGAACTGCCGTGATGAGTTGAACTATGCCAGAGACCTTGACAAGGACAGGCTCATGGTCTACGGAGAGGACGTAGAACTCCCGAGAGGCATGAAGATGCGCATGAATCGTCTTCAAGCTATTTTCAAAAACAGGTATAGCGATCCGGAAGATTTCTACGAGAAACTGAACAATGCTGCCGGAATACAGACTTGCAGGCGTGAGATCGCTGAAGCGCATGCCGGAAAACCTGCGGGGAGAGAAAAGACGGTAACTGCTGAAAGCTTCAAAGTTGGGTCTTCTGTTTACTTCGGTTCATATAAGCAAAATAGTGGCACATCAAATGGTGAAGATGATATCGAGTGGCTGGTGCTTGCCAAGGAAGGCAATAGGATCCTTGTTATAAGTAAGTATGCTCTGGCTTGCCAGCCATACAATACAACGTTTGCTGCCGTCACCTGGGAAACATGCACTCTACGCAAATGGCTGAACTTTGCCTTCTATAATATAGCGTTTACCAATGAAGAAAAGAAAATGATCCTAAGCGTTGTCGTCAGCGCAGACAGAAACCCGGAATACAATACAGCTCCGGGAAAGAATACTACAGATAAGGTGTTCCTCTTAAGCATCACTGAGGCTGATAAGTACTTCAACTCAGGCGCCGCACGTCAATGTAAAGGGACAGCGTACTGCTTTGAGCGTGGCGCATATAAAGCCGGCAATGGTAATTGCTGGTGGTGGCTGCGGTCGCCCGGCAGTATTTCTTGCTTCGCTGCGTATGTCAACTTTGACGGCAGCGTTTACGATTACGGTAATTATATCTACTACAGCAGTATTGCCGTTCGCCCTGCCATGTGGATAGATTTCGGATCCTGATTCTTCTGATCTGAAATCTTCAGGCAATATCCAAAAGATTTAAAAGAGCAGATGCGTGATGACTCGCGTATCTGTTTTTGGGTTTTTGCCGGTTTTTCGGCGAAAAGGAGGCCATATCTTAAGAAAAGCGTAAGATTTCTGATAGCCTTTTCTTAATATGCCTGCTTTAGGATATAATTGAGGAACGAAAGGAGATGGCCATGAAAACAAACATACTGATCGTTGATGATGACAGGGAGATCGCTGAGGCGATAGCTTTTTATCTGCGCAATGAAGGCTATGAACCGCTGATCGCGCTCGATGGGATAGAAGCGCTGAATCTCATCCGCAGCACGCCTGTCAGTCTGATCATTATGGATGTCATGATGCCCGGTCTTGACGGGATCCAGACCACGCTGCGCATAAGAGAGGAACACAATATTCCTATTATTATGCTCTCCGCTAAATCTGAGGATTACGACAAGATCACCGGTCTCAACGTCGGCGCCGACGACTACATGACCAAGCCTTTCAATCCTCTGGAACTTACTGCAAGGGTCAGATCTCAGCTGAGGCGTTACAATCAGCTCGGCAGCGCTGCCGGAGCCGCGTCGGCCAAAGTGATTCGCTGCGGTGGACTCGAGATCGATGACGAGGCCAGAACGGTGAGTGTCGACGGTGAGCCGGTGTCTTTGACGCCGCTCGAGTATGGGATACTCAAGCTTCTGGCCGCGAATGCCGGAAAAGTCTTCAGCATAGAGGAGATCTACGAAAAGGTTTGGAAAGAAGAGGCGTTCAGTGCTGACAATACTGTTGCTGTCCATATCCGCCGCATTCGCGAGAAGATAGAGATCGACCCTAAAGATCCGCGCTACCTCAAGGTCGTATGGGGCGTCGGATACAAGGTGGAAAAGCAATAGAGGGCATTTATGGAAAAGGATATAACAGAAGTAACAAAAGCTTCAGAAGACACTGAAGCGGTGATGGGGCGCAGACCGGCAAGCCGCGCGCTGTACGCCTTTCTTGAAGTAATGGCGCCGGTGGCGGGCACGGTCGCTGTCATCATGATGATGCTCGCATCAGGCATCATACACGTATATGATATCGGTATTTATTCCGCGGAGGAGATCGAGGAGATCGCACAGTATCCGGACTGCCTTGGAGAGTTCGCTTCCGCCCATGGGCAGGAAGAACTTACGAGCAGACTGTTCGCTTTCGCTGTTATCGCGGGACTGCTGGCAGTGGCGGCGGTCATAGGTCTGAGTGTAATGACAGGCCGGTTCAGCAGGGACAGTGAAGGTAAGATCAGGCTGAACTGGTTCGACAGGCTGTGGAGCGAGCTCCACGTGGCGGCCTGCTGCGGGTCGGCCGCCTGCGCGGTCCTGACCGCGCTGCCTGTCGCGGGTATCGCGAGCCGGGACAACAAGTTCGGCCCCGTAGACCTGAGCAAATATTTCACTCCGCTGGATACTGACAACTATGTATATTCAATATCCAACGGAACGGTATTCTGGTACTGCGCTGCAGGTATAGCATTGTTATTGGCAATTGCTGTCATCTGCTGGGTCACTCTGGTCAAGAAAACCAAGGCTCACGATCTGCTAAAAGGGTCTCTCACCGGAAAGATACTGGCACTGCTTGGCAGCGGTGCCGCTGTCGCGGGTCACGGTGTTGTGAAGGCCGGAAAGGGAATCGCCAAAACCGGACAGAATATCGCGTCCAGAAACAAGAGCGCTGTACGGAGGTTCATTATTCCTGACGACAGAGACCGGAAGGCCGAGCGCAAACTTATATTTAAATACTGTCTGATCGCTGTCGCGCTGATCGGACTCCCGGTGTTCTTTATGATCATGTCGGGTGAATATGAATGGATGCTGTTGACCGCGTTCATAGCAATGGCATTTGCTGTGGTGCTCATCATACGCAAGGTCGGCAAGCTCGCTGAGATCAGGGCGGGGGTCATAGAGGTCAAGTCCGGCGACCTCAAGTATAAAATACCGGTAAAGGAAGATGAAAAAGGACCTAAGACCGACCTTGACAAGCTCGCGGCTGACATCAATCAGATATCTGAGGCGACCAATATCGCGGTGCAGAACGAGATCAAAAACCAGAGGCTCAAGACCGACCTTATAAGCAATGTATCGCACGATCTGAAGACACCTCTGACCTCGATGATCAGCTATCTCGACATACTCGAAAAGGAGGGGCTCGACAGTCCTGACGCGCCTGCTCACCTTGCTGTTGTGAAGGAAAAGACCGAGAGGCTCAGGACTCTTACGGAAGAACTCTTCGAGGCTGCCAAGGCGTCGAGCGGCAATATTCCTTACGAGATAGAGGATATCGATGTGGCGGCGCTTATCGACCAGTCACTCGCAGAACTGGGTGACCGTCTTGCAAAGAAGAAACTCAAGATCAAAAAGAATATCAAGACTGAGCCGACGATCGTGCGCGCGGACGGCAAGCTGCTCTATAGGGTCTTCGAAAATCTGCTGAGCAACATAAGCAAATACGCGCTGGACAGGAGCCGTGTCTACATAGATGTGACAGAGTCTGCCGGAACGCCGGGCAAGCTGCTGATAGAGTTCAAAAACATATCAAAGGAAGAACTTAACATAAGTCCTGACGAACTCATGGAGAGGTTCACGCGCGGAGACAGTTCGCGCAACACCGAAGGCTCGGGCCTCGGGCTTGCGATCGCGAAGGATCTCACGACTCTCATGGGCGGGGTGTTCGAGATAAAGATAGACGGCGACATGTTCAAGGCGTCAGTCATGCTTGACCGCGTATAGAGGAATAA
>SVDB01000077.1 GCA_015058065.1 Clostridiales bacterium
CTTCTGTGCGAGGAGAAATAAATATGCAGCGTGACTTTGCGGTTCTTTTCAAGGAAGTACAGAAAATTCCGGAAGCCTCTACCCAGGACACGAATGTTCCTCAAGCAGACGCACGAGAGTATTTCTTATCAGTTCTTTCGTATCCATCTCAACGTCCCTCTGCAGACACTAAAAAACTTTGATTTGCACGACGAATAACATCCTGAGCTATTCTATCCGCATTCCAAAGAAGCCTGCAATTTACTTTTGGGCGGATTAGTCAATCCGCCCAAATTTTATCTTTATATCATTTTGCCGTCCTGTCGATCATGCTCTTCAGAAGAGCATCCATCTCTGAACCTTCTTTGTAGTCAGCGGGAGCATAGTAGCCTATGCGGCCCTCATCCATCAGCTTGAGCACCCTGCTTTTGTCGCCCGTCCGCGGGTCGTAAACGCCTATCGAATAACCGCCATACGAATTGACAAGTTTCATGCATGGTATATCCGTCTCGCTGTCGCCGACATACACCATGTGGGTGAACGGCACGCGGATCTCGTCAGGCGCGAAGTAGTCGTTCACGGCGTCGTCGTTTATATCAAGCACGCCCTTCGAAATGCGGAACAGGAACTGCGTCTTGTTTGTGTAGTTGACCACCTGCGCGGGCCATATGGCGACACCGGCATCATCGTAGAAGAACGAACTCGCGTATATCCTGGTGAATTTGTCAGCGATGCAGGTGCCTTCAACCATTTCTTTCAGGCCGGACGAGATCAGGTAATGTTCTACAATGACGCCCCGCTCCTCTCCGTATTTGTTGATGCGGTCGAACCAGTCGCAGACGCCATCATAAAGCTTCACCTGCGCGCCGTAACGCGCAAGCATGTCGCGCCTGAATATCTCCTTGCCTCGCGCGCCCTTGAGCATCAGGTACATCCACGCCAGATTGGAATCCATGCAGTTGGCGCGCGCCAGCTCATTGGTCTCCTTCCAGAACTCGTCCTGATTCTCATATCTGATCGTCTGAAGATAGCCCTGCGCCTGCATGTTGTCAGGCGAGAGCGTCTTGTCGAAATCGTAGCAGACCGCCACGACCGGCTTTTTCTGTTTTTTGTTATCGTTCTCTTCCATCAGAGTTCCGCCATTATCTCCGAGACCGCCACCAGCACGGCTTTGCCGCTTATGGCGATCCTTCCGTTATCCCTGAGTTCGCAGCGCAGATATCCGCCCCGCTTCGATGCCTGATATGCCTCGATCGTCTTTTTGCCCAGCACCTGCGACCAGTAATCGGCTATCTGGCAGTGCGCCGACCCGCAGACCGGGTCTTCAGCGATCGCCACCTTCGGGCAGAAGCTTCGCGACACACAGTCGACGTCTTTGCCTCGCGCCGTGGCGTTCTGCAGACGCCCTTCTATCTTCATAAGCAAGTCCTGATCCGGGCGCATGTCCCTTACCTGCTCTTCAGACTCGAACACACACACCAGATCGAGTCCCAGCACGGCCTTCACCGGACGGACTCCGAACGCCTTCTCCATATCATCCGTGACTGGGATCTCCTTGAGATCGTAAGTCGGGAAATCCATCTCGTATAGATCGCCCGCGCGCTTTACAGTAAGCCGGCCGCTGAGAGTGTCAAAACTGACCGACGGACTTTCCGGTTCGACACAGTTCAGTATGACAAAAGCCGAAGCCAGCGTAGCGTGGCCGCACAGTTCCACCTCGTATCCCGGCGTGAACCAGCGCAGATGATAGCCCTCAGGCTCTTTCACGATGAAAGCGGTCTCCGACAGATTGTTCTCCATCGCCAGCTTCATCATGGATTCTTCTGACGGCCAGCTGTCCATCACGCATACCGCCGCGGGATTGCCCGAAAAAGGCTTATCTGTGAACGCGTCAACTATGTATTGTTTCATGCCTCATACCCCTCTTTATCAGACCCGGACTCTTTTCAGTAACCGAACACCTTTGCCGCGTGCTCCATGTTTTCGCGGATCTTCACATCGAACGGGCATCTTGTCTCACAAAGCCCGCACTGCAGACAGTCGCCCGCGTGTTTCGCCAGCGCCTCGTAATGACCCCTCTCAAGATCAGGCACACGAAAACCTTCAGTTCCCTCTTTTATGCCGTTGGACTCGTTGTGCGCCACGACCAGATTGAGCAGCTTTGTCACGAAAGCGATATCTATCTCAGCCGGACACGGATGGCAGTGAGTGCAGTACATGCAGTGCCCGCTCCAGCTCACCTTCGGGAAGTTCGCGAACGCCTCGGCGTAGTCGCGTTCCTCTTCAGACACCTCGCAGTAAGCGATGCTCTCAGCGAGCTGCTCTTCGTTCCTGGCACCCGAGCAGACCGTCGCGACGGCAGGTCTCGAGAGGCAGTAACTGATGCACTGAACAGGAGTCAGCGCTGCTCCCGCAGGAGACATGTCGGCTGCAAGCAGATCGCCTCCCGCGAACGCCTTCATGACCGTGATGCCGACACCCATGCTCTCGCACAGTTCGTACAGCCTCTGACGCTCGGGATCCATGTTGGTGAAGCCACCTTCGTAAACCTCGTCTGCCCACAGATCGTCGACGACCTCGGTCCCCGGCAGCATGTCGTAGACCGGATTGATGCTGAACATCAGCACCTCGATATCGCCCTCTTCGATCGCCCTGATCGCGACCTTCGGGTTGTGCGACGACAGTCCGATGTGGCGGATCTTTCCCTCAGCTTTCAGCTGCTTGGCGTATTCGACGATACCGTTGTCCTTGATGGTCTGCCAGTCGCTGTCCGCGTCGCAGTAATGGATCATGCCGACATCGATGTAGTCCGTTTGCAGCCTCTCGAGCGAGTCCTCGAACGCGGCCTTCACGTCATCAAGATCGCGGCTCCTCTCGTACTGACCGTTCTTCCACACCGATGAGATGTGCGACTGGATGATGAACTTCTCGCGTCTGCCCTTCAGAGCTTCGCCGAGCGCCGACCTCGCGACAGGATCAGGCGAGAACAGGTCAAAGTAATTGACCCCCGCCGCCTCAGCCATGTCGAGGAACTTCTTCGCGTTGCTGTTGTCTTCTACGAACGCCTCGCAGCCCAGCGCGATCACGCTTACCTCAAGACCGGTATTCCCGAGTTTTCTGTATTCCATCTGTCTTCGTGCTCCTATCCGTTCATTTCACAGTTTATATCCCGCTACTTCATGCCCATCATCATTCCCAGCACGAAAGGCACGAGCCAGATGAGCCACACCACGATGCTGAATCTGTGGAACGTGCGCGCGGTCTCTTCGTCCTTGCGGACCAGCACTATTGTCGCCCAGACTGCGTGGATCATCATCAGGATTATCGCGATAAGTCCCGTGATGCCGTGCGCGCTCATAAGACCTCCGCCCGAACCGTCCGCGAGTTTCGACATCATCATAGTGCCGGCCGTATCCATACAAAGACCCAGCCAGAAGAACGCCAGATGGAGCGGCTTCAGCATTTTGGCCCGGTGCTCTGACCAGACACCTATCGTATAGAATATCAGAGCGAGCGTGATGGCTATAACAGCCTTCATGAGCAATGGTGTCATATCTTTCTCACTCACCCGGCCGCAGCCGGATTATCCCTTTCATTATTACTTTTTTGTGATCTTGTACAGGACCAGCCCGCCTTTGTTGGAATGACCTGTGTCCCAGAGCCTGCGCAGATCGAGCCAATGATATCCGCTGTAAGTCACGGTCCTGACAAGCATCGAGCCTCTATCGGGATCTTCATCATACCCGTTTATGAGGAACCAGTGCCAGACGTAATCCTTAAGCTTCGGGTCTCTGTGATTGAGGATCAGCGTCGGGATAGGGTATCCCATGTCGATCTGCCGCTTCACGGTCTCCGCCGCCTTCTCGTAAGGCTCGCTTCCGGACAGAGTGTCCATACTGATACAGTTCACGCCGCGGTCCTGCAGATACTTCGCGTACCCGTCCACGTACATTTCGGTCTTGTAGATGCCCGACATCCTCGGCCACAAGTACTTCTCCATCATGTGCGCGAACTCCACATAATCGTTTTTTGTTAGCGCCTTCTCGTCGAATGGATATATATCCCTGACGCCCCTGTGGATCGCGAAGTACAGGCTGCTGTCGCAGGCGGTCTCCGCCCCGCAGCCGCCTATGCGCATCATAAACGTCCGGAACCAGTCCTGATTGCCTCCGTACGAGCTGCCTATCATGAAATGCTCCAGTTCCCGTTTCATCCTTTACGCTCTCTCAGGCTTTCACAGGCTTTCTTCCGGGACGCTCAACATGGCGTCTCTCCACGCCTCGATCTCTTCATCGCTGATATGCAGGCCGTCCCTGATATATCCCCTGAAACTGCCGTACATCTCTTCAGCCTTGCTGAAAGCGGCCTCGAGGAATTCCCTGCTCGCGCCGAAAAGGCGTCTGAACGCGTCCTCCGCCCTGCTTTCCATGGAACCGGCGTCTCCGAAATAGAAGTTGGCTATGGCTTCGAGATCATGCTCGATAAAGCCGTTGGTAGCCAGATAGTCCGCCATGACAGTTTCCCTGTCAGCACCAAGCATCTCGAGGACTATCGCTGTCGCGAATCCCGCCCGATCCTTACCGACCGTGCAATGCCAAAGAACCGGCTTGTCAGCGCTTTCAAGCACCTTGCGCGCGAACGCCTCATACCCGGCACGGGCGGTCTCTGACGTGACAAAGGTCTCGTACATCCCGCACATGTATCTCATGGCATTGTCAGGATCTGTCATGAGCATTTCGATAGCCTCTTCATTGGACTGGCTGTCTCTGTTTACTCCCGCGGCAATGTCGTCAATGATCGGGCAATGGATGTTGACCATTCCCTCAATGACCGGGTCCGGGACCTCATAACGCTCCATATCAGATCGAAAATCGATCACGACAGAAACGTTGTCTTTCAGCCATTCCCGGTCCGCGTTGCTCGCCCTGCCCAGCTGACCGCTCCTTATGAGCCTGCCATGCTCGACACGGCCGCCTGGTAATTCGATCGCCGCGAGATCCCTCGTGTTATTCAGTTTTTCAAGTTCGATCCGTTTCATAATTCTGTGTATATCATTCCATATTTGCCGCGGTCCGAGCGCATCAACGAGATGTGATCCACCGTCATCGAGGCAGCACATCCGCATTCATGAGCTGCTGCCTGACCGCCCGCCGCAGCGTTTGGTTTCAGATGCGCGTTCATTTCCTCTTTTGCCTCTTCGGAAAGCCGCCCGCTCGCCCTTCGAATCATCGTTATGTGCGGCGAGAACTTCTTTTTATCGAACGGAATGCCCGCCTCCGCGAGCGCGCGCCTGAGCCTCCTGCTGACAGCCATCAGCGGCGCGCTGTTTTCGAGCCCGACCCACCATAGGTCGCCGAACGCGCCTATGCCGCTGAGCCTGATCTTGAACGGCCGCACTTCGATGCTTTCCACGACCTCCTTTACGAGTTCCGGGTCGTCATACTCACCGATGAAAGCCAGCGTGAGATGCATGTTTTCAGGCGGAGTATCCTTTCCGTGAACACCATAAGTACGCATGGTGTCCTGAACGTCGATCAGGGCATCCTTCATATCATCATTCAGATTTACCGCAATGAACAAACGCATACTATGTTTACTTTCACCTGCTGTTATCGGCCGTTTGGCGCTCAGCACGTTTTCATAACTATATTATGATATTACGGATATGATATCACACTTAGGCACAGCATTTCGATGTCGCTTTCCATGTGGATTTGGTAAATCAATTTGAATGATAAGAAGCGGAAATAGTCCGATTTGACGGTGTTTGCCGGAATCGGACTATTATCCGTTCGATTGAGCCAATAAAGATAGTCCGATTTGAACCTGTCAGCCGGAATCGGACTATTATCCTTTCAATCGAGCCAATAAAGATAGTCCGATTTGAACCTGTCGACCGGAATCGGACTATTTACACATTGAAACAGTCAATAATAATAGTCGTTTTTGCATTATTTGCTCAGAATTGGACTATTTTGCATCAAGTCAATAATCAAAT
>SVDB01000015.1 GCA_015058065.1 Clostridiales bacterium
GTATTGCAGTAACAGTACCATTACTTGTCACCTCCTTCAGTCTTGGCCGCGTTGTCTGTGACAGGTACGTCGTTGACATTAGGGCCTCCCTTGTCTTTCTTGCCTATCCAGTTATTGAGCGCGAACTTGAAGAACAGTACGAATCCGCACAGATAGATGATGATCGACGAGATCAGGTCAGATATCTGTGAAGGATATACCGACTTGTCGATAAGCGCTCCGCCGTCTGTGATGGACTGGATGAAGAACGAAGCGAAGATCGTCCCGATCGGATGAAGTCCTCCGAGGAACGTAGCCGCGATGCCGTTGAATCCCATGCCCGGAACCGAAGTCTGCGTGGTCGACCACTGCTGATATCCTGTCAGGTAGAGGAACGCGGCACCGATACCGGCGAGGGCACCGCCGATCGCCAGCGTTACGATGATGTTCTGCTTCTCTTTCATTCCGGCATACTTTGCGGCTTCCTTGTTGAATCCGGTAGCGCGCAGCTCGTATCCGAACTTGGTCTTGTTCAGTATCACCCAGATCAGGATCGCGAAGAGGACCGCGAGCGGGATCGCTATAGTGACTGTTGAGTTATTGGCAAATAATGTATTGAGCCCAGCCGAAGGGATAAGGGATCCTTTCGAGACCTTGATGGTGTAAGGGCTGGCAACTTCCTTTACATTCTTGCCGGACAGCACCATGTTAGTCAGATAAAGCATTATCCAGTTGAGCATGATGCCCGAGATTACCTCGTTTACGTTTCTGTATGCCTTGAGGGCTCCGGATATAGCTCCTACGATGGCTCCGGCGAGCGCTGCGAGTACCAGGCAGATCAGCCAGTTGCAGTGCCACGCGAGCGCGGCGTAAAGACCAATGCAGGCACCGGCTTCATACTGACCCGGCGCTCCGATGTTGAACAGTCCGACCTTGTAGCAGAAGCAGATCGAGAGCGCGCACATCAGAAGCGGAGCTGTCTTAGCAAGTGTATTTCCGAGAGCCTTGGTGCGGGCTGCCGCGGAAGCACGTGTCATGAAGTTGAGCAGGATCGTTTTGATCGCTTCTCCCGCTCCTGCCGGGTTGATCAGCAGGAGTACGATGAATCCGATCAGCAGACCGAGAACGATACAGATAAGTGATGTAAGTATCGCCTGGAAGGATGGATTCTTCATTAAGCTCTTTTTCTCTTTCATCACTATCCCTCCTTCCTTTCAGCTGCTGTATCTATGACTTCCGACTCCTCGACTTCGCTGGTATTGGCGTTGATGTTGACGTTTCTCTTTGCGCCTGCCATGTACAGACCGAGTTCTTCAACTGTTGTCTTCTTAGGATCGAGTTCTCCGACGATCTCTCCTTCGTACATTACAAGGATCCTGTCAGGAACGTTCATGACCTCTTCGAGTTCGAGCGAGATCAGCAGAACGGCTCTTCCCTTATCTCTCTCAGCGATCAGCTGCCTGTGGACTCCTTCGATGGCTCCTACGTCCAGACCTCTTGTTGGCTGAACAGCGACAAGCAGTTTGTGCTCTTTGTCGACTTCACGCGCGATGATCGCTTTCTGCTGGTTACCGCCTGACATAGCTCTCGCGATCGTGATAGGACCCTGACCGGATCTTACGTCGTATTCCGCCTCAAGCTTTTCGGAGTAAGCGCGGATATCAGCTCTCTTTAAGAATCCCATCTTGGATGTGAATTGAGGCTGATAATATCTCTGAAGTATCATGTTGTACTCAAGAGGATAGTCAAGGACGAGTCCGTGTTTATGTCTGTCCTCAGGGATGTGGCTCATCTCCTTGCTTCTGGCTCTGATGGACTTGTGCGAAATATCTTCTCCGCAGAGAGTGATCTTGCCGTCTACAAGAGGTTCCATGCCCGTGAGTCCGTATACGAGCTCCGTCTGACCGTTTCCGTCGATACCGGCGATACACACGATCTCTCCCTCGTGCACCTCGAAGCTTACGTTCTTTACAGCGTTGTTCGAGTGCATTTTGGAAGCGACTGTCATGTTCTCGACCTTGAGGATGACATTGCCCGGTTTTGCAGGTTCCTTCTCGACTACCATGCTTACATCACGACCTACCATCATGCGGCTCATCTCTTCTTTTGAAGTGTTTGCCACATCGACTGTACCGATGTATTTGCCGCGGCGGAGTACCGTTACGCGGTCAGCTACAGCCTTGATCTCATTCAGTTTGTGCGTGATGAAGAGGATGGATTTGCCTTCAGCTCTGAGGTTCCTCATGATCTCCATGAGTTCGTCGATCTCCTGCGGTGTAAGAACGGCAGTAGGTTCGTCGAAGATGAGGATCTCGTTGTCTCTGAAGAGCATCTTGAGGATCTCAGTTCTCTGCTGCATTCCAACGGTGATGTCTTCGATCTTAGCGTCCGGATCGACTTGCAGACCGTACTTTTCGGAGAGTGCTTTTACCTTTGCTCTGGCTTCATCCATCTGGAGCACGCCGCCCTTGGTGGACTCGACTCCGAGGATGATGTTCTCGAGAACGGTGAAGCACTGCACGAGTTTGAAGTGCTGGTGTACCATTCCGATGCCCAGGTCGTTGGCATCGTTAGGGTTGTTGATCTTTACCTCCTTGCCGTCCTTTTTGATGACGCCTTCTTCAGCCTGATACAGACCGAACAGGACGGACATGAGGGTGGATTTACCGGCACCGTTTTCGCCAAGCAAGGCGTGTATCTCACCTTTTCTCAGCTGCAAAGTGATGTTGTCATTTGCGATGATGCCGGGGAATCGTTTGGTGATGTTCACCATTTCTATGGCATAAGGTGCATCCATAATACCGTTTCCCTCCATTGATTAAAAAGATTAGCATATACATTATTATTCTACCAAAAAAAGGCATAAGAAAAAAGGCGCTTCCTTGCGGAAACGCCTCTAATTTTAAGTCTTATCAAAGTCTGATCGTTAGCCCTTGATAGCTCCCTGATCGTCTACCTTTACGACCTTTGTAGCAGGGATAGCCTCGATGTCATTCGAAACTGTTCTTGTTCCATCGAAGAGTTCCTTAACGAGTGTCTCGTAGTCAGCCTGCGAGAATCCATCGTTCCAAACTGTGGACTCAGGAAGCTGTACGTAGTTCTCAGACGGAGTCTCGGAAACGAGTCCGAGGTTCTGGATCTGACCAGCATAGTCATCCCAGTGGCCGTCCTTGATAGCTCCGAGCAGTGTGTTTACTGTAGCGCCGAGACCCTTCATAGCGGATGTAACTGTCATGCCCTCGCCATAAGCGCCGTCGATGATGGCCGCCTGGTCAACGTCAACGCCGATGACCTTTCCGCCTGTCTTCGCAGCAGCCTCAGCAGCGGATGTGTAGATGCCTCCGCCGCAAGCGAATACGACTTCTGTGCCGGAACCATACCATGTGTCCATAGCAGCTGTGATGTCAGCATCGCCGAAGAACTGTCCGCCATATACGTACTTGATCTCTACGTCGGATTTTCCGAGCTCTTCCGCAGCAGCGTCAGCGCCCTGAACGAATCCGTGACCGTATCTCTGTACAGCCGGTACAGCCATTCCGCCGAGGAATCCGAGCTTTGTGAAGCCCATCTTAACTGCGGCGTAACCTGCCATGTAACCTGCGAGCTCTTCCTGATATACAGCACTGTATACGTTCGGTCCGTCGAACTCTCTATCACCATAAGCAGTGAGGTCGCCTTCACTTACGTCGAGCGCTACGAACTTTGTGTCCGGATAAAGAGGAGCTACTTCATAGATAGCGTTAGCAAACGCATAGCCCGGCATTACGATTACGTTGTAACCTTCTTCGATAGCTTCTTCGATCGAAGATACACGGTCAGCGTCCGCGTCGGATGCAGGTTTCTTATATGTGAAGTCGATTCCGTTCTCTTCACAGAAAGCCTTACATGCCTCATAAGTTGTCTGGTTGAAGGACTGGTCTGTGATATCACCATAGTCAGTTACCATTGCGACCTTCATGGCGCCATCATCAGCAGCCTCTTCGCCACCGCCGCCCCCGCAAGCTGCAAATGAGAATACCATCAGCGCCGCGAGGAGCATTACAAGAAATTTCTTCATTACAATCCTCCCTAAAAAATCAGAGCGATAAGAAATAGTGGAATAAAATATTCCCGACGGGTATATTATATTATATCGTTATTAAAAACTGAACAAAAAAATACTCTAATTAGCAGGCGTTATAAAATAAAAAACACGCATACAAAGCGGAGGCATATCATGGCCAAATTGTATTTCAAATACGGAGCGATGGGCTCTTCCAAATCCGCTCAGGCACTGACCACAAAGTTCAATTATGAAGAAAAGGGCATGACTGTATGGCTGATCAAGCCGGGTACCGACACCCGCGACGGAGCGGATATCATCAGGAGCCGTATAGGTCTTTATCAGAAGGCTCAGGTCATTCATCCGGATGAAGACATCATAAAGGCATATCATGAGGCCGGTGATTATGATGTCATCATAGCCGATGAAGCTCAGTTTCTTTCTCCTAAGCAGATAGACGGTCTGAGATGGCTGGTCGACGAGAAGGATCTTCCGGTACTGTGTTTCGGTCTGCGTACGGATTTTCTGACTCATTTCTTCCCGGGCGCGCAGAGACTCATGGAACTAGCCGACTCAATAACAGAAATCAAGACCATATGTGAATGCGGACGTAAAGCGACAGTAAACGCCAGATTCGATGACAACGGACGCATCATCACAGAAGGTGATCAGGTCGTGCTGGGAGGCAACGACAGATACACCGCTATGTGTCATAAATGCTGGAAACAGCGCATCAAAGAACAGTCGGAATCCAAATAATCCTAAAATCATTATAAAAATCCGAATAAAATTATGGAAAACAACAGATACGCAGTAGTGATAGGTGCAGCCAATATAGACATCGGAGGCACCCCATTCAAACCTCTTATCCAGGGTGATTCTAATCCCGGCGTCATTAAAATGAGTTATGGCGGAGTTGCGAGAAACATCGCTCACAATCTTGCCGCGCTAGGAGTCGAAGTCAGATTCGTGACAGCCGTCGGAGACGACACTCTCGGAAAAGAGATGATGAAAAAATGTGAAGATATAGGCATGGACACAAGTTTGTCTGTGGTGGTTCCGGACGCGTCCTCTTCAGTTTATCTCTTCATCAATGATGAAAAAGGAGAGATGGACCTGGCGCTTTCACATGTTGACATAGTGAAAAACATCACTCCTGAGTACATCACTTCTATCAGTGATGTCATAAATTCATCTGAAGTCGTGGTCGCCGACTGCAACCTTTCACAGGAGACACTTATTAAACTGAAAGAAATATGTAAAGTCCCTCTGTATATGGATACTGTCTCAGTATCTCACGCTGATAAGATCAAAGGACATCTCGAGGGCATAGATACACTCAAGCCAAATCTGCTCGAAGCGGAATTTCTGAGTGACATGAAAATAGAGAATACTTTTGACTGTCTTGAGGCAGCGCGGGCACTGATAGATCAGGGCGTAAGGAGAGTATTCATTTCGATGGGTCCTTACGGAATGATAGCTGCTGACAAGGATCACGCCATAATCGCTGACAGATATCCTGTAACAGTCAAATGCACGACCGGAGCAGGTGATTCAGCAATGGCCGCGATAGTATGGTCAACTCTCAATGAAGAGGGTGACGGACTGACAGCTCCGGCGATGGCCGCGAACGCCGCTGCTGCCGCCACTATATCAGTGGATCCTACCATTCATCCTGAGATGAGCAGTGATCTGATAAAAAATAAAATCAAAGAACATAACGTAACGATACGTGAAATACATGAATACTGATAAAGGAGAATAATAAAAAATGAATAAGTATCTTGATATAAGTAAAGAAGTAAAAGAAGCCCTGGATGCCGGCAAGCCTGTAGTAGCTCTCGAATCAACTATCATTTCTCACGGTATGCCTTATCCTCAGAACGTGGAGACAGCTCTCACTGTCGAGCAGATAGTCAGGGACAATGGAGCTACACCTGCGACCATCGCTATAATCGGCGGAAGGCTCAAGGCCGGACTTACTCCTGATGAAATAGAATATTTCGGAAAAAAAGGTCCTGAAATCACAAAGGCTTCAAGGCGTGATCTCGCTATGCTCTGCGCGAAAGGTGAAGACGGAGCATGTACGGTAACAACAACTATGATGATAGCTCACATGGCAGGTATAAATATATTCGCCACAGGCGGTATAGGAGGAGTCCACAGAGGAGCTGAGGTCACGATGGATATCAGCGCCGATCTTGAAGAACTCGCTCAGACACCTGTCATGGTGGTATGCGCAGGATGTAAATCCATCCTGGATATAGGCCTTACTCTCGAATATCTTGAGACAAAAGGAGTCCCTGTAATAGGATTCGGAACAAAAGACATGCCTGCTTTTTATACAAGCAAGAGCGGATTCAAAACAGATTACAGAGTAGATTCTCCTGCAGAACTCGCTTCATTCTTTAAAACACATATGGAACTCGGAATGAAAGGCGGAATACTTGTAGGAAATCCTATACCTGATGAATACGCTATGGATCCTGATGTCATAAATCCCGCAATAGAAAAAGCTATCGAGGAATGTAATAAAAAAGGGATAAAAGGAAAAGAGACCACTCCTTTCCTGCTCGCGAAGGTAAAAGATATTACAGGAGGAGACAGTCTCGAATCCAATATAAAACTGGTATTCAATAACGCTAAAGTCGCTGCTCTTACAGCATGTGAATTCTGTAAAAAATAAAATATTAAAAGAGAGGGACTAATATATATCGTCAGGCACGCTCTCGCTAAGATTCGAACGCAGCGGTACTAAGCTCTGACTTCGCTGTTAAGCTCGTCAATCGCTAAGTGCCGGCGTTCTCGACTTACCTGCCGACATATATTAGCCCCTCTTTAATTTACTAATTTTATTATTATTTAATTCATCCTTATTGGAAGTATCAGATATGTATATTTATCACCTTTAAGAGGTTTTATGATCGCAGGACTTACACTGTCCTTAAAATTGATCATTATTTCTTCATCTTCTATTACACTTAAAGCATCCTTCATATATCTTGAATTGATACCTATATTAAGGTCTTCTCCATCATTTATGATCTCAACTTTCTCTTCAATATTACCCTCTTCATTAAGAGATGTGATATAAATCATATCCTTACCAATATTGAATCTTATGAGATTATTGTTCTGCACTGAAGCCAGGAGTGACGCTCTTTCAGTGCTCCTGAGAAGATCATCTTTCTTTACTCTTATATTTATATTTCCTTCTTTTCTGATGATCCTTTCATAATCAATGAATTTTCCGGAATAAGTATTGATGATGACCTTATTATTATTGAATTTTAAAACGACTTTATTATCGATTATTTCAAAACTCATCTTAGGATCACCTTCATCATCGATGAATTTAGATACCTCTATAATGAGTTTCGCAGGAATGATAACACTAATGTTGCTGCTATTATCGATATCTATCTTATATGTAGCTATCCTGTAAGGATCAACTCCAACCATTTTCATGCTTCCATCTTTGATTTCAAGGAGGACTCCTGTGATTATCCTGTTGAATTCATCAGTTGAAGCACTGAAAGCAGTCTTTTTAATGAGTTTCTTTACGTCTTCTTTATCCAGATATATGACATTTTCTCCTTCATCAAGTCTGATCTTCGGATATTCATCTCCGCTGAAACAAATTATTTCAGAACTGGATCCGCCGCTCTTTATATTTATCTTGGATTTTCCATTGTCATAATCTATCATCATATCTTCTTCAGGAAGCTTTGATATGATGGCGCTGAATAACTTAGCAGGTACAACGAATTCGCATGTTCCTTCAGCCTGGGCCTTGATGACTGTTTCTGTAGTCATATTGGTATCAGTTGAAGTAAGTATCATTCTGTCACTGTCAGCATTAATAAGAATACCTTCAAGAATATTTGAAGTTGTCCTTACAGGAACAGAATGAGAAACATTATTAAGTGCTTTATTTAATTCTGTTCTGTTGCAATAAATCTTCATGACTTTTCCTTTCGTTTCCTCTGCCGCAGCTCTATTTTTATTATATATTTTATCTAGTAGTATTAGTATGAGTTGTTGATAATGTGGATAACTCCCGGACACGTTTATTTTTGAGAGTCACACAACTTTTTATAAGTTGAAAAATCGTTCAAAAGATGTTGATCAAATGTGAATAATAAAGATCACCTTTTTTTAGATTGAAGTCTGGCTCTGATGGTCTCTATATTTTCATATAAAATCTCATCATATTTAAGCTGCTCTTCTATTTTTTCAACGGCATGTATGACTGTCGAATAATGTCTGTCACCGAATAATTTTCCTATTTTAGGAAGAGAAAGATCCGTTTCTACCCTGCAAAGATACATAGCTACCTGTCTTGGAAGAGTTATTTCAGCATTTCTCTTCGGAGAGTCCATGTCTGCTATCTTGATTTTATAATGATTTGCGACAATGGATCTTATTCTTTCAGGAGCGACGGCCTGTTCATTATCCTTTATTATATCTTTAAGGATACTTCTTGCGTTATCCACAGTTATAGGCTCATTCAAAAGCTGAGAAAGACCTACTACTCTGTTATAGGCTCCTTCAAGTTCACGGATATTATCTTTTACCTGATCTGCTATCAGACTGAGGACATCAGTGACTTCAGGAGTCATTTCTATGTCTGATTTCTCCGCGAGATTTCTCAGAATAGCGGCTCTTGTTTCATAATCAGGAGGCTGGATAGAAGCTATCATATTCCAGCTGAATCTTGAACGCAGTCTGTCATCGATATCCTTAAGATTTACCGGCGGACAGTCACTTGTGATGACTATCTGCTTATTATTATGGTAGAGAGATTCAAATGTATGGAAAAACTCATCCTGGGTGGATTCTTTTCCGGCAATGAACTGGATATCATCTATAAGAAGAACATCCAGTTTGCGGTATTTGTTTCTGAATAATCTTGTCTTATTTTCCTTTATTGCCGTTATATATTCATTTGTGAACATCTCAGAAGATACGTAAAGAACCTTAGAATTAGGATTATTACGTATTATCTGCACTCCTATAGACTGCATGAGATGTGTCTTTCCGAGCCCGGATCCTCCGTAAATAAATAAAGGATTATAAATATCTCCGGGAGATTCAGCAACTGCTACTGATACCGCGTGAGCGTATTTATTGGATTCTCCTACTATGAAATTTTCAAAATTAAAACGCGGGTTGAAGAGTTTCTCCTGATTAAGAGCATTCTTCATCCTTGAAGTATCGATCTTTGAGACTTCGTATTCCTTATCACTCTTGATAACTACCCTGAAAGGTTTTTCAGTGCTGCTGTTGATGGCTTTTTCTATCTGAGGCAGATAGTGATCGTTTATATAAGTGATAAGTTTTGGCTGATCAGGCCACGAAAGATAAACAATACCGGCTTCTTCCTCTATGTGATGTATGCTCAGAGGAGCCAGCCAGGTATTGTAGCTCAGAGTCGTGTTATTATCTTTAAGAAAATTGAGGGCTGTCCCCCATATCTTGTTTTTGTCCAATGCTATTCTCCATTCAATTGTATACCAATTTTACATAAAGTTTTCCACATATGCAAAGGTCAAAATGGCATTAAAAATAGGTATATAGAGGGTTTCAAAAAGGAAGTTTTCCACATATTGTTGATAAAGTTGTTAATAACCTTTATGCCACACTAGATATTGTGTATAACCCATTTTTTGAGCAGATTGTTTTTTATTTAGAAACAAAAAAACCGGTTTTAATAGAGATCGCTGATAAAGCCTTTTCTTGACTTAAGAAATGTCTTTAATCTATAATATTTTGGTCTATGTGCTCATGGAATTCAGAGGGCACAAAATATACTAAATAATATAGGTAAATAAAGGAGAAGAAAAATGAAGAGAACATATCAGCCTAAGAAGAGGCAGAGACTCAAAGAGCACGGATTCCGTAAGAGAATGGCTACAGCGAACGGCCGCAAGGTACTTAAGAGAAGAAGAGCAAGAGGCAGAAAATCTCTTACTGTTTAATATTGGAACGGTAACCGGATGAGAGATCGCAGCGAATATACATTAAGAAATCAACGCGACTTCAACAGGATATATAAACAGGGAAAGTCCAAAGGCGGAAAATATACCGTCGTACTTTACAGAAAGAACGGGCTTGATATTACCAGAACAGCATTCGTTTCAAGTAAGAAGGTAGGCAACTCGGTAGAAAGAAACAGATCCCGCAGGCTCATGAGGGAATCCTACAGAGCCATGGAGTCTGAAGTCAAAAGAGGATACGATATTATTTTCGTAGCGCGCAATAATATCAACGGATGCATGGAAGCGGAAGTCGAAAAGCAGCTGAGAAAAACAATGGAAAGCTGCGGACTTTTCACGGAAAACCGTAACAAAGATGAAAAGTAAGAAAAACATCATTCAAAAAATACTGATCGCAATGGTAAGGGCTTATCAGATCGGCATCTCTCCTTACATAGGAGCTCACTGCCGGTACACTCCGACATGCAGCGCATATTTTATTCAGGCAGTAGAAAAATACGGCGCGCTAAAAGGGAGCTGGCTTGGTATCAAAAGGATACTCAGATGCCATCCTTTCCATCCGGGCGGATACGATCCCGTACCATAGACGACAGCAAGTAAAAAAAGAACGGAGAACCAAATGGGAATCATTGCA
Source organism: Clostridiales bacterium (assembly GCA_015058065.1). GTDB lineage: Bacteria > Bacillota > Clostridia > Peptostreptococcales > Anaerovoracaceae > Crickella. The sequence continues at coordinate 10,655 of SVDB01000015.1, forward strand.
AAACCTATCGGATATCTGCTGATGCTGATATACAAATTGGTAGGCAATTACGGTATCTCTCTGATCATTCTTACGGTTATAGTCAAACTCGTACTTTATCCTCTTTACGCTAAGCAGATAAAGTCGACGGCAAACATGTCCGAGATGTCTGAGAAAGCTCAGGATATCCAGCGCAGATACGCCAATGACAAAGAGAGAATGAATGAAGAGATGCAGAAGCTGTATGCCGAGACCGGATTCAATCCGATGAGCGGCTGCCTTCCGATGCTCATCCAGTTCCCTATCATCATGGGACTGTTCACGCTCCTCAGAAATCCGATGAAGTACATGCCGGCTGATCCTTCGCTTATTTTCGCGAACCACGAGTCATTCCTTTGGATCAAGGACCTCGCGCAGCCGGATCCATGGATACTGCCTATAGCGGCGGGTCTCGCTACATTCTTTGCTTTCAGCATGAACAGCGCGATGACCATGACGCAGCCGGGCGCAAGCGCCGGTCAGCAAAAGGCAATGAACGCGATCATGAAATATTTCTTCCCGCTGAGCATTCTCTGGCTCGCAAGATCGTATCCGGCAGGACTCGCGATCTACTGGGCCGGCGGCCAGTTCATGCAGATTTTCTTTAACCTCAGGATCAACAAGATCAAAGAGGAAATGAATAAGGAAAAAGAACAAAGAAAAATGGTACAGAGAGCTGAAAAAGAACTTGCGCGGAAGAAGAGAGCTAGAATGAAAGGAAGTTATTAATAGATGAGATCTTCAGAAAAATGGGGAGTCGATGTAGACACTGCCGTAGATCTCGCGCTCAAGGAACTCAAGATCAGCAGGGACGAGGCAGAGATAGAAGTGCTTGAGGAATCATCGAACGGATTTCTCGGGATCGGCTCTAAACTGGCAAGAGTCAGAGTTACCGCCAGGGAAGCTGAGCCTCAGGTAAGAGAAAAAGCTACATTCGACGACATAGACGCGATCCTCGCGGGGCTGCCTGAAAATTCAGCGCTCAAACTGCCCGACGAGGTCAGAGCGGAATACGACAAGTTCGAAGCAGAAGAGAGAGAAGACGCAAGGGCAAGGGAAAAGGCCCGCAAACAGGAGAAGAGCCGCAGCAAATCGAAAAAGAGATACAACCTGTCGCTCGAAGATACGATGCTCTATGAGGTAAAGAAGCTGGAGCCTGTAGAAGGACATCCGCTCGAGAAGTTCCTCAGAGACATCTCCGATCAGATGGGAACAGACCTCGACTTCAGCGTCAAGGCAAACGATGATCTGGTATTCGTCGAGATCACCGGAAAGGACACAGGTACGATAATCGGCAAGAGGGGAGCGACCCTCGACGCGGTACAGTGCCTCGCCAGCTATGTGGTCAACAAGAACTCCGACAAGTACGTAAGAGTCATTCTCGACGCTGAGAACTACAGAGCAAAGAGAGAAAAGACGCTCGTGAACCTTGCGAACCGGCTCGCGGGCAAGGTAGAAAGGACCGGAAGGCCTACTACACTCGAGCCGATGAATCCTTATGAAAGAAAAGTGATCCATTGCACACTGCAGAATCACCCGAACGTAAAGACCAGAAGCGAAGGAAAAGATCCGTATCGCAAGGTCATTATCGAAAGCAAATAAAACGGTAATAAGGCAAATAAAACAGCGGTCCCGAAGGATCGCTGTTTTTATAGTTAAAAATATGAGTTTATGACGCCGCGTCCGCGGACGTGTAGGTATGAGTCACAAGGATCTCATCTTCCCAGGAATAATTGACGATGGTACGAACACCTTCTATGCCTGTACGGCTTTCGATGTTTTTCGCGAGACCTCCGTATGTGGCTCCCGCCCCGTCCAGAGTACTTTCAAGCGCGGAAATAATAGCCTCATCCTTTGCGACATCTTCTGTATAACCCTCAATAATGGAAAGATCGAAAGTATAGATTATGTCGTTGCCGCTGATCTCTATGCGGACACTGGAATCAGTCAACGCGCTGTCGATGGCCTCCTGTATCTCGGGATCGCCCGCCGCGTACTCTTCAAGAGTCACCGGTTCAGCAGAACTCTGGTCAAACATGCCGCACGCTGACAGAAGCAAGGCCAGAGCGGCCAGCAGGGTCAGCAGCGTGAACGGGACGCGTTTTTTCATTCCGAACCTCCGAACAGCTTTCCGAACAGACTGTCAATGAGACCGCCGTTCTGGGTTTCATTCGTACCGGTAGGAAGGTCATTGCTCTTGTATTGTGTTTCGTCGGTCTCTTCCTGAGTACCGTCACCGCCGGAATCGTAGGTGTTTTCCGTTGGATCAGTCGTGCCGTTTTGCTGCTTGGCCTCTTCGGCAGCCTGCAGAGCGGCTTCAAGCTCTTTTTCGCTCCTTGTCTTGACTTTGCCGACATCCTTTACGAAGTCCGAGATTATCTCATAGACTTCCTTGCGCGTCTTCGCTGTTTCGAGCGCCTTCTTGGCTTCATCTATGCATTCCTGGATGACGGCCTGTTCAGGAGTGTCGTAATCCGAGACATCGACATTCTCTACTGCCTTGAGAGCGTCTCTCGCGGCCAGTTTGCCGTCGAGTACACGGTAACCGTACGCGCCTCCTATGGCTGACGCGATCATCAGGATGAGCACCAGCAGAAGCTTTGCTCCGAATCCGCCTCTTTTGTTGTTCATGGCTTTTCTCCGAATCGATTAAAAAATTAAGGAATAGCGTATTCGCTGTCAAAAAGTATAACACATTATGGAGCCTCGGGACTCTAATATTTATCTACCCGCGTGACCGTACCGTCTTCGATACGGAAGAGAGTGCCGCCCCGAAGGTCTCTGATGACCTCATCGTTCAGCTCGGCCGATGTGATGAAGAGCTGAACGTCGTCGATCTCGCTGACAAGGAATCTCTGCCTGTCGAGGTCGAGCTCTGACAGAACGTCGTCGAGCAGCAATACAGGAGGCTCGTCGAGCATCTGCTTCGCTATCCTGATCTCGGCCAGCTTGAGCGAGAGCGCTATGGTGCGCTGCTGCCCCTGGGAGCCATACTTGCGGGCATCTCTGTCGTTGATGTAGAACTCGATGTCATCGCGGTGCGGGCCGAGGCTCGCGTAACCGTTATAAATATCGCGGTCACGGTTATGGAAGATCTGACTGAAAAGGATCTCGCGCCCCTCCGGGCCGGTAACGAAATCGCAGGCAGTCTTGTATTCGATGCGAAGATTCTCTCTGCCGCCCGATATTTTATGCATGATCTCTCCCGCCTCGCTGCTCAGCATTTCGGTGAACTCCCGGCGGAAGCGGATTATCTCGTAGCCTGCGTCCGCGAGCTGACGGTCGTAGATATCCATCATCTCTTCATTGAACCTGCGGCTGTTGTCGTAAGGGCTGCGTTCTTCAGCGGACGCCCCGCTTCTCAGATCGTTGAGACTGAGATTGTCCGCGCGAGTGAAAGTCTTCTTTTTTATATTGAAATACCCTTTGAGAAGGGCGTTCTTTTCCTTTAAAGCGTCATTGTAGCGTTTCAGAGCGTCGTAATACAGCGGCCTCATCTGCGAGAGTTCACGGTTGATGAAGCTGCGGCGCTTTTCCGGACTGTCCTTGATGATGCGCAGGTCGTCAGGCGAAAAAATGATGACCACGACATTGTTCAGCAGTTCCGTAGTTTTGCGGATCACCTTGCCGTCCTTCTTGATCATCTTCTTGCCGTCCGAGCGCAGAAGGATGTTGATGTTCTTCTCGATATCCTCTGAGGTGATATACGTGCTGACGCGCCCGGAGGATTCTCCGAAACTGATCAGATCCGCCGTATTCGAAGTGCGGAACGAGCGCGCGAAAGCGGTGAGGTAGATCGCCTCGATGAGGTTGGTCTTGCCCTGCGCGTTCTCTCCGACGATGATATTGCGGCTCTCATCGAAGTCGAGTTCGAGATTCCTGTAATTCCTGAAATTTTCCAGAATGATGCTGTTGATTTTCATGCGTCTATTATACAAAAAATATGAACGGGTAAAAAGGTTGTATTCAGCGGTTTTCGGGAGATCGCCGCTTAAAACGGGGCGAAAATTTTCGATTTAAGGGATTTTTTTAAAAATACAAGATATTGTGGCAAGTATTGCATAAAAATCGCTTATATGGTAAAATTTCGGCGAACACACAGAGGGATACAATGCCCGTTTTTTAATGTGAGAGAGTGATTGCAAGGGGTTCGGCCGCTTAGCAGGCCGGACGCGAAAAACTCTCCATTAAAGCAGAATAATAAAAGAATAAGAAGGGAAGGCAAAATGGCCCAGAAACAGGAATACGGCGCAAGTCAGATAGAGGTGCTCGAAGGTCTCAAACCGGTAAGGCTGAGACCGGGCATGTACATCGGAAGTACAGGCCCCGCGGGTCTTCATCATCTCGTATATGAGATAGTAGACAACTCAGTCGATGAGGCTCTCGCCGGATATTGCAAGAACATAAACGTCAGCATCGAGCCTGACAACTCCATTGTCGTACAGGACGATGGCCGCGGAATGCCGGTAGACATCCATCCTAAGATGGGGATCCCGGCTGTTGAGGTCATCCACACACAGCTCCACGCGGGCGGAAAGTTCGGCGGCGGAGGATACAAGGTTTCCGGAGGTCTGCATGGTGTAGGCGCTTCTGTAGTTAACGCGCTCTCAACGCACATGATCGTGCAGGTCAGAAGAAACAATAAGGTATATGAGCAGGAATACTTCAAAGGTGAGCGTTCCACAGAGCTCAAGGTAGTAGGCGAGTACAAGAGCGGAAAGACCGGATCGAAGACCCAGTTCTGGCCGGATCCGGAGATCTTCGACGAAACAGTCTACGACTACGGAACACTGCAGCGCAGGCTCCGCGAGATGGCGTTCCTCAACAAGGGTCTTACGATCAACCTTGAAGATAAGAGAGTAAGCCCGCACATGAAGGATCACTTCTGCTTCGAAGGAGGCATCAAGGAGTTCGTCGAATACCTTAACCACAACAAAGACGCGATCAATCCGACAGTCTTCTACTATGAGGCTGAAAAGAAGGGTTATTCCGTCGAGGTAGCGCTTCAGTACACGGACAGATACAACGAGAACATCCTCTCTTTCGCGAACAACATCCATACCAATGAGGGAGGATTCCACGAAGTCGGATTCAAGTCAGCTCTCACGAGGACCATCAACGACTACGCGAAGAGGAACAAGTTCATCAAGGAAAACGAAGACGCGCTCACGGGCGATGACGTCAGAGAAGGTCTTACCGCGATCGTTTCGGTCAAGCTCACCAATCCGCAGTTCGAGGGACAGACAAAGGCCAAGCTCGGTAACGCCGAAGTAAAAGGCTTCGTCGAGACAAACACGACAGAACAGCTGACATACTTCCTCGAAGAGAACCCGAAGCAGGCGAGAGTCATCATCGACAAGTGCCTCAAAGCCCAGCGCGCCCGTGAAGCAGCCCGTAAGGCACGTGAGATCACGAGAAAGACATCGGTGCTCGACACAACTTCGCTCCCGGGCAAGCTGGCAGACTGCTCAGAAAAGGATCCGGCTCTCAGCGAGATCTTCCTCGTAGAGGGCGACTCCGCGGGCGGTTCGGCAAAGCAGGGACGCGACAGAAAGCGCCAGGCCGTGCTTCCTCTCAGAGGCAAGATCCTCAACGTTGAGAAGGCAAGGCTCGACAGAGTCCTCAGCTCGGAAGAGATCAAGAACATGATCACAGCTTTCGGATGCAACGTAGGCAAGGACTTCGACCTCGACAAACTGCGTTACCACAAGATCATCATCATGACGGATGCCGACGTCGACGGTGCTCACATCAGGACCCTGCTGCTGACATTCTTCTTCAGATACATGACACCGCTGGTCGAAGGCGGATATGTATACGCTGCTCAGCCGCCTCTTTTCAGAGTCAAGCAGGGCAAGCAGATATGGTATACCTACTCGGATGCCGAGCAGGACAAGCTGCTCGCCGAGCTCAAGGGCAAGGGCGGCAGCAACAAGATCGAGATCCAGCGTTACAAAGGTCTCGGAGAGATGGACTTCAACCAGCTCTGGGAGACAACGATGGATTACGACCACCGTACACTCGTGCGCATAACCGTAGAGGACGCGCAGGCTGCCGACGAGATCTTCACGACCCTCATGGGCGACAAGGTCCCGCCGCGCAAGCAGTTCATCGAAGAGAACGCGCGCTACGTAAAGAATCTGGATATCTAAGAGTAAATCAATATAAACCAATCAAGGCGCAAATACATGTTGCTGCGAGCGTTGCGGAAGAGCCGCAAGGAATGACGTGAGAAGACTGCAGGCGAGCGGCTGGAACGAGTCCCGCAAGCGAAGCGTCAGGGCCGTTCCCCGCGAGGCAAAGTCGACGAACATGTCATTCCCGGCGGAGGGAGCACAGCGAGCTAAAACATGTATTTGCGGCAGAAGGAAATCAATATGGCAAATTTGTTGGACAACAGCACAATCATCGAGCACGAGATATACGACGAGATGAAAAACTCGTACATCGATTACGCGATGAGCGTTATCGTAGGACGTGCTCTTCCGGACGTGCGCGACGGACTCAAGCCGGTACACAGGAGGATCCTGTACGGCATGCATTCGCTCGGCATAACCCCGGACAAACCACATAAGAAATCCGCCCGTATCGTCGGCGAAGTAATGGGTAAATATCACCCTCACGGTGACAGTTCCATTTACGATGCCATGGTCAAGATGGCTCAGGATTTCTCGACAAGGTACCCGCTCGTTGACGGCCACGGAAACTTCGGTTCGGTCGACGGCGACGGAGCCGCTGCTTCGAGATACACCGAGGCGAGGATGTCACCGTTCTCGCTGCAGATGGTCAGAGACATCGAGAAGGATACGGTCGACTTCATCGACAACTACGATGGAGAAGAACAGGAACCTTCGGTACTCCCTTCCAGAGTCCCGAACCTGCTTATCAACGGCAGTAACGGAATCGCGGTAGGTATGGCTACATCGATCCCGCCTCATAACCTTGGCGAGACTATCGACGCCTGCGTAAAGCTCATCGACGATCCGGACAGCTCCATCGAAGACCTCGCGCGCATAATCAAGGGACCGGACTTCCCGACAGGAGCGATAATCCTCGGAAAGCACGCTGCTCGCGAAGCGTATATGACGGGCCAGGGCAAGGTCAATGTCCGCTCGGTCTGCGAGATCGAAGAGGACAAGCGCGGACGCATGCGCATCATCGTCAGCGAGATACCTTTCCAGGTAAACAAGGCCAGACTCATCGAGTCGATGGCGGAACTCGTCAAGGACAAGAAACTCGAAGGCATTTCGGCTATCCGCGACGAGTCGAACCGTGAAGGAACACGAATCGTCATCGAGCTCAAGAAGGACACGAATCCGAACGTCATCCTCAACAGACTGTATAAGCACACCGCGCTGCAGACATCGTTCAGCATGATCATGCTGGCTCTGGTGGACGGCGAGCCTAAGATCCTCAATCTGAAGCAGATACTTGAGGAGTACCTGAAGCATCAGAAGATAGTCGTAACGCGCAGGACGCGCTTCGACCTCGCGAAGGCTGAGGCGAGAGCCCACATCTTGGAGGGCTTGATCATCGCGCTCGATAATATCGACGAAGTCATCGCGACGATCCGTTCAGCGTACAATGACGCTAAAGAAAAACTGATGATAAGGTTCGGCCTCTCGGAGATCCAGGCACAGGCGATACTCGACATGAGACTCGCCAAGCTGCAGGGACTCGAGCGCGAGAAGATCCAGGCAGAGTACGAAGAACTGCTCAGGAAGATCGCGTACTACAAGAGCCTGCTCGCGGACGAGCACAAACTGATGGGAGTCATCAAGGACGAACTCCTCGAGATCAAGGGCAAGTGGGGAGATCCACGCCGCACCAAGATCGTTGCTGATGAGGGTGAACTCGATGAAGAGGCTCTGATCGATGAAGAGGATGTCGCGATCACGCTGACACATCTCGGATACGTAAAGAGAGTCCCGGCTGACACCTATAAGGCGCAGCGCCGCGGAGGCAAGGGCATCGTCGGACTCACGACACGCGAGAGCGACTTCGTCCGCGACCTCATAATCACGAGCACGCACGATTATCTCATGTTCTTCACCGACATGGGACGCGTTTACAAGATCAAGGCGTACGAGATACCGGAAGCTTCAAGGACAGCCAAGGGCACACCTGTTATCAACTTCCTCAACCTCAACAGCACTGAGAGAGTCACGGCGATGATCCCTGTCAGAGAGTTCAGACCTAACGAATGCCTCGTGATGGTCACCAAGCAGGGAACGATCAAGAAGACTCCGATGACCGAGTTCGACACGAACCGCAAGACCGGACTCATCGCGATCACGCTTAAGGAAGGCGACAAGCTGATAAGCGTAGCGCAGGCCAACGGCAACGAAAACGTGCTGGTAGTGACGAAGCAGGGCAAGGCGATCGCGTTCAGCGAGAACGACGTCAGGCCTATGGGCCGCAACGCCGGCGGAGTCAGGGCGATACTGCTCGAGAAGGGCGACGAGGTAGTCTCGATGGAGCTCGATATCGATCAGAAGCGCAAGATGCTCGTCATAACTGAGAACGGCTTCGGAAAGAGAACTCCTCTCGAAGAGTACAGGCTCCAGGCCCGCGGAGGCAAGGGCGTCGCGACTTACGACAAGACCAAGTTCGGCAAGACCGGACTGCTTGTGGGAGCGACTCTGGTGAGCGAAGATGACGAAGTCATGGTGATCAATTCCAACGGAGTCATCATCAGGATCCGCGCCGATGAGGTAAGCACGCTCGGACGTACGACGCAGGGCGTCAAGATCATGAAGGTCGATAAGGGCAACAGGATCGTCTCGTTCGCGAAGGTCATAGACGAGGATTCCGCGCAGAAGCCTACAGTCGATACCAAGCAAAAAGATCCCAATGTAGGTGCTGACGGCAGCGAACAGCTGACGCTGGTATAGGACGCATCGCAAAGTGATGGCCGGCAAATTCCGCTGATATCAGCCGGTATCAAAAGAAAAGAGCTTGCGGACAGCCTTTGCCGAAAACCGGGAAAAGGCAACTATACATTTTTAATAAGGACAAATCGAGTCGGACAAGCAGGCGTGCTTTCCCGGCTCGATTTTGCTAAAGAGGCAAAAAACGCCAAAAACCGCTAATAATTGTCACAGCGTCAGGACCCTCCGGAACCATGATTCTTGACACCTTAACACAGTAACACTTTGATACCCTAGCACCGCAGCACCTTGATAATCGATCTTATCGTGGTTACGACGGCAGATAATTGTTTATATGTCAATCAAAACAAGTGGATTTGGAGGCAATATGAGGCCGGATAGAGGCATAGCTCGCGCGCGGAGAGGACTTTTTTTGAAAAAGTGAAATAAAAGAAATCGAAAAAGAATATGTTACACTTTTTTGGTTTGTACGATGTCTGGATGCGGAATTATGAGGCGAATTGAACACGGCGACAGGTCAACTACTTAACGATAACCCTTCTCAGCGAAGTTATCGTCAAGTTGGGAAGCCTCCCAAAGAGATTTGAAGAATGTTCTTTCGGCCAATGAGAATTAAAAGTGTAACATATAAATTCTCTTGGTGATTATTTACACTTTTGATTTCAAACTCCTTCTGAAGGAAAGCGAAGCATCTTAGAGACCTTTACCACACTCCGATACTTCATCGGCTGCATCGCAGCAACACATCGCAGCAACACATCGCAGCAACACTATAAGACTGCATAACTTTATGGCTGTATCGCCGCACCACTACATAACGACATAACTACACCACTGACTCAGCCGGAGTTTAAGAAAACGGACGAATAAGACGAATAATAGGAATAAAAGAAAGGATGGTAATGACCTATAAAGAAGAATTAGAAAGAATAAGAAGAGAATTGGTCGAAAGAAAAGAGGACCTTCTATCTGAAATGAACGATCTTCCTGAAGGAAAACTCCTTGTAACCGATGAGGAAGGTCTTCGCAAGTATATTCAAAGGATACCGGCAACAGGCAACAGGAAGAAAGCGCACCGATATGGAGTAAAGAAGAAGCCAGAGGTGCTGAACGGACTGGTCCGCAAGGAATACGTGAGTGAAACTTTGAGGGTGATCGATCAGGATATACGGGCGGTCGAGCTGGCTTGCAGGAGATACAAGCCTATCGATGAAGAAACGATAATGAGGGAGTTTCTCGCAAAGTATCCGGAGCTTGTCAACGGGATCTATCACGGGATCATCGACCCCGAGGAATGGATCAAGCGGTTTTCGCGCATGGATAACTATCATCCTGAAAGTCTGAAGCACACTGCGGCGGACGGAACGAAATCACGATCAAAGAATGAATTGTACATTGCGTCAAGGCTCGACCATTACGGGCTCATATACAGATGGGACTGTCCGACGGGAATCCCGGGTCTGTACCGCAATCCGGACTATAGCATTTTGAGAAGGCGGGACTGGAGAATCATTTACTGGGAGCATTTCGGAATGATGGACATCCCTTCATATAAAGCGGAATACAAGGAAAAAATGGAAGAGTATGAAGCAGCAGGCATCGTGCCATGGGATAATCTTATAATGACCTTTGATACTGTAGAAGGCGGGATGCGGGCAGATATCATTGAAGCGATGATCAAATGCTGGCTGCTGTAGAGGGGGACTGAAGGGAATGCGCTTAGGCAATGCGCTTAGGCGAAGAAGGAATTATATATGAGGAGGACTGCATTTGCACGCATACACGAAGATGTAGTAGTATCTAATTATCCATTAAACGATAACCATAGCAGATACCGGCATGGTCCACGACAGGATCAAAGGCTTGCTGGCGGGATCGTTTCGCGATACGATTGAACCAATGGCGCAGTGTCCGTTGCTCAGGAAGGTCTGCCTGAATAATATGGAGCTGCAGAAGGAAACTATATTTTTAAGAGATATAACTATTAAAGAGGGGAAAATGAAAACTTTACTGACTGGCGGGGCAGGATATATAGGATCGCATACTGCGGTGGCCATGCTCGAAGCGGGCCATGAGGTCGCGGTCGTGGATAATTATGTGAACAGTTCGGCGGAGGCGATAGC
>SVDB01000078.1 GCA_015058065.1 Clostridiales bacterium
TGTAGCCAGAGAACGCGATGTCCCGGGTACTCTCATGGCTGAAATGCTCGAACTCGCTACAGTAGGCACTATCGCGGATATAATGCCGATGATAGATGAGAACAGGACTCTGGTGAAGTGCGGGCTCAGGAGCATACATCTGGGTTGCCGCAACAAGGGCCTGCGGGAACTGATCGACAGATCGGCTCTCGATTACAGGACGCTGAAGGCAGGAGACATATCGTTCGGCATCGCGCCTAAGATCAACGCTTCGGGAAGACTGGGCGACGCCGCGCTCGGCGTCAGGCTGCTCCTTTCAGACGACCCTCAGGAGATAAGGGACTGCTGCAGCGAACTCATAGAGGCCAATTCCGAGCGAAGGAGACTTCAGGACACAGCTTATGAAAAGGGCTGCGGGATGCTCGACAAGGAGCTTTCGAAAGGGGACTTCGTAATAGTCGAGATCAATGATTCCCACGAAGGAGTGCTCGGTATAGTAGCGGGAAAACTCAGAGAAAAGATAAACAGACCGGTAGTGGTGATATCACGCAACGGAGATACATATAAAGGCACCGGACGTTCTATCCCGGGAGTGGATCTGTACAGTATGCTGGACAAGTACAGAGACAGATTTATAAGTTTCGGAGGTCACAGCGCCGCCTGCGGCTTTACGATAGACGCGTCTCTGATGGACGGGCTGAGGGAAGATCTCAATAAAGACATAAAGCATATGAAAGACGGCTCGCCGGATATTTTCGACGAAAAGCACTTCAGCGACGCGGAACTCGAGCCCGGTGATGTCGATCTTGATCTGGCGGAAGCCCTGCAGCTGCTGGAGCCGTGCGGAAAGGACAACGAGGTGCCGGTGTTCGTGATCAGGAACGCGGAAGTAAGCGGCTGGAGATTTCTCAAAGATGATGATAAAATGGCAAGGTTCTCACTTGTCACAAGTGACGGAAGGCGTGTAGATTCCGTCATATTCAGAAACGCGGCCGAGGCTTACGAGGCCGTTACATCCGGCAGGGTGGACATTTTCTGTAACATAGAAATAAATACTTGGAGAGATGTCAGAAAGGCGCAGGTGATCGCCAGAGAGATAGTGCCTGCGGGGACGGTATGATGATCGAAGAAAACAGAGAAAACGGAATGATTTCACCGGAGAATGGTCAGGAACCAAAACCGGAAGGTCTCGGGCTGAGACTTTCTGATACAGCGTACTACGACCTGAACGATGGCATACAGGCTGCGGCGCAGACTGCAGACCAGACTGCTGTCAGCGCGGCGGAAGAAAAGAAAAAAGAAAAGAAGAGCAAAAGAGGCGGAAGATTCAGGACCGTACTTGCGTTCATTCTCGGAGCCGCATTCAGCCTCGGGATCATGATCCTCGGGGTCAACATGTTCGGGTTCGGGCATTTCGTTTCGGATGATGAGTACGCGTATTTCGCCGAACTTGACAGCGCCTTCGGAAAGCATTACGAGATCCTGAAGATGATCGATCAGGACCCGATCGCGCAGTCAAGCCCACGTGAGGTGGATGACTACTTACTCAAAGAGATCGTAGCCAGCATCGGCGATCCATACGCGGAGTATTACACCGCGGAAGAGTATAAGGAGCTCCAGAAACGGTATCTTGGAGATTATGTCGGGATAGGTATCGGAGTAGTCCAGGTCGATGATGACATCGTCATCATGACGGTATTCAAGGATACTCCTGCTGAGGCCGGAGGCATCCTGCCTGAGGATATCATAAAGAAAGTCGATGGAAAGGTTCCTGCGACTGTTGACGAGGCTGTTGACATGATCTCCGGAGAAGAGGGCACTCAGGTGACCGTCACTGTCCAGAGAGGCGACCAGACACTGGATTTCACTCTCACAAGAGCCAGGATCGAAACGGAATCAGTGGGATACAGCGTCCTTGAAGGACATCCGGATATCGGATATATAAGCATCGTTTCATTCCGCGAGGGCACGGATGAGGAGTTCAAAGAGGCCGTAAAAGACCTGCAGGCTCAGGGCTGCAGCAAGTTCATCCTTGACCTGAGAGACAACGGCGGCGGACTTACTGATGTCTGCATAGAGATAGCCGATTATCTGCTGCCTGCGTGCAGGATAATGAGCGAGAACACCAAGGACGGCACTGAGACTGTCTATAACTCAGACGCGAGTTCAGCCGATCTTGAGATGGTAGTGCTCGTGAACGGGAATACAGCGAGCGCTTCTGAGATACTTACAGCGGCACTGCAGGACAATAACGCGGCCAAGGTCATCGGCACTGTGACATACGGAAAGGGTGTGACACAGAGCCTGCAGAAGTTCAGCGACGGTTCCGGGATAAAGATCACCGTTACGGAATATTTCAGACCGAGCGGCAAGACCGTACACGGCGTAGGCATCACACCTGACATAATCGCCGAAGGCGATGCCGTACTTGATGCGGCACTTGAGGAACTCGGACAGTGATCATCTACTATAACTCAGACTTCACCGGCGGACGGGCTGAGAGCCGCAGACTGCTGGAAAGAGCCATCTCTGAATACACCGGAGACCCGGGGCGGGCCGCCTTGCTCATAAGCGGACTGAAGACCGGAGAAAAAGGGAAGCCGTATATAGAGGGCTTCGATCATTTCTCGGTATCTCACACGGGCGGGATATGGGCCGTCATTATTGGCGAGCGCGAATGCGGTCTGGACATACAGCTCGGAAAAGACTGCGATGTCCGTGCCATTTCACGCAGGCTGTACGCGGATGAAGACGCGGATAAGATATGCGGCATAGAAGATATATCCGAAGCGCGTGACGAGTTTTTCCGCCTCTGGACTCGCCGTGAAGCGCTCACGAAAGCGATAGGCGGATCGGTGTATGAGCCGGATCTGCCATCCGTATCGGCCGGTCGTGTGACTGCCGGCGGAAGATATTACATAATAACTGACATCAGATTCCCGGGGATGCCGGATCTTTATTCGGCGATGTGTCTCGAAGACTGCGAATGCCGGGATCAGGATGGACCGGAGTTCATTGCCCTCGGCTGAACGGCTCCGGGCAAACATATAAAGATCTGTTTTGAAAAATGCGCGGAAGGGAAGAGAAAGAAAAAGAAAACAAAAAAACAGCTCTTGAGACCGCGTACGCGTATCTCGCGAGCAGGATGCGCACTTCCGCGGAGGTGCGTAAACATCTCGAAAGCAAAGAATATCCTGATACTGAGATCACAGAGGCGATAAATGACCTGATCGGACTCAGATATCTGGATGATTATCTTTACGCGCTAAGATATTACGAGTATAACAGAGAAAAAAGGCGCGGGGTGCTTCGTGCCGAACGTGAGCTTCTTGAAAAGGGAGTAGACAAGGATACGGCGCGCAACGCGAAAGAGGACTTTCTGTACGAGCAGAAAGTAGACGAGTTTGAGGACGCGCTTGAAATAGCGCGCAGGGAAGTGCATGTTCCCTCAGATGTCTATGGTGAGGCTCCCCGGGTAAGAGAGATCGATGACAGGCTCATCGCGAAGATAGCCCGCAGACTCGAAGGAAAGGGCTATTCGAAGGGAGACATATTCAGGGTGCTCGACGTCATAAGGCGCGAGTCCCGCGAAGATGTTGAATAAACAGAGTGTTGACGATATGGATGAAAGATATTCACGCACTGTAAAAATGACCGGAACTGAAGGCCTGCGTCGTCTGAAAGAAGCGAAGGTGCTGATCGTAGGCATCGGAGGAGTAGGTTCGTACGCGGCCGAAGCCATAGCGCGCGCCGGGGCGGGCAGCGTCACGCTCATGGACGGAGATACAGTACAGCCGAGCAATCTGAACAGACAGCTGGTCGCGCTGACATCGACCCTGGGCAGAAATAAGGCAGAGGTAATGGCTGAAAGGATCAGCGATATCGATCCTGATACTGAAGTGACTGCCCTTGCCAGGTTCTACAGGGAAGGTGATGAGCTAGACCTGACGCGCTATGACTGGATAGTGGACGCCATAGACGACGTCGACGCGAAGACGGCTCTGATAAAGACCGCTATAGAGAATGGTGTCAGCATAATATCCGCGATGGGTGCTGCCGGAAAATCCGGGACCGGATTCAAAGTAGCGGATATTTCCAAAACAGCGACATGTCCGCTCGCCAGAGTGATGCGCAGGAGGCTGAGGGATATCGGCATCGAACATCTGCCGGTAGTATATTCCGATGAAAAACCGGTACCGCGCGACGGGGAACTCGGAACGTTAAGTTATGTGCCCGGCGCTGCGGGACTCTGCCTGGCAGGCCATGTAATACGTAATATCACGGGGCTCGAATAGAAATGAAGATATTCGCGATCGCAGATCTGCATCTGTCGTTCAACGAGAATATACACAAGCCGATGGATAAGTTCGGCCCGGGATGGGAAGGGCATATCGAAAAGCTTGAGCGCAACTGGAGGAGGCTGGTATCCGACACGGACACCGTGCTGGTCCCGGGCGATATATCGTGGGCTCTTAGGATAGAAGAGGCCATGGATGATTTCCGGTGGCTCCACTCACTTCCTGGGACAAAAATACTGTCAAAGGGCAATCATGACCTTTGGTGGTCAAGGATACGATTCCTCAATTCACTGTATGATGATATTATATTTTTACAGAATGACTGCCACGTCACAGATGGCGGAAACGTTGTGATCGCGGCGTCAAGGGGCTGGCCTTATCCGGGCTCCGATGAGTATACAGAGCATGACGAGAAGATATATGCCCGCGAACTCATGCGCATGAAGATGGGTCTCGACGCTGCGAAGGCGGCAGCGCCTGAAGCGCAGCTTATCGCGTGCCTGCATTATCCTCCTGCCGGTCCGGCCGGAAGGGAAACGGAATTCACGAAGCTTCTTGAGGAATACGGCGTCCGCAAGTGCATCTACGGGCATCTGCATGGTATGCCCGCATATAATACCGGTATAAAAGGCAGATGCAGAGGGGTGGAATACATCCTCGCGTCTTTCGACTATCTTGACGGAGAGCCTAAACTCATATATGAAAGCGGATCATGACAGAAAAACACGCCCGTAAAAAACAGAAAAAGAAGGTAAGGATCGATTTCAAGAAAGCAGCCCGCACAATGGCGCTGCTTATTCTTGTTCTTACTGTGGTCTTTTCCTTTCTGCCGGCAGCTTTCGGGCGAGGAACTTCTTTTGACCGCAGTCTTATAAGACCGTGCGGAGAACTCGGATCCAAGGCTCCGGGAATAAGGGCTCAGTCTGCGATTATGTATTCCGTAGACCTCGAAATGCCTGTATATGAAAAGAACGCCGACATGCGCATGGATCCGTACAGCATAACGAAGATCCTTACATGCTATCTGGCTCTCGAGAATCTCGATCCCGACGACGTCCTGACGACATCGAAGAACGCGACTAAAGAACTCGAAGACGGAATGGAACTGGAACTCGAGCCGGGCGAAAAGGTCAAGATGATCGATCTGGTCTACGCCTGCATGATGATGTCCGCCAACGACGGCGCGATAGTTCTTGCCGAGGCGGTATCCGGAAGCGAGAGAGCCTTCGCAGACCTCATGAACGAGACAGTCAAAAAGTGGGGCTGCGAGAACACTCACTTCGTGAATCCGAACGGGTGGGAAGATCCTGACCATTACACGACTGCGCGCGACATGGCCATAATCGTCATGCACTGTCTTGAGAATGAGACTCTCAGAGAGATCTCAATGACGAAAAAATACACCATGCCTGCAACCAACATGTCAGAACCGCTCCTGATGGAGAACGCGCTTCTGAAGGCGACTGATAACTTTGAGCTGCTTATCGGCGGCAAGACAGGCAGCTGGTCTGAGACACAGTGCACTGTCGGACTGGAGTTCACTGAAAGCGGGCTGACCGCGGTCATCGTGCTTCTTGGAGATACCGCGAAGGGCAGGATGGAAGATCCGCGCACTCTCGC
>SVDB01000079.1:0-1526 GCA_015058065.1 Clostridiales bacterium
CTGCGCGGGGCCTCTTATTTATAGTTCCGTAATGTAATATCCGCTGGCGTTGATCATCTGAGTTCCTGCCGGATGCGTGATCATACGGCTGAATCCGCCTTCAGATCCGCCTCTGTCCGGACCGTACTCAAGATGGACGTGCCCATAGATATGCAGTCTCGGACGATGCTTGCGGATCAGCTGGTCAAAGCATTCAAACCCCGTATGAGCCACATCGCTCATGTCGCCGTATCCCCTGCATGGCGCGTGCGTAAGAAGGATGTCTATCTCTCCCCTTCGCCCGCGGTCCAGCCTGCCCGCCACAGTATCTCTGAACATCCCTTTTTTCAGTTTCGCGACACGGCTCTTCATCTCGCGTTCCGTATACATGTCGCCGGCGTTGTCACGATATCTCATCGAACCGCCAAGCCCGAGTATACGCACCGTCTGCTTCGCGCCGCGCCTTCCGCATCCCACGTCAACGATCCTGCCGTCCGCGTTTATACAGCCTTCAGGCGGTTTCTTATCGTACGAGCCGTCGTGGTTTCCGCGCACATAGACGAGCGGCACATTGAGCATGGTCACGAGATACTCCAGATAGTCCGCGTCAAGGTCTCCCGCTGAAAGTATCAGACCCACGTCAGATAATTCGCGCGCTGTCCTGTCGTTCCAGTCGTCCCACAATGCCTTTTCTTCATGATCGGCTATAAGAAGTATCTTCATGCGTCCGTTTTTTTCGCTTTTTCGACGCCGCTGTATTTCACTGTTGTCTTCGCGTCATCAGACAGCTCGTCTATCTTCGGGATCTCTCCGATTATGTTTTCATTGAGCCAGTCCATGAGGATTATGTCCCTGCTGCTCAGCGGCTCGTCATCCCTGCCCCGTATCAGTCCTTCGCGGCTCCTGAGTTCACCGTCGAACGGGTTGAAACGCCCGTCGATTATGTCCTGTTTCAGCACGCTTACCAGCTGTTTCGTGTACGAGGACAGGCTGTCCGAGAGTTCAATGTCGACGACGCCCGAGATCATGCCCCACCAGTAATTGGTCGCCTGATCCTTCTTATCGACAAGGCTCGCGTGATACGTGCCTTCGATGATCGTCTTCACAATGGTCTCGTAGAGCTTGCCCCACTTATAGATAGGGACCGCGAGATTCGTGATGCGGCAGCTTCCCGATAAGTCGTTGCCCTCTCCCGGCGCGCAGCGCTCGACATGACATACACCGTAGGCAGCGCTTCCGTCCGCGCTGTGCATCGAATCCGTCGCTGAGATCACATGGATCCCCTTATCGACCATGCTCCACCACCAGTCAGCGTCACGGCGGCTTTCCCACTCGAGGTAGATCTTCACCTCAGGATCAGCCATCGCCGCTCCGATCGCGAAAGCGTTGATCGCCGCGATCGTGCCGTAGATAGGGTAGTCCGAGCAATATCCAATGGCGTGAGTGCCATCTGCAGCGGAGGCCGCTCCTGCGACCAGACCCGCAAGGAATTTCGCTTCGTACAGCTTAGCGTAATATGTCCGTACTGCCTGATGCGCCAGATTGAC
>SVDB01000079.1:1626-5870 GCA_015058065.1 Clostridiales bacterium
ATCAGGCGCTTGCTGATGACTGAAGGTGGCTGATGCCTGAGCGCGTCTTTTATATAGATGCGCAGGTAAACCATGAAAGCGTCTCCGGCTGGTATATCGGGCAGTTTTCCTTCGAGCGATGCCCATGTGCGCGAAAACAGCCAGTAGGTATTCCGCAGCGATTTTACGAGATCTTCAGGCCAGGAAGTCTCGAGGTCTGTTCCGAGCAGTTCAGCGATCTCGGCGTACGCGCCGGTCCAGCTCATTTCGATATCGTAGATCGGAGCCACATTATAGAATCTGAGGAACTCCTCATAAGCCGGGTTCTGCTCAAGCACTTCTGGCGACGGTACTACTCTTATGACATCTGCCGCTATCGTCGGCATGTCGAGAAAATGGCTCACTGAAACGCGCTTATTGCCTTCCTGCACATAGAATCTGTGCAGATACTCGTATACTTTAACGGGATCGTTGAATCCTTCCCTGATCTGCGCCTTGTAAAGATTGTCCCATTTTGACGCGAATTCAGTATCGGGTTCCAGCAATGGCATGAAGTTCGCTGCAAACGAATTCTGCCTGGCACGCGTCTTAGTGCCCGCGATCAGTTCGACCGGGATCTCCATGATACCCAGAGCCTTATGCGTCAGCAGATCCACGTCCGGCGCTATGTCATCGAGGGCCGGCAGATACGGGTACTCACCCGCTGCCAGCTTCGCCTTATATTCTTTTTCTCCGGCCCTGAAGGCCTTCATGTATTCGTCAGTCATATCGTTTCTGCTATACCGGTCCTTATATATCGTTCCGTAACATCGTTTCTGCTATACCGGTCCTTATCAACTCATTCCGGTGCGTCATTCCCTCACCGGTTCCGGTCATACTGGTCATACTGTAACATCGATCCAGCATACCGGATCCGAGAGTTTCTCCAGTTCATCCACAGTCAGTTCCACCACTGAGTCCTCGCCGCCTATGCCCGGAAAAACAGTCTCTCCCTTATGCTTCATTATCGAAAGATCGAGGTACAGCCTAGCGCTGTCCTTAAGACAGAACGGGTTTATCGTTCCGGCGATGTGCCCGACAAGTTCTTCTGTCTGCTCCGGCGGGAGCATCGTCGGCCTGAACCCCAGCACGTTCCTGAACTTGCCGTTGTTGACACGCGACTTCCCGGACGCTATCACGACTACCGCCTTGCCGCCCTTGCCCTTGAAAACGAGGCCCTTGCAGATCCGGTCCACATCGACCCCCAGCGCCAGAGCTGTGCTCTCGGCTGTGATGTCTGTATTCTTGAAATCGATTATCCGGTCCTCAAAGCCCTTGCTTCTGAGATATTCCCGTCCGCGCTTTTCTGCCTCATTCATTTTATTATCAGGTCCTCTCTGTTCGCGCCTTTTCCGACCTTCCCGGTCAGCGTATCACCCGGTTCTCTCCCTTTGCGCTTTAGCACGCTGCCGCAGTATCTGCTTTCGAACTCATCAGCGCGATGTGTTCATGTGAAGCCATTGCTGCATGCCGTGCTTATTAATTCTACACAATTGACTTTCGTTATTAAAGCCCGCCTTCGATTTTCGAAATCAATGCCGCCTTTGACTATCGATAATAATGCCGCCTTTTTTAAACATTTACAGCACTGTTTTCAGCATAAACCGCACGCCGCCTGTTCGAAAAACGCCTGCGAGCCTTGCAATCGCTGCGTTTAGCCCGTTCTTTCAGCTGGTTTGACGCGGTCTTCGTCCCGCTGACATACTATGGAAACAAAGCGGGAAAGCGATATGCAAATCACCCGCTAACACGTAGTCAATTACGAAATCAGGAAAAGAGGAGAATTCATTATGCTGGATTTTATGGATTTTAAGACAGCCCTCACAACAGGCTGCCGGAGCATGCTGGACACCATCCCGGCGGACAGCGGATTCAATGGGGTCAGGATCGAGGAGCGCACAGTCGCAAAGGCTCAGCGTGGAGAACTCAGCGGACTTATTTTCAGGATGCCGGAGACCGTGTGCGCTCCGACTTTCTATGTCGAAGATTTTTACGACCTGTACAAGGCCGGCAGTCCTCTTGAAGAACTTTCTGTCACTCTGGTACATGACGCTCTGCACTATCTGCGTACGCCGCCGGTCTTCCCGGAGATAGACGCTGATGTGTTCAAAGGGCAGGCAGGCTTCGGGACAAGGCTGATCAACAAGGCCGTAAACAGGGATTATCTGAAGAACATCCCTTATCTCGAGGAATGCGGGCTCGCGCTGATCGCAGAACTGCGATCAGGCGAATACCGAGCGGTCATCACGAATGAGCTGCTGGACTCGCTCGGTATGACCGCGGACGAACTGCTTGAGAAGGCCATCCGGGAGTCCGCGGTCAGCGAGCCCGCTACCCTGTATGATTTGTCCGAGATGTTCCGCGGCAGTACTGACGGCTGCGAAAACCTTTTGAATAACAGAAGCAAGACAGTACTGCCTTCCGATTCCCTGTACGTGCTGAGCAACGAAAGTTGCTATTGGGGCGCGTCGGCACTGCTTTACCCGGACATGCTCGAAAAACTCGACGCGCTCATGGGCGGCGCCTTTTATGTGCTGCCTTCGTCCGTGCACGAGGTGCTGCTGCTACCGGCTTCCGAAGGCGATCCGCAAAGGCTGGCGGATATCATAGGCGCCGCCAACCAGACCGTCACGGGCAGCGATGTATTCCTGTCGAACGACCTTTTCGCGTGCGAGGCAGGCAAGCTCAGGCAGGTCAGTTTCGGCGGGGTCGTTCCCGAACCCGGCGTCCTCCCCTGCTGATCCGGGCTTTCCTATAACGCGCAAACTTCACGAGATGCCCCCTTCTGAATCACCCACAGCACGATGTGTTTCCGCTTAAACAGCCGGCATCACAAGCTGCCTACGCTTTCAATCACCAGCATCGTAAGCTGCCTACGCTTACAATCACCGGCATCACAAGCTACCTACGCTTACAATCACCGGCATCTCGTGAACCGTTTCTGACAATACAAAATTCACTACTTAGGAGCGATCACGATGAACGACCGATGCAGATACGAATTGACATCCTACCTGAATGAAATCAAGGCACAGTATGCTGCCCAAAGCAGCAGGCTGCAGCAGCTTGACAGATATGTTTCAAGGCGGCTTAAAGTCAACAAAGCCAAGAACGGCAGACAATATTATTATGTATTTGATGAGAAAGAAAACAGATTCCGCTACCTTGGTAAAAAGGATAACGAAGATGTTTGCAAAATCCTTGAAGCCCACTACCTGCAGCTTTCCACCCGGGAATTGCAGCATGAAATTGCAGTTGTGGAGCGCGCTCTTCGCTTTTCGAGAAATATTGACTATGACAGCATAAACAAGTTGCTGAGTAACACCTATAGAAACAGCCCTCTAACAGGATTTTCAGTTACGTCCAATATCGCAAAAGAATGGAAACTGTCAATGGAAACCTATAAACAATCTTTCCCCACGTTCCGTCCCGAGGAGTTGATCCACAGAACAAGAGACGGCACCATGGTCAGATCATTAGGCGAAGCTCTTATCTACAATTATCTATTGGATATCGGTGTGGCTTTCGTATATGAATTGCCCCTAAGAATCCGGTTTGGCGGCAAAGATTGCCTCCTTCTCCCGGATTTTACAATTCTGTCCGAGATAGACTATAAAACAGTCATTTATTTAGAGCATCAGGGAATGATGAATGACCCGAAGTATAGAAATAAATTCAACGAAAAAGTATATAAATACTGGCTAAACGATTACATTCCTGAAAGAGATGTGTTTTTTACTTTTGACCTTCCAAATGGGGGATTCGATGACAGGCCTATAAAAAGTATCATCAGCCGATACATAAGGCCACAGATTTCCATCGAAAATATTCTATAATTCCATAAAACACATATTAAATGCTCCTAGCATGTAGTCCGATTTGAAGTGTTCCCTTCTTATCGGACTATTATTCTTCTTTTCCTATCTTTGAAAATAGTCCGTTTTACGGTCTGTATCCAGAATCGGACTATTACTATCTATTTGTAGCCATCGATAATAGTCCGTTTTAAGTATTAGGTTTGGTATTGGACTATTCCAGTTCTCTTTGTGTTATTTATAATAGTCCGTTTTCGAGGCAACACTTTAATTAGGACTATTCTCTCTTTTAATTAGCCATTATGAATAGTCCGTTTCGACCGTTAAACTCAATTTCGGACTATTATCCCCCTTTTTTATTTAGCAAAAGAAAGCAGTCCGCTTTGTCACCCTTACTAAATTATGAAAAAA
>SVDB01000080.1 GCA_015058065.1 Clostridiales bacterium
TGCATCTGACCTCCTGAGAGGGCTGCCGGCAGGTTGTCGGCTTTCTCCTTGAGTCCGACAAGTTCGAGCGCCTCCATCGAGTCCATCGCTTTGTCACTGATCTCCGCTATGAATTCGATATTCTCATACGCCGAGAGGTTTGGCATCAGATTGTATGCCTGGAATATGAATCCCACGTACTCGCGGCGGTACTCGGTAAGTTCTTCTTCGGATGGATCTGACATGTCCTTGCCCTCGATCCTGAGTTCTCCTCTCGACATGCGGTCCATGCCGCCGATGATGTTGAGCAGTGTGCTCTTTCCGCAGCCGGATTCGCCGAGCACTACCACAAGTTCGCCCGGATACACGTCAAGGTCTACTCCCTTGAGCACCTGTCTGATCTCTTCGCCGCTCTTGTATTCCTTGACGACGTTGCGAACGGTCACGATAGGCTCACGGTTTTCGAACGGTCTGAACGTGAAGCCCTTGTCCTCGATGTCGAGCGCGAGCACGGCGCAGCAGTTCTCGCACATCGCCTTCTCGTCGTCGGTGTACGGAGCTTCTTTTTCGCTGAGGAGCATGCAGCCGATGACGTGCTGCGGCGTTTTCACCGGAACGCACAATACGTTCTGGCCGCTTATCGCAGGACTGTCAGGGCCGGCCAGTTTCAGCCCGCTGACATCCTCCGCCCTGAGCATCACTGGTTCACCGGATGAAACGACTTTGCCGACCAGTCCTTCTTCAGGACCCGCGCTTTCGCCCGTAGCATCGTATGTTCCCGACGCCGTGACTGCTATGACGCTGTTGCTCTGGTCATCGTGCATCCAGATGGTGCCTTTCGGGCTGCCGGTCACCTTGCAGAATATGTCAAGACAGCCCGAAAGCGCTGTTTCTAGCTGATTGGCGTCACGGAGTTCCTCCATGACCTGCCACAATGTCTGTACATACAAACTATCCATGACCATACTCCGGCAATGTATCAAAATCCAAATTTGTGCTATCATTATACCACATAGCGGCACTATCTATGAATTAAGTAATTTTGACCCGAGGCTTGTACTCAAATCATCGATGAACGTGATCAGGATACTATTCCATATCTTCAACGCCCTGCTGCTCTTTCACGCGGCGTACTTCGGCATCTTCGGCTTGTGGGGGCTTTTCCGCAAGAGACATGTATACGCGGATGCTTCCCGCCTGCGCCGGTTCGCGGTGCTTATTCCGGCGCGCAATGAAGAAACGGTGATAGGGAATCTGGTCGACAGCATAAAAGAGACAGACTATCCGGCTGAACTGCTCGATACATATGTGATAGTGAACCACTGTTCCGACAATACAGGCGGGATCGCGAAAGACCGCGGCGCGCGGGTCATCGACTGTACTGCCGATACCAGGAGCAAAGCAGACGTTCTGAGATTCGCTTTCGACCTGCTCGCGGCTGATAAGTCCATAGACGCTTACGTCGTATTCGACGCTGACAACATAGTTGATACCGCCTTCTTTACCGAAGTAAACAAGGCTCTCGACACTGGCGTTCCCGCTGTACAATGCAGACGCACGGGCAAGAGCATCAGGTCCAACTGGATCGCGTCCTGTTACGAAATGTATTACGCGATGCAGAACGCGTACTTCAATCACCCGCGGAACGCCGCCGGTCTTTCTGCTTCGGTAAACGGCACCGGCTGGGCGGTAACGAAGGATGTCATAGACAGCGATGGCTTCGCTTTCGACACTATCACGGAAGACTTCGAGATGACCATTCGCTACGCGATCGACGGCCATCGCGTAGCCTACTGCAGTAAGGCTCTGGTGTACGACGAGTTTACCCACGATTTTCGTGTATCCATAATTCAGAGGCTTCGCTGGACCTTCGGCATGGTGCAGTGCTTGAAGAAATTCGAGGGGGAGCTCATCAGAAAAGCTCTCCGCGGCTCGAAGCAGTGTTTCGACGCCGCAATGCTCGATATTTTACCTTTAGTGATGCTCCTGACGCTGTTCGCGTCGGCGCTTGCGTATTTCGTGCTTGAGATCCCAATAAACTTCGCGCTGTTCTTTCTGGGGCTGGCCGTTTCATTCTGGGCAGGCATGAGTCTTTCGGCGCTGGTCGCGATGTTAAAATCAGGCAGCAGTGTAACCAAAAACATCAAGGGAATCATCGCGTTCCCTGTCTTTATACTCACATGGGTCCCGATACTCATAGTCTGCTTCTTCAGACGCAAGGTAGAATGGACCCCTATAAAGCACGATCAGGCGGTCTCAATAAAAGACGAAAAGAATAATCAGCATGAAGAAGACCCAACTGACTGACGCAATAAGGAATATACGCAAGCGCATCGTATCGTTTCTTTCGATATGCCTTGTTATCATGCTCGGAGTCGGCGCCTTCCTCTGCACACGGTACATGGAGGCCGGCATAATCAATGAAGCCGCGGGCTATTTCAGTGAGCGCGAACTCAAGGATTTCGAGATCATCTCCTCTCTTGGCGTCTCTGAAAACAACATCGAGGCAATAAAAGCTGTTGATGGTGTCGTGGACGCGGAAGGTGTCATGGAGTTCGAAGGTTCGCTCCAGAAAGGCGAGTTCAAAAGCAGCGTCACGGTCCTCTCGCGTACTGAGAGAGTGAGTGTCCCGCTTCTTGTCGATGGTGTCCTGCCGGTCAAGCCGGATGAATGCGCGATCGGCGAAGACTTCGCCGAGACCTCGGGGATCATCATTGGCGACAAAGTAACGATATATCTCAGGGGATCCGACTCGGGTGACCCTCTTTATGCGCATGAATTCACGGTCACCGGTCTCATCAAGCACCCGGACTATGTTCACCGCAAACTGACCGATACAGTCGTGCTTTCGCTTTCGGCATTTGACATGTCCGTTACTGACGACGCGTATACACGTGTGTTTGTCAGGGCGGAAGATGTCTCTTACGAGGATGTTTTCACACAGTCATATTTTGATCAGACCGCCGCGACAAAGTCCGGGCTCGAGGAGATCAAGGACATGCTTGCCGCAGACAGGGCGCAAGAGGTCAAGGACGCGGCCTACGCCGAGATCGACAAGGAATGGGCGGACGCTCTGGCTGAACTGGAAGCCGCTGAGAATGATATCGCGGCCGGCGAAAGGGAACTCAACAAAAAACTCGGCAATGCCCGGAACAAACTCCATGCCGCCGAGAACAGCCTCGCTGTGATGCTCAAAAAATACAACGAGCAGCTCAGGAAGGGCGAGATCGCGATCAGGGAATACGAAAAACAGCTCAACGATGCAAAAAAAGAGCTGGAAGAAAGCCGTGAAATGTATGATATGGCCAGCGAGCTGTTTGAAGATGAGGCAGACTGGGTGGGATCGGCGCTTGAGGATGTCGACGCTCTGCTCAAAAACCTGGATGGCTCCGAACCGCTGACCGAAGAGGAACAGCGCGAGATCGAGGTCGACCTCGCCGGAAAGCTGCTCGATCAGCGAGATGATCTTCAGCAGATCATAGAATACTCGAAGACTGATGAAGCTCTGCAGGCCGCTGAAAAACTCGAGGAACTTACCGGTCAGCCGGTCGTGATGTTTGTTTACTTATTGAGACTCACCAACGCGGACGCGCTCCTCAGCGACGCTTCAGCTGTCATGGACAATGAATCCGAGCACTTCGACCAGGCTGATCTCGAGATCATGAAAGAGGTATTTGACGCGATCACGCAGATCAAGTCGAAACTCGATGAGGCAGATGCCTCACTGACAGACGCCGAGAAGCAGCTGGCAGAAGGGGAAGCGACTCTGAAAGCGAAAAAAGCAGAGCTGAAAGACGCGAGAAGGCAGCTGGCCTCCGAGAAGGCTTCCGCTGAGAAAAAGATCGCCGCGGGATGGGCGGATTACTACTCTCAGAGGGATTCCTACAGATCCAAGCTCGACGAGGCTAAAGCCCTCCTGTGGGAGAACCGCGAAGAAGCCGAAGCCAAGCTGGCTGAAGCCAGGGCGGAAGTCGAGGATATAAGCTGCGAATTCATCGTTCTTGACCGCAACGCAAACGCGGGTTATGTCGACGTCAAGGTGCAGCTCGATTCACTCAGGAGCACCGGCATGGTGTTCGGCGTCCTCTTCATACTTATAACCGCGCTGGTATGTTTCTCGACCCTGACGATAATAATAGAAGAACAGAAAAAACTGATCGGCACAGTCAAGGCTTTCGGCTTCCATAAGGGCGAGGTGCTTTCCAAGTACCTGCTGTTCGGAGTGACAGCGGGTCTGCTCGGAGACATCCTTGCGGTATTCACGGGTCTCGGGCTTTCCGAAATAGTGCAGACCGTCTACAGCGCGTCCAATCTGTATCAATACGGAAGACCTGCCACTGTCATGAGGCCTGTTCCTACACTGATAATATGCGCTGCCATGATACTGGTATGCGCCGCCGCGAGCGTGCTCGCGTGCCTGGGCATCCTTAGGAGCCCGGCATCCGTTCTGATGAGCGGGCAGACCGCGAAGAAGAACGGGCGGCGCAAACGCACGACCGTGAGTTCCGGCCATGGCAGATCTCTATATTCAAGGCTGATACTTCGAAATATCAGCGATGACAAGGCGCGCGTCATAGTGTCGACGGCTATAGTCGCGTTTTGCTGCATGCTCATAGGTGTCGGTCTTTCATTCAAACTCGCGACCACCGGCATGCTCGCGAAGCAGGAGAACGACATAAATCTCTTCGACCTCAGAGTAGATCTCGGAGACAGCGTGACAGACGAGCAATACGCGCAGATGACCGCGATCCTTAACGAAAGTTCCGCCGATCATACCGAGGCTGTATATGAGGACCATCTCTTCAGCACCGGAAAGACCATCACCGGAATGACCGTTCTGGCCGGTGAACCTGAAGAGATCAGCAAGTACTTCGGCATGAACGATTCCGGCTCCGCCGCTGAGGTCAGTTCTGACGGTATGATCATTCCTGTCAGGATGACCGAGAATTACGGATACGGCATAGGTGACTCCATGCGGATATTCGACTCATCGATGCAGCTGCACGACGCGGCTGTGACAGGCACATATACCTGCTATTTCGGCAGGATCGCCGTCACGACACCAGAGGGCTATGCCCGTATATTCGGCAGCGAGTATTCTCCGAACAGCTTCTTTATCCATCTCAATGGCGAAGACCCTCAGGCACTTAAAAACGCCCTGCTTGGGGTGAGCGAGGACATATCGTTCGAAGGTTCGTCCGATTTCAGGACCAGCTTCGAGTCCGTTGGAGCGCTCTACAACATAATAGTATTCGTTACCATGGGCGTAGCGCTGTTCATGTCCTTCATGATACTCACCAACCTGGCGAGCATATTCGTGACCCGCAAGAAGAACGAACTGATAGTCATGAGAGTCAACGGCTTCAGCCTTAAACAGACGAAGGGTTATCTCGCCAAAGAGGCGATATTGACTACCGTGATTGGTCTTGCTATTGGCGTCATAGCCGGATCGCTGCTTTCCCCGTTCGCGGTCAGGATACTCGAGCCTGCTGATCTTCAGTTCGACAGGGCATACCATGCTGTCGCCTGGATCGTTGCCGCGGGTCTCGAAGGACTCTTCGCGCTTGTCATCTACAGCAGCATCTTCCGCCGTATCAAGCATTTTGATCTTCGCGACATAGCGTAATAGCGTAGCACAACAAATAACACTAAAAAAGCGACAGGTCCCGGCGGCCGCGTATAATCGCGATCCCGGTGCTCTGCCGCTGTTTTGTTTTGTCAGACTTTTATTTTTTCAGGCTTTGCTCCGACAGACTTTTTGTCTTGTCAGACTATTACTGTCCTTTGAACTCCTTCTTCTCTTTTCCGAAGTGCAGTTCCTTGAGGCCTTCTACCTCATC
>SVDB01000016.1 GCA_015058065.1 Clostridiales bacterium
GCAGGCATCACACAGATGGTTGCTCCTGGCGGATCCGGCATCGGAATGCACGTCATCCCTGTAGAGAAGGCTATCCCTGCTGAGTGCGAATCGCTCGACATCGAGCACATCTCGTACTGGCTCAAGAAGTATGAAGGCCAGATCGGACTCGGCATCTGCTCCTGCCGTAAGCAGCAGACAGAGAGAGGCGAGGGTTCCGGAGACATCATGCAGTACTGGTGCATGGGCCTCGGTGACTTCGCTGACTACTGCAAAGAGACCGGCATGGGCTATGACATCACTTATGAAGAAGCTCTCGAAGTACTCGAGAAGGCTGAAGAGAAGGGTTATGTACACCAGGTAACGAACATCGACGGCGCCAACAAGATCTTCGCGATCTGCAACTGTGCTGTAGGTGTCTGCAACGCTCTGAGAACATCACAGCTCTTCAACACACCTAATCTGTCCGCTTCGCCTTATCGTTCGGAAGTCGATCCTGAGAAGTGCGTAGCATGCGGCAAGTGCGTAGAGGTTTGCCCGGCTGGCGCTGTCAGACTCGGACAGAAGCTCTGCACAAAGCACGGCGAGATCGAATATCCTAAGCAGGAGCTGCCTGACAGCAACTTCTGGCCTGAAGACAAGTGGAACTGGAACTACAAGAATGAGAACGGCGTCATCCAGACATGGCCTACAGGTACTGCGCCATGCAAGGCTGCCTGCCCGCTCCATATCGCTATCCAGGGCTACATTGACATGGCCAGCAGAGGAGAGTACAACGAAGCTCTCAAGCTGATCAAGAGAGACAACCCGTTCCCTGCAGTATGCGGCGCTATCTGCCATAAGTACTGCGAGCTCGAGTGCACAAGAGGAACAGTCGATGACGCGCTTGCTATCGATGATATCAAGGCATTCATCGCTGCTAAGGACCTCGAGGAAGAGCATAAATACATCCCGCCAATGGTCTCGACCACAAGAGAGCCGTTCGAACAGAAGATCGGTATCGTCGGATCCGGCCCTGCGGGACTCAGCTGCGCTTACTTCCTGGCTATCGAAGGCTACAAGCCTGTAGTATTCGAGAAGCAGGAGATGCCTGGCGGAATGATGACACTCGGCATCCCTAACTTCAGACTCGACAAGAAGGTCGTTAACGCTGAGATCGAGATCCTCAAGGCTATGGGCGTTGAGATCAGATGCGGCGTAGAAGTAGGCAAGGACGTAACATTCCAGTCGCTCCGTGAAGAAGGCTTCAAGGGCTTCTTCGTCGGAACAGGTCTCCAGGCATGTGGCAGACTCGGCATCCCTGGCGATGACGCTAAGGGAGTCATCGGCGGTGTCGACTATGTCAAGAGCGTAACGCTCGGCAAGGCCAAGAAGCTCAGCGGTGACGTAGTAGTCATCGGCGGCGGAAACATCGGTGCAGACGTAGCTAGAACAGCTATCCGTCAGGGTGCTAAGAGCGTACATCTGTACTGCCTCGAGAGCTATGACGAGATGCCGATGGGCGCTGAGGATCAGGAATTCCTCAAGAACGAAGGCATCGTCATCCACGATGGTTGGGGACAGACAGAAGTCGTCACAAAGGACGGCAAGGTAGCAGGCATCAAATTCAGAAAGTGCGTCAGCGTCAAGAACGCAGAGGGCAGATTCGATCCTAAGTTCGACGACAGCGAGACCACAGAGCAGGCTTGCTCCACGATCCTGTTCTCCATCGGTCAGAAGCCTGATTACGGCAAACTGTTCGAGGGAACAAAGGTTGAACTCACACCGAGAGGATTCATCGTTGCGGACCCTGTCACACTGCAGACAGCAGAGCCTGACATCTTCGCGGGCGGCGACTCTGTAAGCGGACAGAAGTTCGTAGTAGACGCCCTGGCTATGGGACGTGAAGGCGCTGTATCGCTCCACAGATTCGTGAACAAGGGACAGCACCTGATGATCCACAGAAATACACGCCAGTTCACTCCGCTCAACAAGGACGATATCGTTCTTCCTGCGAATGAGTTCAGAAAGCCTGCCCGTCAGATCAGAGAGATCGACGAGAGCAAGAAGCTCACCATGGATTACGAGATCAAGCAGTTCAGCGAAGAGCAGATCAAGAAGGAAGCCGAGAGATGTCTCAAGTGCGGACGCAGCGTAGTAGACACCAACAAGTGCATCGGCTGCGGAATGTGCACGGTACAGTGCAAGTTCGACGCTATCCACCTGTTCCGTCTCCCGAACGGAGATCAGTTCTCCAACATGATCCCTGCGGAGCAGAAGTTCGTTGGAATCGGCAAGCACATGCCGACCAGGATCGCAGGCATCATCAAGAAGAAAGTTGCAGGCAGATAATAGGAAAGATCAAAGTTTATGCATGAACTTGGACTTGTAAATTATGTAGTTAGAGAGGTCGGCAAGATCGCTGAGGAAAACAACGTCAGCAGGATCAAATCAGTCACGCTCGAGTTCGGCGAGGTCTCCGGTATAGTCACGTCATATCTTTACGATTACTGGCTGTGGTATACCAAGAAATTCCCGGTCTTTGAGGGATCTGAGCTCAAATGTGAAGAGATACCCGCCGTTACATGGTGTGACAACTGCAAGATCACCTATTCAACGATCACATACGGCAAGACCTGTCCGCACTGCGGGAGCGGCAATACATGGCTGCTCAGAGGCAATGAGATGCGGATCAAGCAGGTAGAGGTCTATGATGACGGAGAAGAGGGTCCGGGCGAACTGGACGCAAAAGGCGAATATATTCCTTAGCGGCAGCTGCTCTTGAATAAGGAGGTTCAAATGACCAATCAGGAAATGAGAAACATCAAGGAGTCGCTTGGCGTTGAAATGTTCAAGCTGAACTACAAGGCAGGCATCCGCCTTCCTAATCTTGAAGCTTTCTTTGCAGGCGATGACAATGCTCTTAACGGGCTCGATGCCAAAGCAAGAGACAGACTCGAAAAAGTGCTTGCAGATGAAGTAAAGAAGAGCAAAAAGAAATAACAGACGCCGTTGTCCCTCGCCGAGGGACAGCTGCGGTCGAAGTGCTCGCGGGTCAATGCATCCGCATAAAAAACGTGAATAGCATCCGGCCATGTTCGTGGTTGAAAGTCCAGGCCAGATACGGGCAAAGGGACCCACGTAAGCAGCGCGCAGGAAGCGGCTGTGATCATGGCGTATCTTAGAAGTAAGTCCTCCGCAAAGCGGGTCAAGGCAGGTGTGGGGTCAAAGACCAGGTCGAGTGGCCGGTGTGCTAATCATCAACAACCAAGGGAGGAAACATAATGAGTATAATGAAAGATCCTACCATGAATATTCCGATGGAAGAGCTCGAGCTTATCCTTGCTGGTATTTCCGATGACGGAACGATCAGTGATGAGGCCAAGAAGGCTCTCCTCGCTCGCATCGAAGAGGGAAGATCCAGGGAATACATCAACACTATGGGAGAGGTCAAGAGGCAGCTCAGATGCAAGCTCAACGCAGAGCAGGGCAAAAAGATCGGCGATGCTGTTGACAAACTCTGGTAATTGATGTCACTGGGACGCGGATCCCGGCATCAGTCAAAAAAATCAACATATTGTGTGCTTCTTTACATAAGGGGCACACATTTTTTGTGCATCTTGTGGTACAATAAGTTAGGAAAATATGACATCAGGAGGATAAGTGATATGAAGATCAACATTTCATCAAAAAATTATCCAATGAGCGAGAAGCTCAGCAACTACATCGAGAAGAAACTCGACAAGATCGGCAAATACTTTGACGAGGACACAACAGCCAATATCGTTGTCTCAAAACTCAGAGAGACACCGAAATTCGAGGCTACGATCAACGCCAAGCAGGCAGTCCTCAGGGCAGAAATGGCTAACGACAGCATTTACGACGCTGTAGACCTGGTCACAGATAAGCTTGAATACCAGATGAGCAAACTCAAGGGCAAACTTGAGTCCAGATATAAAGAAAACAAGGCTCTTAAACTTGAATTCGTTCCGGAGCCTGAAGATGAAGAGTTCGAAGAAGAAATGACGATCGTCAGAAGAAAACAGGTCGAACTCACTCCTATGGTCGCAGAAGAAGCGATCCTCCAGATGGAGATGCTCGGACACGATTTCTTCGTGTTCCTCGATATGGATACAGATGATGTCAGCGTAGTATACAAGCGCAGGGGCAACGCTTACGGACTGATAGAGACCAAGAGATAAGGACCGCTTATGGCAAATAATGACTGGGATCTCGACGATCTTCTGGACTTTCATTACGATCGCGAGGTCCCGGATAATAATAACGACTTTGAAATATTCGATGAGCTGGCAAAGAAGCCGGAGCCTCCGAAACCGCAGGCAGACAGAGCATCCGGCAGATCTTACGATGCTTATGATGAATACAGGCGCTACGAAGAACTCAGACATAAAAGCGAAGAGCGCCCGCGTTATTCGGATGCTCAAGAGCGCCCGCATGAACGCCGCAGGGTCGAGTCTGAAACACCTCGCCATCGTTTTATAGACGAGGACGAAGGAACTTCTGACAGCTTCTTCGCTCAGTATGACAGACAGAATTCCAGAGCCGGCAGACGCGCTCCGGTAGAAGAACCGGACGAGCCGCCGATGTTCCACACGCCAAAAGAGATAGACGCGCTCAAGGAGGCGTCCAAAGAGGCGTATGAAAGGTACCGCAGCAATTACGTAAAAGGCAAAAAGAAGCGTGAAGGCGGCAAAATGCGCGTCACAAAGTTTGACAGAGTGCTGACCTTCATCTATATCATCGCGTTCGGAGCTTTCGCTCTGTCGATGACAGTCATGAACGTACTGCCTTTCGGCATGGGACTGCTGCTGTTCGGAGTACTGATCCTGCTCAGCCTGGTGATACTGGTACAGACGCGTAAAAAGAACATCAAGAAGTGGGGCAAGAATCTGGCCACGCTTCTGGCCGTGGTGCTGATAGTGTTCTACGGCGTCGGCACAGCTTACGCGCTGGGCACGCTCTCGTTCCTGAGCGATACTTCGGTAGATAACGAGAAAGCCGTCGGCAATATAACGAAGGATCCGTTCATCTTCATGATAACGGGCATCGATGTAGACGGCACAATAGATGAGCAGGGCAGAAGCGACGTAAACATGGTCGTGGCGGTAAACCCGAACACGCAGCAGATACTGATGACGTCGATACCGAGAGACTATGAGATCTACATGCCGGACTATGAAAACGCGATGGACAAGCTGACGCACACCGGCTTCTACGGAGTCCCGACTACAATAGGGGCCGAAGAACAGCTCCTCGACATCACGATAAATTACTATGTGAAGGTCAATTTCACCACTGTGGAGAGGTTCATAGACGCGGTCGGCGGAGTGGACGTCGAGTCTGACTACGAGTTCAATCCGGTCAAAATGAAAGACTGGACCGTTCAGGAAGGTATGAACCACATGAACGGAAAACAGGCCCTGGCTTTCGCCAGAGAGCGTAAGGCCTTCCCTGACGGCGACCGCCAGAGGATCAAAAACCAGCAGGCGGTATTCGAGGCGCTGATCCGCAAGGCGACCAGCAGCCGCACCGTTATCCTTGACTACAACAAGGTGCTGACCAGCCTTCACGACTATTTCGAGATGAGCTTCAGCTCACGTGAAATACGAAAACTCGTAAAATTCCAGCTTGCGAAAGATCCTGACTGGCATATCTACAAGAACACCATTACCGGAGGAGACGGCTCGCTGCCGACATACTCCGCGGGATACGCGTATGTCATGACGCAGGATGCCGAGAGCATCGAGAATGCCAAGACACTGATCAACGCGGTGATGGAAGGCAGGATGCTCCAGAAGGACGACGAAGGCAACGTGACCGTCGTTCCGGAAGAATAGACAAAAACCATTTAATAGACAATAACGTAAAGGAGAGAAATGTTAGACAATCTGATGGGCATTCTCATGAGCATCAAGGTGACGGATATCATAGATATCACCGTCGTCGCGTACCTCATGTACATGCTGCTTGGGTTCATCAAAAAGACCCGCGCGCAGCAGCTGTTCAGGGGAGTCCTTTTGATTGTCGCTTTCTTCCTGATTTCTGAAATATTCAACCTCAGCCTCCTGAACTGGCTGTTCACCAGACTGATCACAGTCGGACTCATAGCGGTCGTGATCCTATTCCAGCCTGAGATAAGACGAGGTCTCGAACAGATAGGCCGCAGGGGAGTGATCACACGGCAGTTCCGTGATATCGGCAAGGAAGAGATCTACGCGACTGTTCATAAGTTGGTTGACGCGGTGGATGACTTCTCGGCTACCCGTACCGGAGCCCTCATGGCGATCGAGCGCGAGACCATGCTCAGTGACATAGCGGAGACCGGCGTGATCATCAACGCGGAGATATCAGTAAGACTTCTGGGCAACCTCTTTTATGAGGGATCACCGCTGCATGACGGCGCGGTCATCATAAGGGGCGACCGGGTATACGCGGCCAGCTGCGTACTGCCTCTTACAGAAAGGCAGAATATAGGCAAGAACCTCGGCACGCGCCACAGAGCGGCGCTCGGCCTGAGCGAGGTCTCTGACGCTTTCATCATCGTCGTCTCTGAGGAGACCGGAGCCATTTCAGTCGCTCAGAACGGTGAGTTCAAACGTTTCCTCGACCTCAAGACACTTGAGAAGATGCTGCTCGACATCTACATCCCGTTCGGAGAGGACAGGGATCTGCTTTCCAGACTGAAATTTCTGAAAGGAGGCAGAGAAGATGACTGAAAAAGGACGCAAGATATTCAATATCGCGCTTGCGCTGATCGTGTCGATAGCAGCATGGGTATTTGTCGTATATAATTACGACCCTATGACTAAAGAGAAATACTCGGATATCCCTATTACCTATACGGGACTCGAGAATCTCGCCAACAGGGGATACGCCGTGGCTGAGGCCAATCATGAAAGGGTCGATGTCGTACTTGAGCAGAAAAGAGTGGATACCGGGAGCATAACTAAGGATGACATCTCGGTGACCGCGGATGTCAGCAATCTCGCCAGCGGCGAGAACACAGTCGTACTGCATGTGTCCGGACCTGACGGGACTTCGGTGAGTGATGTCTCGCTCAAGACGATCACCATAAATATTGAGAGTTCGGACCGTGAGGAAATGGCAATATCCGTTGAATATCCGCCTTCAGCTGATGATGATGCCGAGCCAATCATTGAAGAGATGAATTATGACTTCGCGACTGTCATTGCTACAGAAGACAGGCTGGCCAATGTGGACAGGATCGCTGCTGTAGTCGACCCGGATGATCTTAATGACATACTGAGACCGATGACAGTCGAACTGGCGGCTCTCGACAAGGACGGCAATAAGGTGCTGAATGTCGTGGTTTATCCTGAGACTGTGTCATTCAAGGCCGCGGCGGGATATACCAAAGAAGTCCGTCTCAATGTTCCGGTAAAGAATGAGTCGGATGACTCGTTCGAGAGAACGTTCACCGTACCTGAGACCATTGTGATCAAGGGCACAAAAGAGGTTATAAACAAGACGGGCAGCATAACGGCAGCTGAGATAGACATAAGCCAGTACTATGAGAATGCTGAGGTGCCGCTGCTTCTGGAACTGCCTGAAGGTGTTTATCTGGCAGAAGGCCAGGAAGAGCTGATAATGAAAATCATGGTCATAGAGAAGACTGAAGAAGAGCAAGAGGAAGAAGATCAGACAGGCTAGAGCAGCCTGGTCAGAATGACATAAGAACCGGAAAGCAGGGGATCACCCCTGCTTTTTTTCGAGAAGAGAAGCCGGATCACAGTTGAGAGCGGCTGAAAGCATCATGATGTATTCAGCGCGGGCCTTGTTTATGTCTTTCTGCCTTTGCTCATACTGCTGTATGGTCCTCAGCGGGACACCGCTGGCATTAGCGAGCTGAGACTGGCTGAGCCCGTTTTTCATGCGAATGGTTTTAAGCGAGGTATCACGGGGCGCGTCCGCCGTTCCGCCTCCATGTCCTGATACCGCAGCTGCTGCGGCTTCAGCGGCATATTGACTGCCAAAAGCTCTTATCTTTTCCGCACGGTCAGCATCACTTATATCGAGAGGCAGGGCATCAAGAAACGCGACGCGCTTTTGTGCGTAATCGGCAATGAACGCTGAAACCGGAAAAAAATCCAGTAACTGCTCGAAGCGGAGGCCGGATCTCCACTGAGCGCGCGCGAGAGCGACACCGCACCAGTACTCCGGACTCAGGCTTATCGTGTGCCTCGGGACAGCTCTTTCAGAAGCCATGCCGCTGCGCTCGAGAGTCTCATGGGCGAGTTCTATGCCTGACATGCCTGCTATGACGCGGATGTCTCCGTTCTCAAAGAGCGAGGCGAGACCGCAGGAAATGAAAAGTTCCATCATGGACGCAGCGTCGCGGTGCAGGCTGTACGCCGCGTGATCGAGCATGCGCCCCAGCGTATCGGAAGCTCTGCTGAGCAATATCTCATCGTAGGCGCGTATCATAAGGGCGCACCTCCTGTTCTATGAGATCGTTTATGAACAGACCGCTTTCAGCGTACCGGTCAGCCTTTTTGATGGCGCGGATCTCACGGCTGTATTTGACAGGATAGGAATCCGCTGAAGACGCAGGTCTGTAGTCTGTGAAAGTTATGCGGTCAAACGCGCGGTTGCTTTTAAGCACGAACTGCCTGTTGGAATCATCGGCTGTCAGAGCGTCTGCCAGACTGCGATAGGACAGGTCACCGTCAAGGAATCCCTGCGAGAACATGAAGAGCCTGTTATCGGCACGATAACCCGCGATGCAGTCGCAGCCCTGATGATCTACGGAAAAATACTTGTTTATGTACTCTCTTGCCCGTCGGGCGGTGTTAGACGACAGATCGAAATCGCGGAATGAAAGCAGCAGATAAAGCCAGTGAAGAGCGGTGTACTGCGGGCCGCAGAGGTTGATCACCCGGAGGCCGTCGCAATTGAGTGAGTACGCTGAAACGAAGCCGTTAGAATCTTTGCCTACAGCCCACTCAGCGGCGTACTGCGGATATTCGGTGCAGTAAAAACCAAGGCCGAAATCGTTGTACGGCCGGCCGGCCCCGAAATGCGGGGACCTTATTATGCGCGTTGATCCGTGGTAGATCTTTTTGTCCATTGACTCCTTGCTGACCGCTGAAAAATGCTGCGTCTTATGCTTTGTTAATAGTATACTCCCACAGGAGTATGATTTCAAACAAATTGCCCGCATCGCATTTACTGGCTTCAGACCTGATGATATAATCCATTCAGATCGTAAAATGAGCCGTATCGCGGGAGTCAAAAGAGACAAGTTTTATCAGCGGACGGCGATCGAAAGGAGAAAACATATGAGAGTAGTTATCCAGGACGATTATGACAAGATGTGTAAATGGGCAGCGGACTACATCGCTGACAAGATCAACGCTCACAAAGAAGACAGACCGTTCGTGCTCGGACTCCCTACGGGTTCATCGCCGATCGGTGTATATAAAAATCTGATCGAAAAGAACAAGGCGGGAGAGCTCTCGTTCAAGAACGTCGTCACATTCAACATGGACGAGTATCTGGGGCTCCCTCATGAACACGACCAGAGCTACTGGTATTTCATGCATGACAATTTCTTCGACCACCTCGTCGATATGGATCCGGCAAACATCAATATCCTTAACGGAATGACGGATGATCCGGAAGGCGAGTGCGCGAGATACGAAGAAAAGATCGCGAGCTACGGCGGCATCGACCTCTTCATGGGAGGCATCGGAGTCGACGGCCACCTCGCTTTCAACGAGCCGTTCACTTCGCTCACATCCCGCACCGGTCTCAGAGACCTCACGACCGACACCCGTATCGTGAACTCGAGATTCTTCGGCGGAGATCCTGAAGCCGTTCCGGCTCAGGCTCTGTCCGTAGGTATCGGTACCGTAACTGATTCAAAGGAAGTCCTCGTACTCATCAGCGGTCACAACAAGGCCAGAGCCATGGCAGCGGTAGTAGAGGGCGGAGTCAGCCAGAAGTGGACCTGCAGCGCTCTGCAGATGCACAACGGAGCCATCATCGCCTGTGATGAAGAGGCCTGCGGAGAGCTGACCGTTGATACATATAAGTATTTCCTGGATATCGAGAGAGATCAGAGATTATAAAGGAGCTGCAATGGGAAAGTATTTCGGAACAGACGGCTTCCGCGGCGAAGCCAACAAGACGCTTACATTTGATCACGCGATAAAGATCGGCCGCTATCTCGGCTGGTATTACGGCAAGAGGCTCGACCGCAAGGCTAAGGTCGTAATCGGAAAGGATACGAGAAGATCCAGCTACATGTTCGAGTACGCTCTGTGTACGGGCCTCATGGCATCCGGAGCGGACGCTTACATCATGCACGTTACTACGACACCGTCGGTATCGTATATCGCAAGAGTAGATGACTTCGACTGCGGTATCATGATCTCTGCTTCGCACAATCCGTATTATGACAACGGTATCAAGATCGTCAACAACAACGGCGAGAAGATGGACGAAGAGACGCTCCTCAAGATCGAGCAGTACATCGATGGCGAGATGGAAGTGCCTATGGCTGAGCGTGAGGATATCGGACGCACTGTAGACTACGTATCCGGACGTAACCGCTACATCGGATACCTGATCTCGATGTCGAAGTTCAGCTTCAAGGACGTCAAGGTCGGACTCGATGTCGCAAACGGCGCTGCATGGTCGATCGCGAAGGGAGTGTTCGACGCTCTCGGCGCGAAGACTTATGTCATGAACGACGAACCGGACGGTTACAATATCAACACGAACTGCGGCTCCACTCATATCGAGCACCTGCAGAAATTCGTCGTGGACAAGGGCCTCGACGTAGGATTCGCCTATGACGGGGATGCCGACAGATGCCTCTGCGTCGACGAGAAGGGCAACGTAGTTACGGGAGACCACATCCTGTACATCTACGGCCTCTACATGAAGGAACGCGGCAAGCTGCTCAACAACAAGGTCGTTACTACAGTCATGTCGAACTTCGGCCTTTATAAGGCTCTCAAGGCGGTGGGCATCGACTACGAGCAGACTAAGGTCGGCGACAAATACGTATATGAAAACATGGTCCAGAACGGCCACCGCATCGGCGGAGAGCAGAGCGGTCATATCATCTTCACCAAGTACGCCACAACAGGCGACGGCATCCTGACATCGCTCAAGCTGATGGAAGTCATGCTGGCAAAGAAAAAGAAGATGAGCGAACTCGCTTCACCGGTCGTGTTCTACCCGCAGGTCCTCAAGAACGTCAGAGTAAAGAGCAAGGCAGAGTGCATGAACGATCCTGACGTGCTGGCTGCTGACGAGGCGGCAAAGAAGGCGCTTGGCGATAAGGGACGTACTCTGCTCCGCGAGTCGGGCACTGAACCTGTCGTTCGCGTTATGGCGGAGGCTCCGTCTGAAGAGGAATGCGAGAAGTACGTAGATCAGATCATCGAGGTGATCCGCGCTAAGGGACACCTGGTAGATTAGGAGGCATATATGTATACGATCACTGATTTATATGACCTTGATCATACGCTGGCTAAGGACTATCTTTCGCAGTTCACTTATCCGTGGGAAGCTCTGAAGGGCATCAAGGAATTCATACTTCAGCTCGGGCCGGCTCTCGACCCCGAGGAATATGAAGAGGTGAGCGAGAACGTATGGGTACACAAGACAGCGAAGGTCTTCCCGAGCGCTTATCTCGGAGCTCCGTGTATCATCGGACCGAATACCGAGGTCAGACACTGCGCGTTTGTCAGAGGTTCGGCGCTGGTAGGAGCTGACTGCGTAGTCGGCAACTCTGTCGAACTCAAGAACGTGATCCTTTTCGATCATGTGCAGACACCTCATTACAACTACGTAGGCGACTCCATCCTCGGCTATTACAGCCACATGGGCGCCGGTTCCATCACTTCGAACGTGAAGGCCGATAAGCAGCTCGTCATCGTAAGGAACGGTACCGAAAGGATCGAGACCGGTATCAAGAAGTTCGGAGCCATGCTGGGTGACCATGTTGAGGTAGGCTGCAACGCGGTGCTGAATCCGGGCACCGTGATTGGCCGCAACTCCAATATTTATCCGACATCATGCGTAAGGGGAGTGGTCCCTGAAAACAGCATCTGGAAGAACAGCGGAGAGATCGCCGACAAGCACTGAAACATAAGACCGGCACAACAGATATTCTGGACACGCGCCGGTCTTTGTATATGGTATAATTGCGTCGTAATGATAAAGCGACGAAAAACAAGGGGATGTTGCTATGAGAAAAACCAAGATAGTATGCACCATGGGTCCAAGAGAGCAGGACGACGCGGTGCTGGCAGAACTCGTAAAGGAGATGGATGTCGCGAGATTCAATTTCTCGCACGGTACTCATGAGAGCCACCTCGAGATGCTTACGCGCGTCAGAGCCGCGGCGGAAAAAGAGGGCAGGCCGATAGCCATGCTCCTTGATACCAAGGGACCGGAGATCCGTACAGGGCTGCTTGCCGGTCATAAGAGCGTAAAGCTCAAGAAAGGCAAGACTGTCACAATCTCTTACTCGAAGGACGCCTCAGCAGAGGGAGACGCGGACCGCGTATTCGTTACATACCCTGATATGGCAAAGGACCTGTCTGTTGGGAACACAGTTCTCATAGACGACGGAGCGATCGAACTCAAGGTCGAGGCTGTTAAGGGCAAGGATCTGATATGTCAGGTAATTACCGGCGGCACTCTTTCGGAGAGAAAGGGCGTCAACCTGCCTGGCATCAACGTCGGGCTCCCGGATCTTACTGAGAAAGACTATGAAGACATCACGTTCGGACTTGAAAACGGCTTTGATTACATAGCCGCTTCGTTCGTCAGGAATGCCGCGACCATCGGAAAGATCCGCAAACTCGCTGAGGAGCACGGTTCGGGCATCAAGATCATCGCCAAGATCGAATCGAAGGAAGGAATCGACAATCTTGAGGAGATCATAGACGCTGCTGACGGCGTGATGGTCGCCAGAGGAGATCTGGGCGTAGAGGTCCAGGCGCAGATGATCCCTCAGCTGCAGCGCGAGATGATCGCCAGGTGCAATGAGATGGGCAAGATCGTCATAACAGCTACGCAGATGCTCGACTCGATGATGCGCAGTCCGCGCCCTACAAGAGCTGAAGTCACTGACGTGGCAAACGCTGTATACGAGGGTTCGGACGCGGTGATGCTCTCCGGTGAAACAGCCAGCGGCGAATACCCTGTCGAAGCGCTTAAGATGATGGTATCGATCACAGAGTATACGGAACAGTTCGCTGAGCGCGAGCTGGGTATCAACATCGCCGGCAAGACCACGGTGTCGAGCACGACATGCATGGCCGCAGTAGCCTCGGCAAGAAAACTCAAGGCGAGGGCAATACTCGCTCCGACCACATCCGGGTCGACCGTGCTGCAGGTCTCCAAGTGCAGACCTACATCTGACATTTTCGCGTTTTCACCTGATCCGATGGTGGTAAGACAGATGATGCTGTTCTGGGGCGTGAAACCGATGCTTTCAGAGAGGGCACATTCCACTGACGAACTCATGGATGACTGTCTCGAGATAATGAAAGAAAAAGGACTGTCCGCGGAAGGCGACATTCTCGTGTTCATAGCAGGCGTAGTGAGCGGAAGACACAGCTACCAGCGCTCACAGACAAA
Source organism: Clostridiales bacterium (assembly GCA_015058065.1). GTDB lineage: Bacteria > Bacillota > Clostridia > Peptostreptococcales > Anaerovoracaceae > Crickella. The sequence continues at coordinate 13,603 of SVDB01000016.1, forward strand.
TACGATGAAGATAATAGAGATTTAAAAAAGAAGGGGAAAAAACATGAGTACAGAAAGAAAAGTAGGTACAATATCACGAGGCATAAGATGCCCGATCTTCCGCGAGGGAGATGACCTTGCTCAGATGGTAGTCGACAGCGTGCTCGAAGCGGCTGCTTCGGATGACGGATTCAATGTCAGGGACAGAGATATTGTCTGCATCACTGAGTCCGTAGTGGCAAGATGCCAGGGCAATTACGCGACCGTCGAAGACATAGCGGCGGATGTAAAGGCAAAACTCGGCGGTAAGACCGTCGGCGTCATCTGGCCTATACTTTCGAGAAACAGATTCGCGATCTGTCTCAGAGGCATCGCGAAGGGCGCTGAAAAAGTCGTGCTCATGCTCAGCTATCCTTCTGATGAAGTCGGAAACGCGCTCCTGACCATGGATCAGATAGATGAGGCCGGGATCAACCCGTACAGCGATGTCCTGACCCTTGAGAAATACAGAGAACTTTTCGGCGAAAACAGACATCAGTTCACGGGAGTCGATTACGTAGCGTACTATGGCGACCTTATAAGGGAAGCCGGTGCTGAAGCCGAGATAATCTTCGCGAATCACGCCGAAGAGATACTCAACTATACAAAAAATGTCATCAACTGCGACATCCACACGCGCGCCCGCACAAAGAGGATACTCAAGGCAAAAGGCGCGAACGTGTACGGAATGGATGAGATCCTTAACGCTCCGGTAAATGGAAGCGGATACAACGCGGATTACGGACTGCTTGGCTCCAACAAGGCGACCGAGGGAACGGTAAAGCTCTTCCCTAGAGACGCGCAGCACATAGTTGACGCTATCCAGGCAAAGATGCTCGAAAAGACAGGAAAGTGTGTCGAGGTAATGATCTACGGCGACGGCGCGTTCAAGGATCCTGTCGGAAAGATCTGGGAACTCGCGGACCCTGTCGTCTCGCCGTTCTACACACCGGGACTTGAGGGCACACCGAACGAGCTCAAACTCAAGTATCTCGCGGACAATGATTTCGCGAACCTCTCCGGAGAGGAACTGAGAGAAGCTATTTCAAAGGCGATCGCTGCCAAGCCGCAGGAGAGCCTCGTGGGCAACATGGTATCCGAGGGAACGACTCCGAGACGCCTGACCGACCTGATCGGCTCGCTCTGTGACCTTACATCAGGATCCGGCGACAAGGGCACTCCGGTCGTATATATCCAGGGATATTTCGACAACTACACTACAGGTAAATAAGGAAGGACGCTGCTTGAACAAACTCAAGGACGCTTTCAGGCCCGATTCCAGTTATCGGGCCTTCTTCTTATCAATACTGACCTTTGCTCTGGCGTATGGCCTCTACAAGGGAATAATCGACAATTACCTTGCCGAAGTTGTTGGCATGTCAGAATTCGATAAGGGGGTGTCCGAGTTCTTCAGGGAGACTCCGGGGCTGCTGCTCATATTCGTGCTGGCTCTGCTCTACGAGCATTCAGCGAGCAGGATATACCGGATAGGAGCAGTCATAATGGTTGCCGGTCTGGTGATGCAGTCCCTGGTCAGCCCGACGAAGGTGCTGGTCATCGCCGCCATATTCATCTATTCGCTTGGCGAGCACATACAGCTGGGCATGCGCAATACACTGACTCTGGAATTCGCCAAAGAGAGGAAGAGCGGGATCGCGCTCGGCAGGCAGAACGCGGTCTATCAGATAGGTATGGTAGGCGGCTATCTTGTGGTCATCGCGCTGTTCTATTTTCTGGGAAACAGGACCACGCTGTTCAAGCCGGTCTTCGCGGCGAGCGCCGCGATCGTGCTGCTTGGCTTTCTGGCATCGCTAAGGATAAAAGGTGACAGCAGGCCGGACCCTTCCAAGAGCCGTTTCTATTTTCACAGGAAATATACAAAGTATTACATGCTGGAGCTGTTCTACGGCGCCAGAAAGCAGGTGTTCTTTACCTTCGGCCCTTATGTGCTCGTTCTGTTTTACGGCGCGACCGCGATGCATATAAGCATACTTTTCACGTTCACATCCGTCTGCTCATACTTCGCGGCGCCGCTGGTAGGCAGGATAATCGACCGTTTCGGCTATAAGATAGTCATGATAAGCGACACCCTGATACTGGTGATAGTCTGCTTCTTTTACGGCTTCGCCCATCACATTTTCCCGATGCATATAGCATTCATCGTATGCTGCGCCAACTACGTGCTGGATTCGATGATCTCACTCGCGTCCATGGCGTCGAATGTATATGTACAGGACCTCGCGGACAACGCTGATGAGATGAGGGCGACCATCTCGACCGGAGTTTCGGTGAACCACTTCATAACGATACTCGTGGCCCTCTTCGGAGGATGGATCTGGAAGGCGCTCGGGATCGAGACGCTGTTCATACTGTCTGCTATCCTCGGTCTGTGCAACAGCGCGTACGCGGCAACAATAAAGACAGGAAAACAAAACTAAGTCAATCAGAGATATCAATGGAAAAAACTTCACATGATATCTCTATTTATTTGGTCAAAAGAATGATATATATCTTCATAAATAAAGGATTTTTTGTATTACGAAGGATATATTATGGCGTCATATACGCAGGAACAGATCTGTTTCGAGAACGAAAAACCATATGAGGACATCTTTGCAGATATGCTTGATGCTCATGACGCTGACCTGGAGGATTACAGAAGATATCTCGCGCAGAGTGACGACCACTGGCTTTGTATCATAGTCCTAAGGGAGCCGTTTTTATCCTGCGATCCTTTGCAGGTAGGGGATATTTACTCTTCAGCCCTAAGCAATTGGGGTCACGATAATATCCATGAGATCGCGGGCGGTACATGTGTAATGATCACTCGTGGCAGGGGTGCGTGGAATGAGTGGCCGGAAACAAACAGACTCGGCGCGCTCATAGAAAAAGAGTATTTGGGCAGAGGTCTTAAAAGCATGAGTAAGGTGTGCGTGGGAAGACCGGTGAGAGATACCGGCTTGCTGCTGCATTCTCTTTCTGATGCTTTTTGTGTATGCGGATATATCATGATCAGGAAGCCTGCGGAAACGGTCATCACATATGATGATCTTGGAGTCCTGAGGATACTTTTTGACTGGGACAACAGGACCGAACTGAGACGGATCTACTACAACAAGATCGAAGAGATCGATCTGTATGACAAGGAAAACAATACCGAGTATCTTGATACGATCACTTCATATTGCAAATACGCTTTTTCTGTCAACACGACAGCCAGAAAAATGCATATGCACTATAATACAGTCGTTTCCCGCCTGATGCGGTTAAAAGAGATATCGGGATTCGACCTGCTCAACGACGCGAAAGCGCAGTTCGACGCGTATACATGCGTCATGGTCTATTATGAGTATCTTTGCATGGGGCAGTTCACTGATGGATTGATTAAAGGGAGCGGGGAATGAGAGATATATTCGGGATAATAGATGAGAGAGCAAGCTGCAGAGTGTTCTCTGACGAACTGATCCCGGAAGAAGTCATGAAACAGCTGATGGAAGCGGCCTGCAAGGCGCCTTCCGGAGGAGGATTCCAGAATACTTCCGCGATCATTATCACAGACCCGGAAAAGAAGAGGGAACTCGCGAAGCTGAGCAGGAATCAGGAGTTCATAGCAAAAGCCCCGGTCAACATACTGTTCTGCCTCGACCATAGAAGGAGCTGGAGGATATCCCAATACGAATATGCTCCTAAGGCTCCTGAGGTGGATTTCTTTGAGCTGTATCTCGGAGTCGTCGACACGACTATTTTCGCGCATACGTTCTGCCTGGCGGCGGAGGCTATGGGACTGGCAAGCTGTTACAACGGAAATGTGATCCAGCAGAGCGATGAACTGTGCAGACTGTTCTCGATACCTAAGTATGTCGTTCCGGTAGTTATGCTGACACTCGGGTACCCTAAGGGAAAAAGAAACACGTCGGAGAAATTTGGTCCGGATGTGATGTTCTGCAAAGAGAATTATTCCGACATGGCCATCGATGACCTGTATGGAAAATATAAGGAGAAAACAAAAGACCAGCACAGCATGATCACCGAAGCCAAGCTGGAGAAAATATACGAAACAGCAAAAGCGCGCTTTGGAGAGGAGTGGGCTGACGAGTGCGTGAAGCATATAAGGCAACAGGATTCTCTGAGCTCATTTCAGTACTGGCTGGGCTGCTTTTATCCTGACAAGGCCGGTGACATGACAGCTGAGGATTATAAGGAGTTCTTTAGAAAACAGGGATTCGAGTTCGCTTAGGGCAGACTCCGTACCGGGTGAAGTTTTTTCCAATGCTGGTTTTTTTGTAAAGCAGTTTACAAAAACCGCAAATGACGATGGCAGAAAATAATGACAGATCATTATGCTTCGGCAATGGTCTGTCATTTGTCTTTGTAATATGGGAAAAGAAAGGAGAGAGTTATGTCAGAAGAACAGGTAAAGGTCAACACTTTGCTGGAAGGCGACGATTACGCCAGGACCCCTGTCCCGGAAGACAAGCGTAAAAGCTGGGTTAGTACCGCTGCAGTCTATATCGGAAGCTGCATCTGCCTGTCGGCGTTCATGTTAGGAGGAACATTGGCGACAGGACTCAGCCTTGGCAACGCTATCATCGCTACTTTGGTGGGAACAGCCGTACTGGCTGTGATGACATGTGTATGCTCGACAGTAGCGCTGCACAACCACCTTTCGACAAGCATGATCGCAAGATTTACATTCGGTATCAGGGGCGCGGCAATCGTAGGCCTCATGTACGCGCTCTGCGCGTGGGGATGGTTCGGTGTTCAGGTCGGACTCTTTGCCGACTCAGTAGCAGCCATCATCAACATGTGGACGGGAGCGACCGTATCCGGAGGAGCAATCAAGGTCATCATCCTCATCGGTGGTATCCTCATGACATCCTCGGCCATCATCGGCTACAAATCCATTGAGAGACTCAGTCTTATTGCTATCCCGCTGCTTGCTATCCTCATGGTAGTAGCGACGGTCAAGGCATGCTCCAACGGGATCGTAGACATGGGAGTCAAGGAGCCGATCACAATGGGATTCGCCATCTCTTATGTTATCTCATCGTATATCGCGGGAGCTGTTGGAAGCCCTGACGTAATGCGATACGGAAGGAACATGCGGGACACCGTGCTGTCAGTTGTATTCGGACTGGTGGTAGGCTATGGTACCGCTATCATACTCGCCCTCATCTGCGCTAAGGCAGCCGGTGAAGCTAACATCGTATACGTCATGATCAATCTCGGAATGGGCGTCCTGGCCATGATCGTACTGATCCTCGCTCAGTGGACATCCAACGACAACAACATCTACTCCGCGTCGCTCGGATTCTCCGTAGTTTTCGAAAAGATGCCTAAGTATCAGCTTGCCATCATCGCCGGTGTAGTCGGAACGCTGTTTGCAGTATTCGGTATTTCGAATAACCTCATCTGGCTGTTCAGCATCCTCGGCATCTTCACACCGCCGATCGGAGGCGTTTATGTCGCTGACTTCTTCCTCGACAGGAAGTATTACGATTTTGAGAACCTCAAGAATGTTCCTAGGTTCAGACCTGAGACACTTGCCGCGTACTTCATCGCTTCAGCTGTTGGCTTTGTGACTACTTACACAAGTGTCCAGCTGACAACGATCCCTGCGCTCGATACACTGCTCTGCGCTCTGATCCTGGAGTTCATCTTCGTTAAGGCGTTCAACAAGGATCACACGAAGGGTATATTCTAAAACGGTTAAATCGGAGGCGAAAAATGGGTTACAGTATCAACAAACAGGATCTGTTCGATATAGCGAACGGGGGTATCATCCTCGGTTCAGGCGGCGGCGGAGACCGTGCTGTCAGCTATTCTCAGATCGATGACATTTTTGCGGTAACGGATAAAGTGGAATTCGTTTCACTTAACGAGGTGCCGGATGACGCGTGCGTATGCATCATTTCAGCCATGGGATCACCTCTGGCTACAAAGGCTCACGGATTCACTCCGGAGGTCTGCGTCAACGCTCTGGCGCGCCTTGAACTCGTTACCGGCAAGAAGATAGAGTATGTGGCCGCCTTTGAAACAGGTGGAGGCAACTTCATGCCGCCTCTCTATGTTGCCGCAAAGTGCGGTCTGAAAGCGATCGACGCTGACGGTATCGGAAGGGCAGTCCCTGAGAGCAACATGACCATGGTAGAGGTCGCAGGAGTAGCAGGCGCTCCTTTCGCTATGGCTGATGAAAACAACGTAGGCGCGGTCCTTTACTTCACTGACAGTCTTGACTGCGAGAGGATGGGAAGACCTATCATCACAGCTCTTGAAGCCGGTTCGATAGGAGTAGCCAACTACATTATGGACGGAAAGACCGCGAAGGCGGCGCTTATCCCGGATACATACGCGGCTGCTCTCAGCGTCGGACAGGCACTTCGCAAGGCAAAAGATGACGGCGCGGATCCTGTCAGCGCTATCGTGGAAGCTACAGGCGGCGTAGAGGTATTCAGGGGCAAGGTGACTGAATTCGTCGCAGAAGTGCGCGATTCGCACGACTGGGGTCATTACGTTCTGGAAGGCTGCGGCGAATATGCCGGCAGGACCATGAAGGTGATGATGGAGAACGAGAACATCATCGCGTATGACGAGGACGGTAAGCCTAAAATGATGATTCCTGACGCGGTCTGCATGCTGATGACTGACGGCACTCCGCTTACCAACGCGGAACTGCAGGAAGGTGACGTGCTCGGTCTGTTCGCTGTTGAATGCGCAGATGCCTGGAAAAATGAGAAGGCCTTTGCTGTTTACAAGGAATGTCTTAAGAGACTTGGATACGAGGGTGCTTACATTTCATGCATGGAGTTGAATAGCTAAAGACCTCCATTTATAGGGTGCACCTTGACTTCAAGATAAAAGGTGCACCCGCTTTTTTACCTTACGAAAGGAAATGCACGATATGGATGAGAAAAGACTTCTGGATCTGATAGAATCGAAACATGAGGAAAGCGTCACCTTTCTTGAACAGCTGGTAAATACTGACTCAGGGTCATATACCTTAGATGGTGTCGACAAGGTAGCGAAAATGATATCTTCACGCCTTGAAGCAATCGGATTCAGAACGGAAAGACTATTTAGCGGCAAATACGCGGACCATCTCAAAGCGTATAAGGAAGGGAAAGGAACAGTCCGCATACTCACACTGTGTCATATGGATACCGTTTTCGCGGAAGGCACTGCGGCTGAGCGCCCTTTCAAGGTGATCGATAATAAAGCGTACGGTCCGGGCGTGTACGATATGAAGGCCGGCAGCGTCATGCTGGTAGAAGCGCTTGAAGCTCTGTATGAGCAGGGTTTCGATGATTATGGCTCCATCACTTGCCTGTTCAACAGCGATGAGGAAAGAGGCAGTGAGACGAGTGAAAAATACATCCTCGAAGAGGGGGCCAAAGCTGACGTTTGTCTCGTGTGTGAGACCGGCGTGCCCGGAAACAAGGTCGTCATAGAGCGCCAGGGAGGCGGTATTTATAATCTGGATATCTACGGCAAGGCTTCTCACGCGGGCGCTGAGCCGGAGAAAGGCATACATGCCCTCGAGGAACTCGCGCACAAACTCCTCGCGATGCACGCGGTTACGGACTACTCTAA
>SVDB01000081.1 GCA_015058065.1 Clostridiales bacterium
TCCTGCGGAAGCTCGAATCCCAGCTGCCTGTGGAGCCCGAAGTTCGATTCATCGGAATCCACCACCAGGACGTTCTTCCCTGCTCTTTCATACGCTCTCGCGAGAAGCGTGGTTATAGTGCTCTTTCCGCAGCCGCCTTTGCCGCATAGTATTATCTTCATCTGTTCTGAAACTCCTGTTATGGATCCTGTCTCTTCAGCCCGCGCTGTTTCCTCTTATGAAAGCAGTGCCTCGTAATAGTGAAGGTCTTCGTCCTTGAAGACATTGAAGACCACCCTGTCCATCGCGTCGTCATGCTCTTTGAGCCAGCCGCTCACTGTCTGAACAGCGATCTCCGCGGCCCGGCCATTCGGGAAGTGGAACACTCCCGTTGAAATACAGCAGAAAGCGACGCTCCTGAGCCCGTTCTCAAGGCACATGTCGAGCGTGTTTTTGTAGCAGTTCCCCAGATCTTTTTCCAGTTCCGGTGTCAGGCCGTATTGCACGACCGGACCGACTATGTGGATCACCTTTTTCGCAGGCAGATCGTAAGCATCAGTCAGCATCGGGACCGCTGTAGGCTGCTCATAATCATCACCGAATCTCAGCCTGAGTGAACTCATCCTGCGGGCACATTCCTCGCGGAGCTTCACCCCGGCGTAGGTATGAATGCAGTTGTCGATGCATGAGTGCATCGGGATGAAGCACCCCAGCATCTGCGAGTTCGCGGCATTCACTATAGCGTCAGCGGCGATCCTCGTGATATCTCCCTGCCATATTGAGATCTTGTCAGCGAAAGGATGAGAGCTCCCGAGGCTCTCCCCGACAGTCTCCATGTCGGCGATATTGACTATGCCCTTCTCGAGAGCGCGTCCTCTGAGATAAGCGTCCTGCACCGCCAGAACATCAGCAGACACCGGTTTCGGCATCCGCACGTTCATCAGCGATCTGAGCAGGTAACGCTTTCCTTCCGTGTCCCCCGGAATGGCTACCCTGCTATATTCACGTGATTCGGCCTTGAAGCTCTCCACAAGAAAGTCGAGACGATCCGCCTGGGTCCGCATTTCACTCATGATGTCACCTTGCCTTTTTGAATCAGAACTTACTCTTCAGACAGTAAGCGCAGTATCTCCCCTATATCTCCGTCGACGCAGATGGTCTGTGCCGCGATCTGTTTAGGCGCGTAAGTCTCCCTGTAGTTGACGCACGCGTAGACCGCGTCCGGATCATCATAGGTCATTGTCCAGAACGGGAACTTGATGATGACCGGAGTATTCGCACCGACTCCCAGTTCAAGATACAGCACGTGTCCCTTCTCATGCGCTCTGAGGAAGCGGGCGTAATTCGCTGACGCCTCATACCAGCCCTCATCCTGCGCAAAGTTCATGTCAGCCCTGAGGTTCATCATGACATCTTCGCCCTCCGGAGTCTTCGGGACCAGTGCGTACGGGATCGTCATAGATACCTTCCCGTCAGCCGGGAACACAAACTCTCCTTTATCATCTTTGACGAATCCCTGAGCCTCCATGGCTTTCATGACCCATTCTTCGTTATCGTAAGTCTTTCCGTTACGGCCGCTGACCGTCTGGAAAAGTCCGTAGTCACCCTGCGTGTAGAACAGCCTATTCTTGTCGAAGCCTGCTTTCTGGAACTGATGGTCCACATTCGTCGTGATGACGAAGTAATTTTTGTCTTTCACCAGTTCATACAGATCGCTGTAGACCGGCTTAGGCGCGTCGATGTAGCGGTTAAAGTAGATGTGTCTGGCCCACCATGCCCATCGTGTCTCCGCGTCCGGGAATGGATAGAATCCGCCCGAATACATGTCTTCTATGCCGAACCTCGCGGCAAAATCCGAAAAGTACCTGTCGAACCTCTCGCCACTGTAAGTGAATCCGGCCGAAGTCGAAAGTCCGGCTCCTGCTCCGATGACTATCGCCTCTGCGGTCTCCAGTCCACTGCGCAGTCTTGCGATCTCGGCGTCCCTGTTTCCGCTGCCATAGTAAAAACCGCCACGGAATCTGCTGACTCCGGCAGAGCCTTTCCTTATGCTTTCCAGATAGCCGTCCGGCCTGTCGTAATTATTCATTAGTATTCACCTTATTTGCCCGCAGGTCTCTTATTGCGGCCCCAGAACACATTGTAAAGATCAGGCTTCCACACAGGCTCGATGTCCTTTACCGCTTCTGCCGCTGTGATCTCGATGTCGCCGTTGTCGATGTCGATCAGATGATATCTGTCATTGCCCATGCCGAGTTCCTTCATGTAGCTCAGCTGTCGAAGTCCGTGGCGCGTCTCGACTCTTTCGATCATAGCCTTGCCGCCGCCCTCCGGAAGATTGTACAGGAGATCTATGCAGGCATTGTCCACAGCGAGTATGTCGAGCGACGCCAGGATACCCACATCAGGAGTCACGACAGGTTCTGCCTCGACGCCTTCGCAGTCACATGAAACGGACATGTTGCGCATGGTATTGATGAAGCAGATGTGAGATCCGAAATGATCGACCACGGATTTGCTGCTCTCAGCGATCCTCTCCATGAGTTCCTCTTCACTTATGCCCCACATGTCGTCAGTACCTGCAGGTGTATGGATCTCTTTTTTGCCTACGCGGCCGTCCGCGCAGCCGATGCCGATATTCTTATTGCTTCCTCCGAAGCCGCCCATCGTATGACCCTTGAAGTGCGTCAGTACAAGCAGCGAATCGTAGTTCAGCAGATTCTTTCCGATGTGCATCTCTGAGAACCACTTTCCGCCGTTTACCGGCAGAGTGGCGACTCCATCTTCGTCAGTTATGTCGACCGGGCAGAATGTCCAGCCATTGATCTCAAGAGTCTTTCTGTGATCTTCGGTCGTGTAGCGGTCTCCCTCATAGTATGTATTGGTCTCGACTATGGTCGTGTCCGGAAGGCGCTCCGCGAACAGTTCCTTTACCCATGGTCTCGGCAGGATGTTTGGGCCTTCAGCCTCACCTGTGTGCAGCTTGACGGCTACTTTTCCTTCAAGGACACCGGCAACTTTGTCATATATCTTCTTCAGGCCTTCCTCACTGAGATCGCGCGTAAAGAAGACGACGGAGCACTCTCCGCTTCTCTCATCGTAAGGAACGTACTTGTTTCCGTTCTTTCCCGGAACTGCTCTCTTGATCATACTATTATCTCCTTTCTGTAAACCCTTTATCTATTCATTTACTGCCATGCCGGCAGATTGTTTTTCACAGAGATCTTAGAGCCACTTTTTCTTCTTGAAAAAGATAAGGCAGGCAGCCGCTACGAGTATGCTCACCACTATCACTACCGGATATCCTAAGCGCCATTCCAGCTCAGGCATATAGCGGAAGTTCATGCCGTACCAGCCGACTATGAGCGTCAGCGGCATGAAGATCGTAGTGACAACTGTGAGGAGCGTCATTACCCTGTTCTGGCGGACTTCCATCTGCGCGTGATAGAGATCTCGCACCTGCATCGTGTAATCACGGATCGAGGCGGCGGAATCGTGGCGGCGCGCGATAAGGTTCATGAACAGATGGATATATCGCAGGTTCTCCTCTTCAAAGAATCCGTTTTCATTCTCTTCAAACTCCTGTGTCATATCGATTATCTGCTCATAATGTACCAGCAGTTTGCGGATGTCGTTGTTGATCTCATTGACTCTCCCGAGGTCAGCGTCTTCATGCGAATCCAGGATCATTTCTTCGATCTTGCTCAGTTCTTCCTCATAACGCTCCATGATCGGCAGATCGTTCTCTACGATCTGTTCCAGGAAGTCATACAGGAACCGCTCTAAGCTCGGCTGCCTCCAGCGCTTTGTACGTCTGATCGCGTCGATCATCTGCTCTACCTTGCCGCTGTCGTCGATGAACACGATGCCTTTCTCGTCAAGCGCGAACGCGAAGCGGTAATCATTGTCCGCGATGTTTTCACGATCCGGGATCCGGAACGTGCCGGTAAGCGAGTCATAGTTGACTTCCGCCTTTGTATTGTGGATGTCCCCGGCGTCCGGCTCAAGCTCGATGCCCATGTCGAAGCGGTCTCTCTCACGGATCCATTCAGGCGTCGTGAGAACAGCCACATATTTATATTCCGTTTGTTCGTGCAGTTCTTCAGCCGCGCAGTGCTGTATGGTGTCAGCCAGAAGGTAGTAACTCATAGATCCATCCCCCTTTTATTGATGATTCATATTATAAGGGCATCTTTTGCCTAGACACTCATGGTTTTCACCGGAAAAACCGCACACGACCTTTTCCGGTGCCATCATATTTATACCTGTTTTTTCTGAAACATATTTCACTGCCTCCAATATGGCTGTGAACGAATTTCTCTTGCAGCACCGGGGGCCTCCATATGAAGCTATCTTCGCGAGAGCGCGTGATGTGGCTTCATTTGACCAGCCCCAGGTTTTTGATGACAGAGGTGTCGTATCCGTTATGATGCTTATGAACATTCCGACGCTCACAGCCGCGCCGCAGCATCCCCAGAATCCGCAGGAACCTCCGGGATATTGTTTACCGCGTTCATGCATTTCCGCCAGCGCTTCCCTGAGATCGATCTCACCTCCGGCATTTTTATACGCAGTCAGGAGCGCCGCCCCTACCATTGTGTGGTGCTCCGGTCCATGCATATAAATAAACGGATCCTCCATGATGCTCTGAACGATCTGTATTGGGTCCGATGAATCAGTATTCATGCAAAAGCTGAGTATCGCTTCGATGCCCTTTTCAGAATGGCAGTCATCACAAACGAAGTGTCCATCCTCACAGCAAGCATAACTGCTGAATGCCTGATGGCAGAAATGACACTCCATCAATTTCGGTTTTGTAAAATATTTCAGCGGCTTTCCGCAAACCAGGCAGGCGTTTTCATTATTTCTCATTTCCCGGATTCTCCTGTAAATCGAAAAGACTTATCTGCCGGTGCTTCTCAGGCAGTTCACACATGTAGCTGAAGCATTCCTCCGGGGTGCACATCATTCCGTTTTCCTTGCAGATTCTTCGAACGATAGCCTTGAGCTCCCCGGAGTCAGGGCTCGGCAGTTCATACGCGTTCCCGTACCTGCGGATGTATCGTTGCTTCATCCCCGGAAAGTGTTTATCAAGCGCGGCGTAAAAGTACTCCCTGTCACCTTCGCGAAGTGTCAGACCCATGCCGAAGTCCATGACTCCTTTCACCCCTGTCCTGACGCATTCATTCATGATAGAGGTGATGTTTTCTTCTGTGTCATTTATGAACGGAAGTATCGGAGTCAGCCATACAATGGTCGGTATGCCGCGTTCCTGCATCTTTTCAAGGACTTCTATCCTGCGCTTGGTATTGCATACGTTTGGCTCGATGATACGGCACAGGTCATCATCATATGTGGTCAGTGTTATCTGCACCACACACTTCGCGGACCGGTTTATCTCATCCAAAAGGTCTATGTCCTGAAGGATCCGGTCAGACTTGGTCTGGATAGCCGCACCGAAACCGTACCTGTTGATTATCCCGAGGCATTTCCTTGTCAGCCTCAGTTCCTCTTCACAGTGCATGTAAGGATCTGACATCGCGCCGGTCCCGATCATGCACTTTTTTCTTTTGGACCGCAGCGCCTTCTCGAGCAGTTCCGGCGCGTTCCTCTTCACTTCAATATCTTCGAATGGATGCGTGAACTGGTAGCACTTGCTTCTGCTGTCACAGTAAATACATCCGTGAGAACAGCCACGGTAGATATTCATTCCGTATAAACCGTTGTTTCCGGTCAGTATTCCTTTTGCGTCAACAAAATGCATGCTCTCA
>SVDB01000082.1 GCA_015058065.1 Clostridiales bacterium
GAGACTAAACGTTTCAGTAAGTGAAAGGTTGATTGACAACAAAATAACGTTAAAAAACTCGCAAACTGGTTGACATCACCTTTTTTTGTTTGTTTTTCATAAATTTCAGGCTAATTTACTCCAAAATTTAGCTACATAAAAATGCTTGACCTTCGAGTTAGCGCAAGGTGTACTGTTTTTAATACAAGGACCGCCTTTTCGCACATCGGTCCAAAACTCAAAACATTATAATTTGACTTCTAACAATTCAAGAAAGGGGTAGTATATGGATTTTTCATCGGCAAAAATTAAAATCAACCGTTGGCTGATCGCTCTCGTTCTTGGCCTTTCGCTGGGATTCTCCTATGAACCTCCGTATATTCGTTATACGTTCCACGAACAGTTCACGAATATCCTCGGTTATACGGACACTCAGCTTGGTCTCATGATCAGCGTTTATGGAACAGTCGCTCTGATCTTCTACATCGTCGGAGGAGTCAGCGCTGACAAGTTCTCGTGCCGTACGCTCATCATCGTTTCGCTCCTCGGTTCAGCGCTGGGCTGCGGAGTCATGGCGACTTACCCGCCGTTCTGGGTAGCTCTCGGCGTTCAGGCTCTGTTCGTTGTCACAACGATCGGTCTCCTGTGGAGCCCTGTTTACAAGGTCGGCGCTCTGCTTGGTACTCAGAAGGAGCAAGGTAAGATACTTCCTATGATCAGCTCTTTCGAGGGCGTTGGAGCTTTCATCACAACGCTTTCATGCACAACTATCTACGCTCTGGTCGGCGGAGACCACAACATTGCCGGACTTAGAATAGTTTACATCGTATACGCTGCATGGGGCGTTCTAATCGCTCTCTGCACATATCTCTTCGTACCTGAAAAGACTCTGTATGAAGAGGCCGCTGACGAAGCTGCAGAAGAAAAAGAAGAGAAGGTAGACAAGAAGACAGCTCACGCCATCCTGATCGAAGTTCTCAAGAACCCTATGACATGGATCGCAGCCTTCATCGTGCTCGGCTCATACATCTGCTACTCGGCACTGACATATTCACAGTCGTACCTCGTTGACATATTCGGAATGGATATGACAAAGGCTTCGTTCTTCACCATCCTCCGTAACCAGGTAATGAAGATCGTTGCCGGACCGCTCTCTGTTGTACTCATGTCAACAGCTGTTCTGAAGAGCTCGCCTACACGTCTGTGCGTCGTTACAGGCTGCCTGAGCATCATCGGACTCGTGGTCACATTCTTTATCCCTGGAAACCCTTCGGTGCTTCCGCTCGTTATGGGCGGCGCGATCATCCTGAGCCTCTTCGCTCTGCTGGGCAAGGCACAGAACTTCGCCTGCACAGGTGAGACCGGAGTAGATCCTCGCATCTTCGGAACGATGACCGGAGTCGTATCGATCGTAGGTTATTCTTCGGACGTTTGGCTGTATGTCGTATGCGGCAGATGGCAGGAGACTCTTGAGCCTGTTGCTGCTTACAGAAACATCCACATTCTGGCGATCGCAGGATGCGTACTGATGATAGTAAGCGGGCTCCTGCTTCTGGCTAAGCTGAAAAAAGAAGGCAAGAACGTATTCGCGTAAACAATAGAAAAAAGCGTGTCAGGCGGAACTTCCGTCTGACACGCTCTGGTTTCAGAATTTGATGGGGATCTGGAGCTTAAGGACCATTGCCCGTTCTCCGTCAGGTGTGAGGGTCTCGTTGACTGTCTCGCAAATGTAATTGCCGCATATGGTGTAGTGCTTGTCTTTAGCCTCTTTCAGAAGAAGATCGATATAATCTACTTCATTGGCTGAGTCGGCACAGATTATGCAGAGATGAAGATTCGCTTCAAGAGTCTCGCATGAGTCGAAGCGGTCACTGTCACTGTCATTGACAAAAACGAACAGCTCAGTCGTTTCAAAATTGTGCGAAACAAGGTTGGCCATTGGCATTATGCTGCCGACATTGTAGTAATAAGCGCTGGGTACGTTCTGTTCGGAGAGTTTATCCTTGAATATGTGCAGCATGTATTCGTAATTAGCCAGGGACTCTTCATTATAATAATAGTTTACATTCGTATCGTATTTGAAGATCGTTCTCTCGCGTATCGCTTCGATAAAAGGATGACCCGATTCGGGCACCATCTCCTGATATCTATATGAGGAAAGTTGTCTGGAAATGACGGATTTGATGTCTGACAGACGCGAGATATCCTCATCAAGAATGGTCTTCTTCTCGGATAACGTTTTCATAAGCCAGTCGTTATCACCGTTCTCAAGAAACATCTTGATATCCTTGAGAGGGATGCCGAGAGTTTTCAGATGGGTGATCTGGTCTAGAGTCGCGCACTGCGTGATCTTGTAATAACGGTACCCGGTCTGTTCATTGAAACTGTACGGCTTCAAAAGGCCGATCTGATCATAGTACCGGAGAGTCTGCGCGGATACATTGTTGAATTCGGCAAACTGTCCTACTGTAAAAATGGTTTTGTATTTTTTCATGATACAGCACCTCCGTTAATTATTTAATTATATAAGTTAAATCTACATCAGTCAAAGAAAGACATAAAAAAGAGGAATGGACATGGCGATCACAAAAGAAAACATCAGACCTTTATTGAAGGCCATCACTGACGATTTCGCTAAGAACCGCGAAGAGCTCTGCGGCTATGACCGCGCTATCGGTGACGGCGATCACGGCGACAGCATGGCTCGCGGCACGAAAGACGGCTATGAAGCCATGATGCAGCTTCCTGAGGACAGTTCAGTGTTTGAATGTATAAAGACTTACAGCCGCACTATGCTCGCTACTATCGGCGGAGCGATCGGACCTATCTTCTCGACGGTCATCATGGAACTCGGCCGCGCGGCCAAGGCAAGCGGTGAGCTTGGAGCTGAGGAATATGTCGCGGGTCTGAAGAGGGCTGCCGAAAAGGTAATGGATCTCGGCGGAGCAAAGCCGGGTGATAAGACTCTCGTGGACGCTCTCGTTCCTGCGGCGGAAGCTGCTGAAGCCAACAAGGATAAGAGTCTTGGAGAGATAGCCAAGGCAGCGGAAGAAGCCGCAGGCAAAGGAGTTGAAAGCACGATAGAGATGCAGGCCAAGATGGGCCGCTCTCACTTCCTGAGAGAAAAGTCGGTCGGACATCAGGATGCCGGCGCTACATCTCTTTACTACATGCTCAGAACTATCAGCGATTTCATCAACGAATGATTTGAAAGGAGTAATTTCATGAATAACCGCGCAAAGAAAATCATCAATGCTCAGGAAGATATTACCAGACAGACGATCCAGGGTTACTGCCGTTTCCAGCAGGACCGCATTTATCAGGTACCGGGAACACAGGTGATCGTTCGTAAGAATCTTGATCAGGGCAAAGTAGGTATCGTGATGGGTTACGGCGCAGGACACGAGCCTGATGCTATCGGATACATGGGAAGCAATTACATGGACGCTCAGGCTATCGGCGGACTCTTCGCCGCTCCTGGTCCGCAGCCGATCTATGAGGCCCTCAAGGCATGTGATACAGGCGCAGGCTCCCTCATCCTTATCAGCAATTGCGCAGGTGACGTTCTCAACGCCAAACTCGCTCTCGAGATGTGCGAAGATGACGACATGAACGCGAAGGGCATCCTTCTCGGCGGCACGAACGTTGCTGACCCTTATACAGGAAACCGCATGGACCGCCGCATGGGCGTCGCGCTCCATGAGACCAAGATGATCTGCGGCTACGCAGGTCTCGGTCACACACTCGATGAGGTCATCGAATTCGGAGACTTCGTAATCGATAATGTACGTTCCATCACTACAGGTATCCGTCCGGGAACATCCCCATCGACAGGAGACATCATGTATGAACTCGCGGATGACGAGATCACGCTCGGAGCAGGCGGACACGGTGAAGCCGGCGCCGTCAACATCCCGTTCTGCACTTCACGCGAGCTGGCAGAGTACCTGCTCGACCTTATCATCAAGGATAAGCCATTCGTTCCTGGAGACGAGGTATCCTTCATCGTCAACGGCACAGGCGGAACGACCATGATGGAACTCCTGATCTTCTACAATGACTGCTGGGACATCCTCGAAGAGCGCGGATTCAAGATCTTCAAGCCGATCGTAGGCACGCTGTCGACCATCCAGGAGAGCTCCGGTATCGTGCTCGACGTCTGCAAGATGGCAAGCGAAGACATGAAGAAGTGCTGGACACTTCCGACTGACTGCACGGCATTCCCGAGGACTTGGTAGTATGGAATATGTAATGTCAGAACTGCTGATCAAAGCGCGCGACGGCCGGTACGGCATTCCGGCCGTCGACACCTTCGACATGGTGTCGGTACTGTCGTGCTTTCTGGCAGCGGAAAAAGAAAAATCGCCGGTCATCATCATGACCTGCGGTTATGAACTCGAATATCTTCATATAAATTATGCCGATTTTGTCAGGCTCGTACGTGCCATAGCGGAGAGATTCCCTGAAGTACCGTACAGTATCCATCTGGATCACGGTACAGAAGAAGAGTGCTACGCGGCGCTCGAAGGAGGATTCCCTTCTGTGATGTATGACGGTTCTTTCGGCCCGTTCGATGACAATGTGGCTGTCACCGCCAAACTGAAGAAAGCCGCCGGCAAAGACCGCTGCGTCGAAGCGGAGGTCGGCCGTGTAGGCGGCGAGGAAGGAAAGGGCATGTCGGCGGAGTCGACCATCATCGAGAGCGACCCTGCTGAACTCGTTGAATTCCTCGCAAAGACAGAGGCCGACACGATCGCGGTCTCCATAGGCAACATCCACGGTGTACACGGTTTTGTAAAGCGCGCCCCTAAGCTCAACTTCGAGCTTCTTCAGGAACTCAGGAGCAAGTGCGGAGTACCGCTCGTGCTTCACGGCGCTTCGGACATACCGGAAGCAGACATCAACAAGGCCGTCAGCCTCGGCATCAGCAAGATCAATTATTATTCACAGCTTTTCAGAGCCTTCATGCAGTCGGTAAAGGAGAACGTCGATCTGCCTGTAGAAGAATGCCTCAGCAAGGGCATCGACGTACTGACAGAAGAGATATGCAAACTCATGCGTATGTGCGGCTCATCCGGAAAGGCATAAACAGAAGGAGAACATTCTTATGAACCATGAATTCTACGCTCCCGCTCACTTATTCTTCGGAGCCGGCTGCCTTGATAAACTCGGCGAGGTAGAGCTTCCGGGAAAGAAGGCCATGATCATCACCACTCCTGATGACTGGATCGTTGAGTGCGGACACATCGACCGCCTCAAAGCGCTGCTGAAGAAGGGCGGAGCCGATGCGATCCATTACAATAAAGTCCATCCTAATCCCGGAAAGATCCAGCTTGAAGAAGCTGCGGAGATCTGCCGTAAAGAGGGCTGCGATATGGTCCTCGGCTTCGGCGGCGGAAGCAGCATCGATACAGCCAAATCCGTAGCCGTTCTCGCGACGAATGAGGGCGACTTCTGGGACTACGTTGATACAGGCTCCGGTAAGGGCAAGAAGATCGCCAACAAGCCGCTGCCTATCATCGCAGTGACTACGACATCGGGTACAGGAACGGAGGCGGATCCGTGGGTAGTTATTACTAAGGAAGAAACAAACGAGAAGCTCGGTTTCGGATTCCCGGGCATGTTCGCGACATACGCTTTTGTTGACGCTGAACTCATGACTTCCGTTCCGCCAAGCCTCACCGCGTTCCAGGGATTTGACGCCCTGTTCCACGCGATGGAGGGATATATCGCGAATGTATCGAC
>SVDB01000083.1 GCA_015058065.1 Clostridiales bacterium
CGGTATCTGCTCCATTCCTAGATCTTTCAGCGCCTTCCTCAGCAGGGCCACGTAATTGCTCGCGCGGCATCCTCCGCCGGTCTGGGACATGAAAACTCCTGTTTTACTGAGATCGTATTCCCCGGATTTCAGAGCGTATATTATCTGTCCGAGTGTGACGATCGTAGGATAGCAGGCGTCGTTGTTCACATATCTGAGGCCTTCCTCTTCGGATTCTTTCGTGACCGCAGGAAGCAGCACGGCGTTATAACCCGCCGCTCTCAGCACGGGCTCGAAATACTGGAAATGAAGAGGAGACATCTGCGGCACCAGAAGCGTATATCCGTCATTACGCATCTCTCTGGTAAACAGTTTGCGCTTATACGGATCATTCGCGCTGCGGACTTTGGTCCCGAGTTTCTGCCGTTCATCCAGAGCGGCCTTGAGTGACCGGATCCTTATCCTGGCGGCTCCGAGGTTGGCGCCCTCATCTATCTTCAGTACCGTGTAAAGTTTGTTGTTCTGCTGCAGGAGCTCATCTACTTCATCAGTAGTGACGGCGTCAAGTCCGCATCCGAACGAATTGAGCTGTATAACTTCGATGTCATCATTCTGTCCAGCGAATATCGCGGCTTTATAAAGCCTTGAATGATATACCCACTGGTCGAGAATGCGCACAGGTCTCGCAGTCTTTACCTTCCAGCTTACGGAATCCTCTGAAAGGACTACCATGTCCTGCTGTGTGATCAGTTCATCTATGCCGTGATTGATCTCGGGATCGATGTGATACGGCCTCCCGGACAGTATGATGCCCTTCTTGCCGTGCTCTCTCATATACTCGATAGCCGCGTCGCCCGCTTCAGCTACTCTTCTTCTGTAAGCTTTCTGAGCGCTTCTTCCGGCGGTCAGCGCGTGTTCGATCTCAAGTATGTCCGTATCGATACCGAACAGAGAGTATTCGCGCTCGTCCTTGCCGAGCCTGTAGCTCTTCACGACGTTTTCGGCAGCCTCGTTGTCAACGCTTCGGCTTCCAGAGAAGAACTTTGTCATCTCGCGTATGAACCTGTCATCATCGTCGTAAGGTACGAACGGATGATAGAATTCAACATCATTGCGGTAGAAATAGTCCGCCATGTTTTTATCGATGACCTCAGGATATGTCGCCACGACCGGACAGTTATAATGGTTCGGAGCGGTTTTGTCCTCAACGGCTTCATGATTGATCGAAGGATAGAATATCCTCTTGACTCCGTTCTCAACGAGCCACTTTATATGACCGTGCACCACCTTTGCCGGATAACATGCCGTATCCGAGGATATGGTATCCATGCCGCTCTGGTAGATCTCTTTTGTCGTCGCGGGACTGAGGACCACGCTGAACCTGAGTTTTGTGAAGAACGCGTGCCAGAACGGGTAATTTTCATATATGTTGAGGACCCTCGGTATGCCGATCACGCCCCTTTTAGCTTCGTTCTCTTCAAGGACAGGTCTGTTGAACAGCAGATCGTTTTTTATCTTGTAAAGATTAGGAAGTTTAGATTTCGCTGTCGAACCGCCGGCTCCTCTCTCACAGCGGTTGCCGGTGATATATCTTCCGCCGTCAGCGAACTTTGAGATCGTAAGCAGGCAATTGTTGCCGCATCTCCCGCATCTGGCGTTGGATGTTACAACGCTGAAACTGTCGACTTTATCCAGAGCAAGCACTCCCGAGCGCTCTCCCTCCGCATATGTGTCACAGGCGATGATCGCGGAACCGTATGCTCCCATGAGGCCGGATATATCAGGCCTGACAACATTCTTTCCGAGGATGATCTCTATGCTTCTCAGGACCGCCTCGTTGAGGAAGGTCCCTCCCTGTACAACGACATTAGGACCGGTGTCCGAAGTATTGCGCAGTTTGATAACTTTATAAAGCGCGTTCTTTATGACCGAATATGAAAGTCCGGCCGAGATGTCGGCAATGGATGAGCCTTCTTTCTGAGCCTGTTTGACCTTTGAATTCATGAAAACCGTACAGCGCGTGCCCAGATCGACAGGCCTCTGCGATTTAAGAGCCTCTTCGGCGAATTCAGGCACACTCAGATCTACAGATTTCGCGTAGGTCTCAATAAAAGAACCGCATCCTGAAGAACACGCTTCGTTCAGCATGATGCTGCTGATAGCTCCGTCGCGTATCTGCATGCATTTCATGTCCTGTCCGCCGATATCGAGTATGAAACTGACCTCAGGCATGAACTGGCTCGCGGCCTTATAATGCGCCATGGTCTCTATCTCACCGTCATCTATGCCGTAAGCAGCCTTGACAAGACCTTCACCGTAGCCCGTGACCACAGAGCGTCCGATATACGCCCTGTCAGGCAGAGAAGCGTAGATTTCCTTGAGTACCTGTCTCACGACCTCGAGCGGATCTCCTTCGTTGTTGCTGTAATGCTCGTAAAGCAGTTCTTTATTCCTGTTGATAAGCGCTGCTTTCGTTGTTGTTGATCCCGCGTCTATGCCAAGAAAAACAGGCCCTTCCGCAGCAGAGATATCCGCTCTCGGCACTTTCGCTCCCGCGTGTCGTTCCCTGAACTCTTTCAGTTCATCTTCACTTACAAACAGCGGTCTTAGATACTTGGTGTCGGATATCTCGTCCGGAGCGGCGTTATCCAGTTTTGAAATGAGCGAATCCAGGCTTATAGCATCATTGTTTTCAGCAAGATAAGCGGCGCCTATGGCAACGAAGAATTTCGCGTTTTCGGGGAATACGACTTCATCTTCGGTCAATGAAAGCGTTTCGATAAATCTTTTTCTCAGTTCTGAAAGATATTCAAGCGGTCCTCCCAGGAAGGCGACCTTGCCTTTTATAGGATGTCCGCAGGCAAGACCTGAGATCATCTGATTCACGACAGCCTGGAATATAGACGCTGCTATGTCGGCAGTTCTCGCGCCGTCATTTATCAGAGGCTGGATGTCTGTCTTGGCGAAAACTCCGCAGCGGGAAGCTATCGGGTAAATGATCGAATGATCCTTTGCTGCTTCATTCAGTCCTCCGGCGTCTGTATTCAGAAGAACAGCCATCTGATCGATGAAAGCTCCCGTACCTCCGGCACAGGTACCGTTCATCCTCTGTTCGACAGTCGATCCGTAGAAAGTGATCTTGGCGTCCTCGCCACCAAGTTCAATGGCTACATCTGTCTCAGGTATCAGTTCCTCAACAGCTCTGCTGCAGGCAATTACCTCCTGCTCAAATCTTATGCCTAAAAGATCGGCAAGCGAAAGCCCGCCCGAACCGGTTATGACCGGACGGACGCTGATATTGCCCATCTCTTCTCTGAGCTGTCTTATAAGTTCTCCGGCTTTCTCAAATACGTTCGACATGTGCCGTTCGTATCTTGAGTAGATGACATTGCCGGATCCGTCAAGCAGAACTATCTTGACGGTCGTAGAGCCTACATCGATACCAAGTCTGACTTCCACTTTTGTTCCTCTGTAACTTATCAAATAGAATAAGCGTCCCGGGCAGACCGTAAGCCGGGTTCTGTATCTGACGATCATCCATCTGGGACTGCAGTTGCCTGCAGCCTCAAGCGACATACCTTCGGGCGGGTACGGGCCGCACCACTGAATGCCCTTTTTGTCTTGCTCCGGATGGGGTTTACACGGCAGCTGTGTCTCCACAGCTCCGGTGAGCTCTTACCTCACCATTTCAACCTTACCACGGCATTACCCGTTTCGGCGGAATGTTTCTGTTGCACTTTCCCTACAGTTACCTGCGGCGGACGTTATCCGTCATCCCTGCCCTGCGGAGCCCGGACTTTCCTCATGCATTCGCACGCGATCGTCTGGTCTGCCCAAAACACTGCTTTATTATAATCCTGCGGATCCGGAATTCAAGAGCAAAAGATATTCAAGATCTTTGCCCAGGCTTTCCATCAGTTCGCTGTGATCCCCGCTGCTTCCGCGAAGATTTTCAAGTTCCTCGTTTATGCTGGAGATCTTCCATTCAATGCGCTTTCTTGCCAGATCAGGATCTGTATCCTTAAGCGCGGCAGGATACTTCCACCTTATGTCATCTTCGGGATACGGCGGCTCTCTGTATACGGCCTCTGAAGGGACTGCGGTGATTATCTCACAGGCAAACTTGCCTTCTTCGGCAAGAACTTCGTTTGCGATATCCCAGCCGTTGACATAGAGATAATATCTGAGAGTGCCTGAGTGCTTTCTGGGCTGCAGCACGAGTCTTTTGAAAGACTTGCTTTTTTCCCTGTCCGCGTCGAGGATCTGAACAATCGTATGACCTCCGAGTCCGCCGATGATTATCTCATCGACCTCGCCGGCTTCGATCGTATCAAGGCCGTTACCGACGCGGAAATCCTCCGCGCTCACTTTTTCCGCAAGTCCTGTCATTGTAAAGGTCTCTACGGCCTTCGCGAGAGAACCTTCACTGATATCCGACATTATCACGCGGGGCGATCTGCCTTCTCTAATTAAAAGCATAGGGACGTATCCGTGATCCGTCCCTATGTCCGCGGCACTGTCGCCGTCTCTTAC
The DNA here is from genome assembly GCA_015058065.1 of Clostridiales bacterium. GTDB lineage: Bacteria > Bacillota > Clostridia > Peptostreptococcales > Anaerovoracaceae > Crickella. Next base: position 4,513 of record SVDB01000083.1, read on the forward strand.
TGAGTTTGCCAAAGCGTAGATGCGTTTACTGAGCCTCATCTGTCCGAATTATTCCAGATAATCCCTGAGCTTCTTGCTGCGGCTTGGATGTCTCAGTTTTCTGAGAGCCTTAGCTTCGATCTGACGTATACGCTCTCTTGTTACGTTGAACTCGCGTCCTACCTCTTCGAGTGTGCGAGGGCGTCCGTCATCAAGCCCGAATCTGAGGATCAGGACCTTCTTTTCTCTTTCACTCAGGGTGTCGAGAACTTCACGGAGCTGCTTCTGAAGCATCGAGTAAGCAGCCGCGTCGACCGGTGAAGGAATGTCTTCGTCAGGTATGAAGTCTCCGAGATGGCTGTCTTCTTCTTCGCCGATAGGAGTTTCAAGTGAAACAGGATCCTGGCTGATCTTCTTGATCTCTCTGACCTTTTCGACGGAGATACCCATCTCTCTTGCTATCTCTTCGCTGGTCGGTTCACGTCCGTACTCCTGAAGGAGCTGTCTGGAGATCCTGATCAGTTTGTTGATGGTCTCTACCATGTGCACCGGTATACGGATCGTTCTCGCCTGGTCAGCAATCGATCTGGTGATCGCCTGTCTGATCCACCAGGTCGCGTATGTCGAGAACTTGTAGCCCTTTGTATAATCAAACTTTTCTACAGCCTTGATAAGTCCGAGGTTGCCTTCCTGGATCAGATCAAGGAAAGAAAGACCTCTGTTGAGATATCTGCGCGCAATGCTGACGACCAGCCTGAGATTGGACTCACAGAGTTTCTTCTTGGCTTCCTCGTCGCCCTGTTCGATCCTGATGGCAAGATCACGCTCTTCTTCTGCTGTCAGAAGAGGAACTTTTCCGATCTCCTTGAAGTACATGCGTACAGGATCGTCCGTAGGGATGTTCTTCGCGGCGTCTGTTACTTCGATCTCTCCGGATGACTTGATGACTACTCCGCTCTTTTTCTCGTCTTCTTCGTCATTCAGAAGATCTTCATCATCAAGATCCATCTCGAGGATATCATCATCGTCGAGATCGTCTTCTTCCAGTTCGTTTGATGTAGGTTCTCTGGTCTCAATAATGCTGACGTTCTTGCTCTCGATCATATCATAGATGTCTTCGAGGGCATCTTTGTCAAAGTTGGAGTCTGCTATCATGGCGTTGATCTCACTGTAAGTGATCTCGTTGCCTGTCAGCTTCGCTGCCTC
>SVDB01000084.1 GCA_015058065.1 Clostridiales bacterium
CCGAAGCTGCCTTTACCTATGAGTCTGCTCAGATACCACGAACCGAAGATCGGCTCGTACTTTCTGTATTCATCCATTCCTACTGTTCTCCGATTTTTTACACTACAAAAGATCGTCCCACGGACATAAAAACTTTATTACATTATTTGCTTTGAGTCAACGCACGATTGAGAATTGTGCGTGTATCAAGTCATCAGATTTTTTCTAGAGGCCGTCCCACTCACAGACATATCCGGTGTATTGCTTTTCTTTATAATACGGAGCCACCTGATATTTCGCTGCAGAGGTGCCGTCGATCGGCGCGTCCCACCATTTGCCGTATCTGCCGGTATCCTCTTCCGAAACGAGGCATATCTGCAGATAATTCTGCTCGCCTTCGCCTCCAATGGTGCCGTTGTCCGGCTGTTTCTGGCGCCAGTTACTGTATGACCAGCCCTCTCCGGTGATCCAGTACCATGATCCTTCCTGACCTTCGTCCGTACCTCCGAGCCAGTAATTGTATTTTCCCTGGTTATCCTCAATGAGTCCGACGATGAAATCCTGCTCGCCGCTGCTCGTGATCGTCGCGAGATGACCGTCCATGGATTCGCACTCTGTTTCAGCCTCATCCCAGTCCATCACTTCGTTGAACACCATATAATAATGCCCGTTATACTCCACGGCGTCCTCAAGATACCAAGGGAACTCCTCGAGATCGCTTACTGTGAACTCTTTTCTTATTCCGGTGACCTCTATCCCGGCTTGTTCCGCTGCCGCGGCGTCATATTCCGCGCTGATCACAACGGTGTCTCCATTGCTGAGACCTTCCGTCATGTCCGCGATGAACACTACATCATCCAGGAAGAGCGAGACCGCCTGCCTCTTTTCATCATCTTCGATGCCTGCGAGAAGGTCCTCCTTTTTCGCCTCATCGATCACAGGGATCTCTTCAAGCACGCCCCGGCCTTCATCATACCCGCTGAAGTACGGCTCTGTCATGAGCGACACCAGATCTACAGTCTTTGTGGAGTCTTTTGACTTGAAGAACAGCAATCCTCCCGCGATTATCAGCGCTGCTATAAGCGTGCCGACAACTATGAACGGCCATGCTTTTTTCTTCTTTCTTACAGGGCGTCTGGCTTCTCTCGGCTGGACAGGACCTCCGCCCTGCATGCCGTAGCCTCCGCCGTATGTATTCTGGTTCCCGTATGGCGCCACAGGCGGTATGCTTCCCGTCACGCGCGTCGCTGTGATCGGCGGCACGCTCCCGGTATATCTCCTCGAGTCGTAGTCGACCTCTGTCCGCTCTGCGTCCATGCCCGCCGGCATCACTACTGACAGTTCGTCATAGTTCGCCAGATAGTTCTCGAGGTCGCGTCCCATCTGCTCTGCGGTCCTGTATCTCTTCGCCGGATCTGCCGAGCATGCTTTCTTTATTATGTATGAGAGCATCACTCCCGCGTCTCTTGGCGACGGGATAGGCTCTCCCCTGAAGCGTCTCATCCTCGCTTCTTCCTCTTCGTTCGCCGTCACCTTGGCAGGCGGCGGAGGCAGGAACGGTCCTCTGTTGCCGTTGAGCAGCGAGTACAGGACTATTCCAAGAGAGTACAGGTCTACTGTCGAGTCATAGTGTTCTCCTCTGAACACTTCAGGAGCCATGTACTTGTACGTGCCCTTCTTCGACATACCGCCCGTTGTCTTCTCCATCGTCCTCGCGATGCCGAAGTCTCCCAGCTTGTAGTCTCCGCTGTCCGAGATGAAGATGTTCTGAGGCTTTATGTCCCTGTGGATGATGTTCTTCCTGTGGCAGAGGCCCAGAGCCTTGCACATGTCGATTCCCAGTTTGACGACTTCCTTCTCGTCCAGTCTCTTCTCCATCATCCTGTCCAGGAGCGGGGTCAGGAGTTCCATGCGGATGAGGATGTCGTAGCCTATGCCGTCTTCATGCGGGATGATCTGATGGTCCTCGTAGCTTACGATGTTGCTGTTGCCCTTCAGCTTGGACATTATCTCGTTCTCGTTGATAAAGTCCCTGAGAAGATCGTTATAGTATTCTTTTATTGCCCCTGCGCTCATACCCTCCGCAGTCAGCGTCCTGATATCCTCATTATCCTGAGGCACTGTAATTATCTTGAGCGCGGATCTGTATGTGACCCCGAACTCTTCTCTTACTATCTCATAGACCTTGCCAAAACTGCCCTTGCCTATGAGTCTGCTCAGATACCACGAACCGAAGATCGGCTCATATTTTCTATACTCATCCATGCTTTTCCTCTGCTGCGGTGAAGTTAATGGCTAATTATGTTTTCTCTCTATCCTGACCGGACCCGTGACCTGCTTGCTGTAGTATTCCTCGCCGATAAGACCTGCGTCTATGTATCCCTTATACGGGTCCGCTTCCCCCTGCCATCCAAGAGGGTGGATTCCTTCCGCGGAATACCTTGTAATGATCAGCTCGTCAGGCATGATCTCGACTACCGTTGCTGTCAGCGTGTCGTCCGCTGCCTTGTAGTTTCCGTACGTGCCGTTGTCGAGTTCTTCAGGTCCGCAGTTCATGTAGTATCCGGTATAACCCGCGTTCATGTATGTGAAACTCAGCGTCTCAACACTGTAGTTGTCCGTGTTCACGGTATTGTTCCCGGCGTCCGGGATCAGTATCGTGTCTCCCGGGCTCTTAAAAACGCTGCTTCCGCCGAGATAGCAGTCCCAGCCTTTCGAGTGGTTGTGCCCGAACATATAGACTATGTCGAGCGAGTTTCCGGCTTCGTTTACTACATCGAATATGTATTCAGCGTACATGTTGTCGCCGGTATTGTGTCTCGATGTGGTCCTCGCCGTGAAATGGATAGGCACATGCCCGGCGATGAACACAGGTCTGGTCTCGCCCTTCGCTATCAGTTCATCGAAGCACGCCTTCATCTCTCCGGACGCCCTTATGACTCTGTCCCTGAACTCGGTGCTCCTGCCTTGTTTCCACGGGAAATCGTTCTCTGTGTTCAGGACATATATGAGGTAGTTGTCATACTCGTGGAGCCCCGATTCTGAAAGCGAAGCCGTCATGCGGTCGTGATTGCCCTGTTCGAATATCATGTCGTCCTGATCGACTCCCGGGAGTTCCTCCGCTACGATCGACCGGATCTCTTCTATGGATTCGTCAGGGCTGAGCTGATAGTCGTGCAGTTTCCTGTCGTTGGTGTAGTCGCCGCAGTAGATCACATTAGTCGGGATCTTACCGTCTTTCTTCACGGCTCCGATTATCGACCTCAGCGTGACCGCGGGATCGTCCCAGCTGTACATGTACTGATAGTCTGAAGCGAACAGCAGTATGTCCAGCGGCTCCGCTATCTCTTCCGCCTCGCCTCCGTTTTCTTCGGTCGTCACTTCGGGCTGCGCGGCAGGTCTGCTGAACTGTCGGCCTAACACGAACACTCCCGCGGCTATCAGCAGCAGCATCAGCACTATTAAAGCTATGAGTTTTCTGTTTTTGCCGGATCTCATTCCTTATTTTTGATTCCGCGGCTTACATGGCCGCCTTTCCGTCAGTCGACCTTCACGACCACAACTGAGACGTTGTCCCTGCCCCTTTTGTCTACAGCGGCCTTGATGAGCCATGCTGTAAGATGTTCAGCGCTGTCATCCCTGTGCTCGTCAATGATCCCTGCTATCTCTTCGTCAGACAATTCGTTTGAAAGACCATCGCTGCACAGTATCAGTCTGTCCCCCGGTCTGAGTATCTCAGACGCTCTGAATGCCTCCGGCTCGATATCTTCTTCCGAAAACATTCCGATATATTGCGTGAGTTCGCCTCCGCGTTTATCTCTTCTGGCAGCTTCCTCAAAGCCGTGATCCATAAGGGACTGCCACACGCTGTGATCTCTGGACAGCTGTGAAAGCTTTCTGTTTCTGAACAGATACGCTCTGCTGTCACCTATGTTATAGATGTCGGCGCGCATATCGTTTATCAGAAGCACAACTGCGGTAGTGCCCATGTTGCGGGCATCCTTTCTGATGGATTCCTGAAGGATAGCATGATGGGCTGTGGATACGAACATTTCGATGTCGTCAGCAGCGCCTCTCTCTTCCATCGTCTTCAGTCCCAGAGCGGCGATAAACGAGGCTCTTTCTCCGCAGGCAGCTCCTCCGAGGCCGTCAAATACCGCGAATACGCGCTGACCTTCGGTACGCTTATTGCGTATGATGACGTTGTCTCTGGCCAGATCGCTCCTGAAAAAGCCGTCAACATATATATTGTCTTCGTTGTGGTTTCTGACATTGCCTTTGTGGGTCGCGCCGCAGGCTTCTATTGCCATGACTGTGATCCTCCTGATTATCAGTATTCGCCGAGGTATTCTTCAAGTACGATACCTCTTTCAGTTATTTCTTTTGCCGGACCGATCCCAACAAACCTTATGTGCCATGGTTCGTACGCGTATCCGGTATTTCCCCCTTCCGGATATCTGAGAATGAATCCGTAGTACGGCAGAAGCTCGTGTATTTCAGCCCAGATCTCAGGATACTGCACGAGGTCTTCATTTTCATAAACGGTGACTCCGTCCACGATCAGATACAGATCGAGAGCGAGTCCCGTGTGATGTTCAGAATAACCCGGAACGGCCACGTATGCCTTTGTGTACGCGGCTCCGTATTTTTCAGTGAAATCATCCACTATCTGCTGCTGCTCGGCGACACTCCTGTAGGCTGAGTCAAGTTCGACATGTATTCCTTTCCGTTCGAGGGCCAGCTTCAGAAGCAGATACATGTTGTACGCGCCTTTTTCTACCTTTACTTCGTCTCCGACTGAATTGACAGTCGTCGCGAGACGCAGTTTTTCCTCCCAGCCATCCGGCAAGCGATGAGTATGGTTTACGAGCACAAGATAGTCTATGTATGGTTCTTCGGCTCCGCTGCCCGAGTCTTTGTCTTCCGCGTCGGCAGGATCCGTCGCCTCTCCGTCTTCAGCGCTGCTGTCGCTTTCCTCCGCCGCGCCTCCGTCATTCCCGTCACCTTCAGTCTGATCTCCGCCGCCGCACGCGGTCAGCAGCAACATCATGGCCATGATCACGGCCACTATTCTGTAAATGCTTTTCATATTCCCTTTTCTTCTGTCCCAAAAAATCAATATGGTGATGAATAAACTATATTTGCATAACTGTCGATGTATTCAGGATCTTCCAGCATTATTTCGGTAATGCAGGTATCCTTGTCATCCGCGTCGCCCTTGTAGACAGACACTATCTCGATCGTCACCGAATGTGAGTCTATCGGCCGCGACAGGACTATTATCTGATCTTCATTGACGTCTTTAAGCGTACAGCGCTCTTTGCTGCCATCATCAAAAGTGAGTATCACTTCCTTGACCCTGTTGTTATCCCAAAATACTTCGTCGGATTTCTGATATCCGTTAGCTATGTATATGACTTCGATCGGATACTTGTTATTGAACCATACGGTTATGGTCTCTCCGGTACCGGTTCCGTTGGCACCCTCGACCCAAGCCGTGGAATAATCCTGATCGATCGCGTTACTTGCGTAATAATTCGTACCGGCGTTTGTATTCGGTGCAAGTTCTGACGAGGCCTGCGCCTTTGCAGGCAGGATGTTCTCCGGTTCACGTCCGGGATCAGGATCGTCCGGATCCGTGTCTCCGCCTCCATCGCCGGAGCCTCCGTCATCGGATACAGGAGGATCCGACGGACCGTCTCCGCCGCCTGAGTC
>SVDB01000085.1 GCA_015058065.1 Clostridiales bacterium
ATCAACAAGGCCGAAAAGATCCTCAATGAGGACCATTACGGGCTCGAGAAGGTAAAGGAGAGGATACTTGAGTGCCTTGCCGTGCAGCACCTTACCAAAAATAACAAAGGACCGATCATCTGCCTCGTAGGACCTCCGGGAGTAGGAAAGACCTCGATCGCCAAGTCCATCGCGAGAGCGACCAACAGGGAATTCGTCAGGATGTCACTCGGCGGAGTCAGGGATGAGGCTGAGATAAGAGGCCACAGGCGCACTTACATCGGCGCGATCCCGGGCAGAGTCATCAACGGCATCACGGAAAGCGGAACGAACAACCCGCTGTTCCTCTTCGACGAAGTAGACAAGATCGGAAGCGATTTCAGGGGAGACCCTGCGTCTGCTCTTCTTGAGGTTCTCGATCCTGAGCAGAACAACACTTTCACGGATCACTATCTCGAGATCCCGTTCGATCTTTCGGATGTCATGTTCATCACGACAGCGAACACCACTTCAACGATACCTGCTCCGCTCCTCGACAGGATGGAAGTCATAGAACTCACCAGCTATACCGAAGAGGAGAAGGTGCATATAGCGACCGGATACCTGGTGCCTAAGAAGATGAAAGAGAACGGTCTGAAGAAGACACAGTTCAGCATCACTTCTGCCGCCATCAGAGACATCATCGAGTACTATACGCGCGAAGCCGGCGTCAGAAACCTCGAGAGAGAGATCGGAAACGCGTGCCGTAAGGCCGCGCGCAATATCGTAAGCGGAAAGCAGAAGAAAAACAACGTTACTCCGCGCAATCTCAAGTCGTATCTAGGCAAGAGAGTGTTCATCGATGACATCGGCTCGCTCGAGCCTGAAGTTGGCGTCACCACAGGTATGGCATGGACTATTGTCGGAGGCGTGACTCTCACGATCGAGACTGTAAAGATGCCGGGTACCGGCAAACTCATACTTACCGGACAGATGGGCGACGTGATGAGAGAATCGGCTACGACCGCTCTCGGATACATCAAGTCGATATCCGGCAAGTATAAGATAGGCAAGGACATATTCAAGGATTACGACATCCAGATACATATACCTGAAGGCGCTACGCCTAAGGATGGCCCTTCAGCGGGCATCACGATGTGCAGCGCGCTGTTCTCGCTGCTCACTGACCGCAAGGCCGACAAGACCGTTGCCATGACAGGCGAGATCACGCTCAGAGGCAAGGTGCTCAGGATAGGCGGACTCAAAGAGAAGTCCCTTGCTGCATACAGACAGGGCATAAGAAAGATCATAATCCCGAAGGAAAACGAACCGGATCTCGAAGAAATACCCGCGTCGGTGCGTAAAGAGATCGAATTCATTCCGGTCTCTGACTTCGAAGAAGTGATCCCGGTAGTGATACAATGACTATTACAAAGGCAGAACTCGAAGCCGTCGCCGTCAAGGCGTCGCAATATCCGCCTGAAGACATGCCGGAAATAGCGTTCGCGGGCAGATCGAATGTCGGAAAATCATCGCTTCTGAACCTCATCACCGGAAGGAAGGCCCTCGCCAGAGTCTCGGGAAACCCGGGCAAGACCAGGACCATCAACTTCTACAGGATAAACGATGAGTTCAGGATAGTTGACTTGCCCGGATACGGTTTCGCCAGGGTCAGCAAGGCTGAAAGCGAGAAGTGGGGCGCCATGATCGAGGGCTATCTCGAGAACCGCGGCACGCTCCGCAAGGTGGTCCAGCTGGTAGATATAAGGCACAAGCCGAGCGCGCAGGACGTTCAGATGTATGAATACCTGAAATACTACGGTCTCGACGGCATAGTGGCGGCCACGAAGGCGGACAAGGTCAGCGGCAACCAGAGGGCTGCCTGCGTAAAACTGATAAAAGAAACATTGGGAATGGGGAAAGAGGACGTCGTTGTGCCGGTATCGGCTCTGAAGCGTACCGGTGACGATAAACTGCTCGAAGTTATTGAAAAGCTGCTTTAAACGATAAGGAGGAGTCATGGCAGAGGATAAGATCGGTAAGATACTGTTCACACAGGAAGACATAGCCAAAAGAGCGAAAGAGATAGCTGCTGAGATAGACAGGGATTTTGCGGGTGAAGAAGTCATCCTGCTCTGCACGCTCAAGGGGTCACTCCTCTGGATCGGTGATGTCATGAAGAATATCACCATCGGAACGAAACTCGACTTCATTTCAGCGAGCAGCTACGGTGCTTCGAAGACCAGTTCAGGCGTGGTAAAGATTAAATTCGATCCTGAGATAAACATGTATAACGCGAATGTCATAGTCGTCGAGGATATCGTTGACACCGGCAATACGCTTAAGTACGTGCTCGCGAAGCTTCAGGAGAGGGGACCTAAATGTGTGAAGGTCTGCACCATGCTTAACAAGGAATCCCGCAGGACCACGGACTTCCACGCTGATTATGTCGGTTTCGAGATAGACGATCTTTTCGTTATCGGATACGGACTGGATTTCGACCAGAAATACAGAAATCTGCCTTACATTTCATATCTTGAAGAGGATGACGTTGAATCATTATAAGGTCACAGAAGAGTTTACAAAAGAAGATCTCAGAAGGCTGATCGAATCAGATCTTAAGAAGGATCTTCACATGCATACATTCTATTCTGACGGAGCGCTGTCTCCGGCAGAGGTCCTTAAGATGCGCGTTGATGAGGGATATCAGCTGCTGGCTATAACTGACCATGATGGTGTCGAGGGTTCCGTAGCGGGAAAAAAAGCCGCGGAAGAACTCGGCGTAGACTATATCTCGGGCATAGAATTCGACTCCGAGGATGAACTCGGAAAGGATATCCATATGCTGGGCTACGGCTTTGATCCCGATAATGAGGTGTTCAATCTGGCTGTCGGAAAGATCCTGAAGACCAGAAACGACAGAAATGAAAAATTCCTGGAAGCGCTCAATAAAAGAGGCTTTAATATCACATATGATGAACTGTACGCTGTCAACGAAGGCAGGTTCATGGGAAAGCCAACATTCGCGACCGTCCTCAGGAGAAAAGGTATAATCAAGTCCAATGACGAGGCTTTCAGCACCATATTCATGGAAGACGACATTCGCAGCATAAAGAAGGTCACTCTTCATACCAAGGAAGTAGTGAATATAATTCATGCCGCGGGAGGACTGGCAGTCATGGCGCACCCGATGGAGCAGCGAAAGCGGGGAGAGAGCTTTGCGGATTTCAGACCGAGAATGTACAAGATCCTCGACCGTATGGTGGGCTATGGCATAGACGGGCTTGAGTGTCATCATCCGTCGGCAAGCTCGGAACAGCAGAAAATGCTGGTTGCCTATGCGGATGAACACGGACTGATGATAACGAAGGGCTCGGATTTTCATTCGAATGAGAGTCCAAGAGATTTTGACAGATATCACAGACCATAAGGACGCGGGCGCGTCCTTTTTCATTGGAGCGAAACACGAAAAACGACATTGGATGACCTTATTCCGACACTGAATGACCTCCTCACCAAACCGTCATAATTCAGCATCATTACCTCTTTAGAATGTGTTCACGGACACATGAAAGGAGGCAGTAAAATGGCAAACAATAAGTTCCGTGTACCAAAAGCGGTCTATTATCAATGCTTTTGGATGATCCGAGATATCGACAGGCTGAGAAAACTGGAGGCTGTGGCTAATTACGCGCCGCAGAATGACGAACTGGTATTTTACGTGGATGATGAGGATGTTATAAGGAATGCCGAGGTGCTGACGCAGGCGAGGCATAACCTTGAATGCATACGCAAGGCGCTGCTGGAGATACCTGAGGAGTACCGGCAGAGCACTCTGGACTGCATATGCTACAACATTCCGTTCAGCGACACCGCGCACGAGAATACATGGCGGAAATGGAGACAGGTTTTTATTAGCGAACTGGCCAAAAACCTGTTGCTGATATAACCGGCACTGGCGTAAAATGAATATGGATATATTATTATTGTAAAGGTGCGAAATGATTTTTGAAGAGAAGACTCTTAAGAGTGAGATAGTGTATGAAGGGCCTGTTTTCAGGGTGCGCAAGCACCTAGTCGAGACCAGGGGCGGCGCTTCCGTAAGGGATATAGTCGAACACAACGGCGGATCCATCATGATAGGCGTGACCGATGACGGCAAGGTCCCTATGGTAAGACAGTACAGGAAGGCTTATGAAAAAGCGCTCCTGGAGCTGCCTGCCGGCAAGACCGATCCGGGCGAGGATCCCGAGGTGACAGCCGCGAGGGAGTTCAGGGAAGAGACCGGTTATACCGCGGACTCCGTAAAGTTCCTGCTCACGTTCTACCCTACATGCGGATATTCATCAGAAACGCTGCATATCTTCATATGCAGGGGCCTTACTAAGGGTGAGACCGAATGGGATGACACTGAAAGCCTTGACGTGCTTGAATTCGATATCGAGGAACTGATCGAGATGATCATGAGAAACGAGATAAAGGACGCCAAGACCATAATAGGGTTATTGTTCGCGAGGCAGGCCGGAGAGATATAGAAGAGGTGTGACATGAGAGAATTCATCGAATACATGAAAAATGAGAAACGCAAGGCCGAGAATACTCTTATCGCGTATGAGAGGGATATCAAGGCTTTCGAGAAGTACCTGATGGGGCGCGGTTCAAAGGGGCTCGCGGACTGCACGGACAACGACGCCATCTCCTATGTTCTTCAGCTCGGCAACGAGAACAAGTCAAAGCCGACCATCAACCGCAAGGTGTCCGCTCTGAGGACATATTATGAATTCCTCATTGGCAAGGGCGTGATGAGCGAGAATCCGTTCACGAGGATAAAGGCCGTCAAGAACGACAAAAGGCAGATAGATTATCTGACGATCGACGAGGCCGCGAAACTCATGGACCTGCCGCTAGATGACGTGAAAGGTCTGAGAGACAAGGCGCTCCTTGAGTTCATGTACGGCACCGGGGCAAGAGTGACCGAGGTAGTCAGGCTGAAGTTCAGCGACATCAACCTCAGGATGAATTTCGTGACACTGCGTGACGTGAATGACGAAAGCAGGATAGTGCCGCTCGGCAGTTACGCTTCTGCCGCGATGTCCAGATATATCAATGAGTCGTATGACCAGATCAAGGGCAGAGCGCATCGCGACGATGATTTTGTTTTCGTGAACTTCAGAGGCGATCCACTGACCAGACAGGGTATATGGAAGATCCTCAAGGATTACGGCCAGCTGCTGGGCATCGAATCCCGCATGACACCTCAGATCCTCAGAGACAGTTTCGCTGTACACATCCTGCAGAACGGAGGAGATCTCAAGACTCTTCAGGAACTCATGGGCTTCGAGGACATGACGGTAGGCATCGCTTATCTGTCGGTGATCGACATCCGCGTCAGGGAGGTTTTCAGGAGCTGCCACCCGCGCGCATAGAGTCGCGGAGAGTTTCCCCTGAAAGGCTTACGGAAAGTGCGTATTTTCGCGCAAAATAATAAAAAAGTGCTTGAAATCCAACATCTGTTATTGTATTCTATTAAGGCTGTCGGCTTTGCCGGCGGCCTATAGTTATTACGGGCGGTCCTCTGGAGACGGCATACGGTCGGTAGCTCCAAGAACGTCTTGAGAGGAAGGAGAATAACGTGAATATTTTAGATCAGGTCACAATGGATTACAGAAGGGACGACATCCCTGAATTCAAAGTCGGCGACACACTCAGAGTACACGTAAAGAT
>SVDB01000017.1 GCA_015058065.1 Clostridiales bacterium
GTTCATGATCGGACGCCAGATCAGGAAGTAGCCGACGAAGCACCCGTAGAACGCCATGTTCCAGCAATTGGCCCCCAAGGCCATAAGCCCTCCGTCGGCGAAGAATAAGCATTGGATCGCCAGTATCACTATCATGGATAGGAAGCCAGCGTACGGCCCAAGCAAGGCCGACAGCATCATTCCTCCGCACATGTGGCCCGAGGATCCGGTCCCCGGGATCGTATAGTTGATCATCTGTCCCGCGAATACGAGAGCGGATGTGACCGCCATCACCGGAAGCTTTGACGGTTCGTCGTCTTTTCTGAGTTTGTTGATCGATACACCGGCTGCCGACGCGGACGCGACGTACATGGTCGCAGCTACCGCAGGAGCCAGTAATGCGTCTGCCATATGCATAAAAAAATGCCCCCTTTGTTCTTTCTTATAAGAATTATAAAGGCGGCTTTTTTTGCTCACAAGCCCCCGTAGGGGATGAAATTTCAGTGTTTTCAACAAAAAAAGCCCCCGGCTCGGGCCGGGAGCGGCGGCTTTCGCGAAAACGCGTATCAAATGTAAAACATTGAAGCGACTGCGTCTTAGACTATCACGAAATATCCTTCCTTGCGCGGCTTCGGTACAGGCTGCTCGCAGTCAGCGTATCCGAGAGACATCGACGCGACACCGGAAAGATCCTCAGGCAGGCCCCACTCTTTCAGCAGCGCCTTTCCCTCTTCCAGCTCAAACATCTGCTTGCATCTGTTGATCCAGCATGAGCCCAGTCCGGCGGCATACGCGGCGTTGACCATATTGGTGCACACAGCCGCTCCATCGAGTTCATGGGTGAAACACTCAGCGGTCTCGAATACCAGTATGATAGTCGGCGCTCCGTAATAAGGATGGATGTCCTCCTTGCCGATCACCTTCGCGTTCAGCGCGTCCACCCTAGCCACATATTCCGGGCTCTGAACGGCAACTATCTGCACTCCCTGCGTGCCTCCGCCTGTCGGCGCGAAGGTCCCCGCTTCAAGGACAGCCTTTAGTTCCTCGTCTGTTATCTGCTCAGCCTTATACTTTCTGATCGATCTTCTGTTCTCCAGTACTTCCAATGCTTCTTTCTTCATCTCAGAGTCCTCCTGTTCTCTTTTTCGCTACTTTTTTATTACTGTTTCATTCATTATGTTGTTGGTTATTCATTAATATACTTTTCAAGTATGGTTTCCTCTACGAATTCGCCTTTGATCTCTCCAAGCCTCTTGAAGTGAGCCTCTTCCTGATGCGATGAGACCGCGCCTGCATCGCGCCACTTTTCGAGCAACAGGATCTCGTTATCGTCCTGCGCAGACAGGTAATAATCATACTTGATGTTGCCTGCTTCCGCCCTGCTGGCAGCGTCTATCCCCTCGGTCTTTATAGTTTCGAGTAACTTTTCTCTCATACCCGGCTTGCACCTGTAAGTGACATTCAGTACTATCATACATACACCCCTTTCCGAAAACCTTCAGGATCACCTCTCCTGTATGATCCTCGACACCAGTTCCACTCCCCTGAACAGATCGTCCAGGTATATATATTCACTTGTTGAATGAGTATTTCTCATGCCGCATCCGACGACGATGCCCGGAATGCCGTGTAACGCGAACACATTGTTGTCGCTGCCGCCCCTGGTCGAAACGAATTCAGGCTCAACGCCTATACCGCGGCATGCTTTCAAGAATGTTCCGCATACATCTTCTGATTCGTCTGTCCGGTATGCCTTTATCATGACCTCGCTGTCAAATGTGCAGGAGGCTCCCGCAGCGGCTGCCTTGCGTTCGACCCTGTCGCGGAGTTCGTCGAGAGCTCTGCAGGCAGCGTCATGATCGCTGCCCCTAACTTCACCTGTGCACGAGCAGGTCTCAGAGACGATATTCGAGACTGAGCCTCCGGATATAGTTCCAATATTTAAAGTCAGTCCGTCCGATACCAGACCCTGCTTAGTTTCAGCGATTATATCCGAAGCTATCGCTATCGCGTTGATGCCCGCGCCGGGATCGAATCCCGCATGAGCCGGACGGCCCTTTACAGTGAATCCGAAAGTGATTATCGACGGCGCGGCGACCGCGGCTTTACCTACTCTGCCGCTCATGTCGATGACATATGCCGACCCGGATCTTATCCTGCTGTAGTCGAACGCCGATGCCCCGAGGCCGTAGACCTCTTCAGCCACGGTGAAGAGCACCTCGATATCTCCGTATCCGCTCCCGCTGCCTGTCACGTACCGTACCCCTTCAAGTATCTGAACGATCCCCGCGACATCATCCGCGCCGAGGATCGTATCTCCCTGTGAGGTGATCACTCCTGCTTCATGGTCGACCACAGCTTTCTTTCCGATGCCCGGGACAACGGTATCCATGTGAGCCGAAAGCAGCACGGGCTTCTTCCCGGGATCGGTCCCCTTGAGGAAAGCGTATAGGTTGCCTGTATCCGATCCGATCTTTTCTCCGGCGTCATCCTCAATGACATCGAAGCCGAGCCTTCTGAGCTCCTCCGCGAGTATGTCCGCCATCCGCCTTTCACCGCGGCTCAGCGAATCCACCGCCGTAAGTTCCGTGAACAGATTTATTATTCGTTCTTTATCCATTTCCCTGCCGTATCCCTGCTGTTAAGAATTGTATGCTCTCTGTATCTCCTGTCTGTGCCCTATAGTTAGTAAATACTATCTCTTAATTCCTAGTGAGTCAATAGGTTATTGCGTGAAGCCTGTAAGAAAAGCGCGGCCCGCGCTTCCGCGGACCGCCTTTCACTTTCATAACGCGTTTTGATCACACGACCATCAGTACCTGTCCGGTACCTGTTCTCTTGTCTGCCTATCTGCGGCCGGTCTCCATGAATGTGGTCCTGTCATACCACGCAGGCATGATCATCGGCATCAGCTCTTCCGGATCGACGTCCTCGAGTTTCTGCAGAGCGGTGATGAGCAGGTTGTTCTCCGCGTACGCTCCGCCTACGATGGTGTTGATCGGCAGGCAGCCCCATGGATCATCTGCGCTGGAGTTGAGCTCGCATTTTGTGATGTATCCAGGTGTCCACGAGTCATACAGATACTTGACCACATTGCGGATCAGGCATGTGTTGGTGAACTTCCATACTCCGTTCTCGTCAGGCAGACGGTCGAAGTGGAAGTAGTAACCGCTTCCGGCTGTCTCCTTGCCCGGAGCCGGAGCCTGATACAGCACGTGTGTCAGCGGATGGTTGTACTGGCCGAGCTCCATCTCGACGTCGAGGATCTTGGCACCGCGCCTTACCACGCTGACCTTCACCTTTCCGTCGTCGGTCTTTCTCATTATGAATTCAGATCCCAGTTTCTTTGGGATAGCCGAGTTGTCACGGCCGAGCTGGGTAGCCATCTCAGCGCCGTTGCCGCCGAGCAGCAGGCTGATCGGGTACATTCCGAGCTGTCCCTTGTATGTACAGTAGATGCCCAGAATGGTCTCATAGTAATCGTCAGCGAACGAAGGCTCCTTGATGTGGCATGCCGAAACGGTGACCACCGGTACCGAGAACGGTTCAAGAGGCTTCGGAAGCACTTTGCGGATCGCTGCAGGGTCTGTCAGGTAAGCGAGGTAGATGCCTTCCTGCTTATCCATCCTGGAGACCTGAGCGAATTTCTTCATGTCGTCTGCAGGCAGTACGAAGCTAGGTTCAGCCTTCCTGAAGAGGTTCGCGCCTACATCGAAACCTGTCTTAGTAGCCGGAGCGATGGTGCCGTCCTGGATGGCCGACCCTACTAACTTAACGCAGATGCCCTTTTCTTCGAGAGCCGCCTTGAGGCTCTGATCCGGACGGTATCCGAGCGACAGCACAACTGCCTCAGCGTCGATCTTTTTCTCTTCTTTTGTATCTACGTTCTCTACCAGCACTCCGTCAGGCAGGATCTCCTTCAGAGCGTGTCCGAGAGCCCAGTGGATGTCCATCTTGGCCAGTCTGCCCATGATGTCCGCGACATTTGTCCTGTAAGCGTTGGTGCCCGCTTCTTTCAGCATATCGACGTAGGTAACTTTACAGCCCTTGTCTCCGAGATATTCGCCGGTTTCGAGGCCTGTAAGTCCCGCGCCTATCATGGCGACTGACTTGCCCGTGATGTCTTTCTTTCCGGTCAGGACTTCTTCTACCGTGTAGACGTTGCCGCCATTCACGCCCGGAAGCGATGCCGGGAATATAGGAGCGGAGCCTGTAGCCAGAACTACAGCATCAGGTTCCATCGCGGCGATTTCTTCCGCAGTCGCCTCCTTGCCGAGCTGTATGTCTACGCCCAGTTTCGCGAGGCTGTCAGCGTAGTAATCGGCGATCCACTGCATCCTCTCCTTGAGCGGAGGCAGTTTGGCGAGATTGACTGTTCCGCCGAGTTCTTCTCTGCGGTCGATCAGCGTTACCTTGACGCCTCTCTTTGCCAGAGTCTCCGCGGCGATCATTCCGCCAGGGCCGGCACCGACTACCACTACATTATGGCCGGCAGTGTCAGGCTCAAGGTCCCCCAGCTTCAGCTCATTGCATGTGACAGGGTTGACCGCACACTCGAACGGCATTCCGGTCGCGTTGAGTCCGAGCAGTGTCTCGAAGCACCTGAGGCAGTTGATGCATCTCTTGAGCTCCTTCTCTCTGCCTTCCTGCACTTTGATGCCCCATTCAGGATCCGCGAGCCACGATCTGCCCATGCCTACGAAGTCGACAATGCCGCCCTCGAGGAACGCTTCGGCTACAGCCGGCTCTCTGATGGAGGACGCGGCGATGATAGGGATCGAAACGTGATCTTTGACCGCCTTGATGAAGTCTTTTCTCCAGCCCTGCGGGAACGAGATAGGCTCTACGCAGGTGCTGCCTGTTTCATAAAGTCCGCAGCTGACGTTGATGAAGTCGACGCCCGCTTTCTCGAGCGCCATGCAGATCTGGACGCCGTCCTTGACGTGGATGTAGTCCTCGGTGACGCCGATATTGCTGAGGAATTCCTCTACCGACACGCGGCATCCGAGAGGATAATCCGGACCACACTTTTTGCGGATGTCCTCGATTATCTCAAGTACGATGCGGATGCGGTTCTCGAAGCTGCCGCCGTACTCGTCTGTCCTCTTGTTAGTATATGGCGAGAGGAACTGCTGCAGCAGATATCCGTGAGCGCAGTGAAGCTCGATACCGTCGATGCCCGCCTTCTTGCAGCGCAGAGCGCCGTCGCCGAACTGTCCTACCAGTTCATGGATCTCTTCGATCGTCATCGGACGAGTCTCCTGCATCGAGACCTTGCACACGCGGTCAGAAGCGGAAACGCAAGGCTGACCTCCTATCAGCGACGACATTCCCTCGCGGCCCGGGTGATGCAGCTGGATGAATATTTTGCTGCCGTATTTGTGTACTGTTTCAGCCAGTTTCGCGAGTCCAGGAATATGCCTGTCACTCGTGGCAGCGATCTGTCTGAACATTCCTACGCCTGTCTTTTCATTTACCTTGCAGATCTCAGGCATGATCAGACCGCAGCCGCCTTTTGCTCTTGCTTCAAAATACGCGAGCATGGCCGGTCCTACGGTACCGTCGAGCTCCGCCAGGTTGGTGCCCATAGGCGTCATAACAAGACGGTTCTTGATCTCAACATTGCCGATCCTGCCTTTTTCGAATAGTTTTTCGTACATACTCATTCCCCCTTTTTATATACACACCATTCGGATCGTTACCCTATGTATAATGATTATACCCTCTGCATTGTTCCTATATGTGTACAATGTGTGTGCGGCGGTATAGAAAAAAGGTATGATATCATCATTTTCTTTGCTTCTTCAACAGAATACTTTGTGCCACAGTTTTGGCACACAAATACCCCATCTTGTTTAATTAAATCAGTGCCGCCACACAATTCACATGTTAATTGCTTCATTTCATTTCCTTTCTAAAAGCAGAATATAAAAGTAATGGTTCAATATGAAAAAGATTCTCAAACTGTTTTTTATTACCGAGATTGAATTTTATCCGTTTCTCCTCTTTAAACTCCTAAACGTGTATTATGTGCTCATGATTATCTGACCTTCACGGATCACAGTTCTTGCATGGTGAGAAGCCTCTTGCTATGACTTCTTCTCTTGTAGCTTCAACTTCCTGCTTGTTATGCTCTGCCATGGTCTTGACGCTCTTGCAGTCCGGATAATGGAACTTGTGGGTATTTGTATTCAGGATATATGTCATAACAGGTGATTCCTGACCGTCCTGGACATCATCGATACCCGGTATCTCTCCATGTGTATTTGCTGCAAGGACAAACGCTCCCGCCTGATAGTCTTTAAGCATCGAGTCATCGTCAGACAACTCGTTCTCGCCTGTAAGGTAGTCAATGTCTACTCCCGGCTGAGCATTATAGCAGAACACGTTAAAAGCAAGGCCAGCCCCATTGTCTTCGACAGAGATTGCCTCAAGATGGACGCCTCTGGCGATAAGTTCATCGCCCACGAAGACAGGGGTGACCCTGTACATGACATGATTGCCGGTCTCTTTCACATACGCTGCGATCGCGTTTTCGAACTGCAGCATGCCGTCACGATTCATGAAGCTTGTTCCGGTGATCAGGTTGCGCGCGATCGCGTCATCGCCCGACAGCTGATACCCGATCAGGTGACACCTGTTGAAAAGCAATCCGCCTTCGATGAAATCATACTTATCCGTATGCCATCCTGTCGGTTCGATCGAACTTATGTCGCCTCTCGGCTCGGTCGGCATACCATCGACACCGATGCATGAAGTTGCCGTTCCGCATCTTCCGAGCTCATCCAACGGATCCAGAGACTCTTGGGTCGAGGTCCATATCTCATCAGGCTCAAAGTCCGGAACATTGCCGTTGACATAACAAAAAGCGAACCCGCTCCACTCAGGAATGTCGACAAGGAACTCCTCAGCATCAGTTGATCCATCACTTTCAGGCTGGCCTGTTGAAGGATCTGTCATTGCTGCCATGCCGGCGACATTCTGTCCGCAGCCGGTTGCCATAAACACGAACAAAGCTATTAGAAGTATTGTTAATAATGATCTGGATCTCTTCGGTTGCATTTCCCTCTCCAAGTGTTCGTTACTTGCATTTATTTTACCATATTATCCACCTGCATATGTCCCAATAGGCAGATTATCTGTAAACGAGTTTACAATTTAAAAGGACGCCGACAGCACCGGCGTCCTCTGTTATATTCATCCTATTTATCAGACTTCATAGCCGTCAAGGCCTTCGGAAAAGTCGAGTTTCCTCATGACCGCCACTGTGTTTATCGCGTCATTCAGCGCGTCGTGAGACCTTTCCGGCTTGATATCGAACTTCCACATAGCGTAACTGAGCGCGAAGTTCCTGTCTTCCTGCGTGATCTGGTCATCGAACAGCAGCTGGACATCGTAACACTCCGGCAGCCCGCTGATATCCATGTCGTGGATGCTCATATTGTCTTCGAGCATATAGATATCATTGTTGCTCCAGGTTATGAACGCGCAGTCGTCTCCGCACCACTCCAGAAATTCCCTGCAAACTACATCGAACGGTCTTCCGGCGCTGACGATCTCGTCAGTGAGATCCGTGACCTCAGAAACATGCTTCTGCATTTTTGTGTAAAATACCGGCTTCACGATCTCTGAGTACTTGTCAACGATATTCAGATTCTGAAGATCATCTATCTTTACAGCGCCGAACTGTATGATCTCGCCGCCCAGATTAAAAGGCTCTCTGATCATGCGCTGCGGTGACAGCGGCTGATTCCATTCAAGATCCAAAACGACGTATTTCATTTCAGTCCCAGGACTCCGGCTTGTAACTGCGGCTCTTTATCTCTTCAAGATACATCTGATATGCTTCCGTATCCGCTATCCTTTCGCCCAGCTTAAGCGCTTCTTTGATCACTTTTATCTTGTCCGGATCGTATTTGTCGCCAATGCGCCACTGATACGAATGCGGATAGATATCATCCGTATCCAGGACAGTCGGGTCCTTCATGCACATCTTCTCATATTCGGCATACAGGCGCTCCCCTTCTGCCTTAGCCGGATCTGCTTCCGGAGCAGGAGCCTCTTTCGTCTTGAACATCTGCAGCATTTCCTCTTCCGTAAGACCCGGATCCATCACGATAGTATATTCAAAATCCTTGTTGTTTTTGTTATTTTCCATTTTTCATGCCCTTCTATATATTATTTATCCTGAGACCTTCTTCAGTTTGCTTTTCGCAGCGCTGTCAGATCTCAGATCGTTTCTATTATTCTGTACCACCAAAGTATGCCACAAGAATGTGAAAAAGAGTTGAAAACATGCAAAAGAATTGCCATCGGTCAATAAAAATTAAGATTCCCGTCAAATGAAAAGGGGATGCACCGAGCAGTCCCCCTTTTATCCCTTTTGTATTTCACCTGACTGCGCAGGTCCGCCTTCATCCTGTTCCCTATCCCAGAAGGCTCCTTTTCTTTGCCTCGAATTCCTCCTGTGTCAGGACGCCTTCATCAAGAAGTGTCTTGTACTTTCTGAGGATCTCAAATACTCCGGCATCAATCTGGCCTGATTGTGTCTGAGCGGCCGGCGCGATCTGCTGCGGCATGCGTACCGGCGCTTGCTGCGGCATGCTGGACGATGGATGCTGCGGCATTTGAACAGGCGAGACTCCGTATGGCGGCATGGCCTGCTGTTGAGGCATATATGCCGGCGCGTACGGGGTGCCCATCGCCGCAGGTGCGGCCGCTACAGCTGCGCGATTGCATACACCATGTCCGGCTAAGAACGTTGCCGACCATTGGATCAAAATGTTGAGAATAAATTTGGCACCGTCCGCGGAAAAGTAAAAGTCGATGTTTGCGAACAATATAGGCAGGTATCCGATAACAAAGACCAGCCCCGGAAGGAACCACATCTTATCAAGGCTTTGACCGAAACTGCCCGGTGATCCGGACATGTGAGTCAACAGCAGTATCATCAGCAGGACAGCTGCAACTCCTATGGAAATGTCGCTCAATCTTCCCTGCCATGTCCCCCATCCGTTCATGATATCAGAGATCGCCCAGATCAATATCACCACCGCGGTCAGTCCGGTCCCGATCACGCTGATAATATTCAGTCCTGTCAGCAAACCGATCCCTATAATGACAAAGGATAGAATATACAGCCATGTCTGTATGCTTAACGCGGAAATATCGTTCACTAAAACCGTACGGAGAATGGAGTATACAATAAAA
Source organism: Clostridiales bacterium (assembly GCA_015058065.1). Taxonomy (GTDB): domain Bacteria; phylum Bacillota; class Clostridia; order Peptostreptococcales; family Anaerovoracaceae; genus Crickella. The sequence goes on from SVDB01000017.1 coordinate 9,190, forward strand.
AGTACTCCGCCTATGATGCCTGTGATCGTTGGTTTTCTTGCAGTCATTTCTATCTCCTTTACATTTCTATACGATCTCATACTTTGTGAGGTCTATTCCTTTTCTCTGAGCGATCCGGACCAGTTCCTCTGCTGTTGCATTCCTGATGTCGAAGGATTCCATTAACGCTCCTCCGAAACCGGCACCGAAAAAGGCCCCATAATCATCATTTATCAAATCTTTTCTTAATTCTTCTATATCTATTACCATAAGATCAAGATGCCTTTCTATAGTCTTGCATGGAAGCACTGTTATCTCAAACTAAGGATTTTATTGAGCAGATCGTATGTGATACGCCTGCCAAAATTATTATTATCGTTTTCGGCTACATTGATCGCGACAACATAATTGTCATACGTACTTACCGGTGACCCGCTGTTACCCGGTTGCGTGTCCATAAGATAAGTTATCACATATTCATTATTTACAGATACAGGGCCGTAATCATATTTCAATTCTCCCCACTTGTATCCTGCAACATATAACAGCTCTTCTTCAAGTTCTTCATCTGACATGGCACGTATACCATAATATCCGGTGTATTGTCCTACATCTTCGTCCAGCTTGATATAACCGTAATCCCAATTCATACCATACCCTTCTGTAAAGTCCGTCCCATACCAATATGTTATTTTTCCATCATACTTGTAGAAATAGTCATTATCAGATACGTATCCGAAATACAGCGTCATATAATCCACAGTCTGATGATGATCCGGACAGCAAAGGCAATGCCCTGCTGTTAGCATAATGTCATCTCCGACCATGAAACCGGTTCCCTCTTTGTTGCAGCCGCATCTAAAATGCATTCTCATGTAGGCGATCGCTCTGAACGGGTACGTATCAACATCAGTAACTTTGATCCTGCCGTCGTATCCGATCACAGTCCTTTCTACACCGTCAGGAACGAATGGCTCCTGCGATTCAGGGAGATTCTTAGTGAGTTCCGTCTCTTCCCCATTTTCCGCAGCCACCTCAAGTGATGTATCCATCGCGGGTGTAGCATTGCCGGTATTGCTTTCCGTCGAAGATCCCTGTCCTGTGTTTCCGTTGTCAGTCGCCCCGCAGGCTGTCATTATGAGCATTAACATCGCTAATATGACCGCTGACACTTTTTTATTCATGTTGATTGCACCTCCAAAGAATACAGTGTAAATAATAGCATTTCTCAATCTGCCGCAAACGGGATCACTTTCAATATTGTATCATTCTCGCCACTGAAATGAACAGAGATCGACTTCACATCCTGTGGCGCTGTCTGATCGTCGGAGTCGAGATCGATCACAAGATATGCATCACATCCTGCAGGGAGTATGACAGGCTCGCTTCTGAGTCCTCCCGTGTCAACATTTCCATAGCATTTCTTTTCGTTCAGACGGAAATCCACGCATTGGAACTGCAGCTCGCTGCCGCAGGTGTTTTCGAAATGGACGATCGCGCGCAAATTTCCATTCACTTTCTCAAAGCCGCTTACAGATACATTCAAGTCGCCCCATGTCTCTGCCGGCCCAAAATCATTCTGTTCCTCTGTTCCCGGATTCAGCTGCCGCAAGTCAATAGTACTATCTACCTTGAACGTATGCGTCTCTTCATGGTCTGTATCGCCGGAAACGACAGTTATCTCCCCGGAAATCGATCGAAGTGAAGTCAGATGCATCTGCCTCAGAATATCAGCTGTTATCACCAATTGCACATCAGTCTTCTCTCCCGGAGCTATGATTCTTCGAAAGCCTCTTGGCAGCATCGTGCTGTCGCAGAATAAATGCTCGAAAAGGATCTCCAGATCTTCCTCAGTGTAGTTTTCACATGTAAATGTCATGATCAATGAAGGATTCGTGCCTGCTGTGACTGATTCGATACTCTTCAGGTTTATACTGCAGGCATCACTTTCAAACACCGGCTGCGAATTCAGTGAAAGGACCGTACGATATTCATTGTCTATCGTGACAATATCACTTATATGTACATTGCCCTGACGGTCAGTGATCTCAAAAAACGCGCACCTCAGCTCATCATCCTGAAGCTGAATGAATTCAAGCTCCCCAAGCTCTTCAGAGCGCACCTCCCAGCCGGTCAGCGTATTTCCATATTCCCATTCTGAATAAGGCAATGCCTCGCCCTTTTGCGGCATGATCCTGCCCCGAGAGGAAAATTGCAGGATATCCCAGTCTTCCGGGTCGATGGCAGTTTTGCCGTATCCTATCCCGTCTTCATCAGGCGTTCCTATTTCTATGAGTTTTAACGAGCCGTCACTCTGCCGCTCGTATATCATAGTATATGAAACATCCTTAGGGGTCAGTTCTTCCCCTTCTTCAGGATCGATGTTATATGCTGTGAACGGAACAGCGATATAATTTCCATAAGAGATATAATCGATCGCTCCGGTCTGCGGTCTTCCGTCTTTCCCGACAAAGAAAAGCGCTTCATTTTGATAGTCCGCGAAAAGAATGCCCTTGCTGCTCATCTCAACATCTTCGGTGCGGTATACAAATTGGTATTCTTTTCCGTCGAAGGAGCTCACGATCACAAGATCAGCCGATGCAAACTGCTCTTTTTCTTCGTCTGTCAAAGCAGTTGTAAACATGGATGTTCCCGTCCCCTGTGTCTGAGTGATCGAAGGCATTCCCCACATCGCAAGCTGCTCCCCAAGCAGTATTCCGCCTGCGTGACTCAGGAAGGAACGGTAGTCATCAGGAAGCCCGAGACTGTCCAAACGTTCTGACCACATGGATGCATAAAGTCCTTTATTGTAATAAGGGCAGTATATTCCCAGACCGGACAAATCGTCCCGGTTAGAGCTGTACTCCGTTATAACATTCTCATACGCAGTTATTACTTCCGTATTATCGATCTCTCCATATTCTGACATTTGGAGTATAAGACTTTTCATGTCAAAAATATCATAATCGAACGGTACCGAACGCGCTGCCCTGACTGATCCCACGCACGCGGAGGAATAGATTTCATAAGAGTCTTCTTCTGCGGATACCGTATCAAAGAAAGCTGCCAACGCTTCCAGCAATGCGGCTATCCTGTCAAGATCGATGCACGCGAGCGTTACCGATGAGAAAGACCCGCTGTATGAATCGCCATAAGTCTTAACTATACGCGATCCGGTTTCTTCGGAAGATGGATCTCCCGGTATGCCGGAAATGAAACTGTAATCCCATCCGTTGGCCGGCTCCGGTTCTTCAGAAGCTACCATATACTCCGCATAAGGAGCTACTGCCGCTGCTACCTCTATCGAACTCATGAGGCAAGCGTCAAAACCGATCAGTCCGAGTTTCTCTGATGCGCACGGGCTGTCTTTTAATGCCTGTGTCAGTTCCTCCAGGGTCAGATAGTCCATGTCTGACCTTTCATCGAAGCAGACGCCGCCCATTGGACCATTGCCATGATCCCAAAAGATGAGCATATAATTGTCAGCATCCGTCTGTTCATAACAGTAATCGAGAAATGAAGTCAGCGTTTCAGGGTTTCCCATTCCGCCCGATGGATCCGATCCATCGTTCATATCGGCAGAGGCCTTCAGCTCCGGGAACCCCTCTTCCGGATGCAAACCATCATTATCAAGCGAATAAACAGAACCATTCCCGGGTTCGATCCCGCATTCCCAGTCCAGGGAACCTCCTGCCATCACATAGACTTGAAGATTTCCGTCTTCAGGGAATGCTTCTGTCATTTCCTGTATATCAGCGGATGCAAGTCCATGCTCTGACTCAAGATCACTCCCGCACATATAGATCATAAGCACAGTGCTTTTCTGTGTTTTGTGCAAAAGAGCAAAAGAAAACAGCCCAAAGAGAATGACCATTAAGAGAATCATTTTCCCGTTGCTGTTTCTTTTGTTCATTTAAAGTACTTGCTTCCTGATATGACTATGTTTGAAAGTGTGGGATTTGTTATTTAGTTTATGATAAAAAGGCATAATCTGCAACAATTCGCAAATTATGCCTTGGCCTGATTATCCGACGATCCTTGCTATGGTGTCGGCTACGTTCTGTACGTAGTCATCCCTGTTCAGCTCAGTCTGCAGACCGAATCCATTCTTGAGATCAGCTGTCCTGATGCTGAAACCGTCAGTTTCGATAGTGTCCTCCTGGATGTTCGGTCTTATGGTAATCTCATTGCCCTTGACTGTTACCAGCAGCTGGATCTCAAACTTCGGATGTCTCTTGAAAGTGATGTGCTTGCCGAGCATAGAGCTCAGCTTAAAAGGCATCTCGAACTCGTCCTCATGCTGGCTCAGAAGTTCATACAGTTCCTCAATGCTGATCTCACGGCTGACAGTCACTTTCTTAGGCGCAGCGCTGTTGACAGCTTTCTTTACAGTGTCAAAAATACCCATTCTGTTTACCTCCTGATTTCAAAATTCTGATACATTACACTTGTTTATTTGGCTCGGTCTTATGACCACATTATCCTATACACAAGGCAGACCGTCTATTTCAAAGGAGACTGTTACCTTCGGATCGAACAAGCCTTTTATATTCACTGGGCGTCATTGCATATTTCCCGCGAAACGCGACGGCAAAATGTCCCGGATTGGAATATCCTACCATCCCTGCGATCTCCGTAATGGGCCGGTCCGTCTCCTGGATCAGGCGCTGCGCTTCCTGCAGTCGGATGGACTTCCTATATTCGCCAACAGATTCTCCATAAACGTTCTTAAAGGCTCTTTTGATTACGGTTGGGGAAGCGTGCAATACCTCAGAAACTTCGTGATAAATCTGAATCCAAGTCTCTGATTAATCTTAGTAAGTACTTTTCCAGGGATTTTCTCAATAGCAACTTTAGCCATCTTATTGCCGAACTGTACAGCAAATCTTTTGGTAAGCTGATTTATTGAAACCCCAGCCATGCAAGCATATATGAAGGTTCTTACCTGATCACTTTTCAGATCATAACCACCCATATGCGCTGCACAGGCCTTTCCGGATCTATCTGTTTTTCTTAAGATCGTTATGCAGTTCATAGTCGATTTCATTTTCATAATAAGCATCGACCATATCTTTCGCTTCAGCAAGCGATACCCCGGTGATCTCCATCACATCATGGATAGTATTGAGCTTACAAGCGTAACCATTTCTATTCACGAGCTCACTGATGCGTGCCGGAGCTTCTTCTGCCCTTTCTTCGATCAGTTCGTATATTACGAAACCTCCTTTACGGCTGTATCCTGTGTCCCAGAGTTCTCTGAGCTCAAGCCACCGCCAGCCGCCATAGGTGACCGCCTTGACAAGGAACTTCCCATCGCTGTCATCATAACCGTTTATCAGAAACCAGTGCCGCACATAATCGCTAAGCGCCTTGTTTCGATGATTAAGGATCAGTGTCGGGATCGGATATCCGGCGTCTATCTGCTCCCTGACGGCTGTCTCCGCTTCATCGTATGGCTCCTCACCGCTTAAGCCATACATCTCCAGACCTGTGAAGCCACGGTGGTCCAGATATGCCGAATAGCCTTTTATATATATTTCGAGCGAGTTTATACCGGATATCCTCGGCTTCAAATAGGGCTCCATCAGATGTGCGAAACCTACATAACTCTCGCGGGTAATTGTTTCCAGATCAAAGAAAGGGTACATTTTTTTTACCCCTTTGTGAATAGCAAAATACAGGCTGCTGTCGCATGCGGTTTCGGCAGCACAGCCTCCTATGCGCATCATGAACGAGCGAAACCAGTCCTGATTGCCGCCGTAAGAATCCTCTACATAGAAATGCTCAAGCTCATGTTTCATATACATTACTCCTCTTCTTCGCTGTCATTCCTCTTTCTCTTCTCTAAATATGGCTGAAGAAAGAAACGGAAAGTAAAATAAGCGAACATACCGCAGCCTGCCAGAGCAAAAAGCGCAACCGGCAGATACACCCATTCAAATTCCCCCATAACAATTTGCTTCGTGTAGTACACAAAACCTATTATTGTAAGAGCTACGAACATCAGAAAGAACAGCCCGTAAAGGACCGGCACCCCGTAATATTCATATTTTGCAAGCCGCTCTTCATCGATCCAGCAATATGCTGTAAAAGCGAAAAACAGCGCTCCTGCCATACAGATCCAGAACATGAACTCTTTCGGTCCATATACAAATATCACGAATACCAGATTAAGCAGAGTGCATACAATAAAGAGCCCAAGTATAAGCCAAAATTGAAATGGCATTACGTCCGGTCTTTTGTCTTTTCTTTTCATCATCCCTCCACCCCGTTAAACTTGTGAGTCAGGGGCTTTGTTACAAACCTTTTCTATATCCAACAGATCCATGAAAAGTCTTCCTGCTTCTATAGCTGCTTCACTACGAAGAACATGTTGTATTTAGCCCACTTTGCACATATCTTACCATCTTCATTGAATTTGAGCCAGGTCATGACATCATGTCTGGAATGCTTCTGTGGTCCCCCTTGTTGCCAGTGTGCAAATCAGTGCAAAGAAAAAGGCATTATCTGCATGTTTTCCGCAAATAATGCCTTATTTTCACTTAAATGGGGTAGTAACAACTAGTACAGCTTTGCTCCGGCAGGGATCCTGTCGTCTACGAGCAGAAGGTTGAGCATCTCCTCGCCGTCATACTCGTTGACTGCGCTGATCAGCATGCCGTTGGAGTACTGTCCCATCATTTTTCTCGGCGGAAGGTTCACGATCGCAATCGCAGTCTTTCCAACGAGTTCAGCCGGATCGTAGTACTTCTTGATGCCGCTCAGGATGACTCTGTCCTCTCCGGATCCGTCGTTCAGGACGAACTTCAGCAGTTTGTCGCTCTTAGGTACTTCTTCGCAGCTCTTGATCTTGACCGCTCTGAAGTCGCTCTTGCTGAAGGTATCGAAATCGACAAATTCCTCGAACAGAGGCTCTACCTTGACCTTGCTGAAGTCGATCGCGACGGTCTCCTTCTTGGCGCCGCCCGCGCCCTTGCCTTCCGGTTTCATTGTCGGGAAGAGCTGGACGTCTCTGATGGTAGCGCTGTCGGTCAGCAGCATGACGAGTCTGTCGACTCCGATGCCGATGCCGCCCGTCGGCGGCATGCCGACTTCAAGGGCATTGACGAAGTCGGTATCCATAGGATGGGCCTCGTCGTCGATACCCAGGTCGAGCTGCCTCTGCTGCTCCGCGAATCTCTCGTACTGGTCGATTGGGTCGTTCAGTTCGCTGAACGCGTTCGACATCTCCCAGCCGTTGATGTACGATTCGAATCTTCTTGTGATGCGAGGGTCCTTAGGGTCCTTCTTCGCCAGCGGCGATACCTCGAGCGGATGTCCGCATACGAAGCACGGTCCGTCCAGGAATCCCGGGATGTCTTCGCAGTAATCCTCGAACATCTCGGCGATGATTTTTCCTCTTGACCACTCCGACTCGTCCTCGAACTTCATGCCGTATTTCTTGGCTGCCTCGATGGCCTCTTCATCGCTGTCGATCTTGTCGAACGGGATGCCTGTGGTCCTGATAACAGCCTCTGTCATGTCGATCTTGTTCCAAGGCGGCGTCACGTCGAATTCCTTGTCGCCGTACTTGACGATAGGTGTGCCGTTGACGGCCATCGCGCACTTGTATGTCACCTGCTCCATGAGTTCCATCATGGTCTCGAGGTTGACGTATGCCTTGTAAGCCTCCATCGATGTGAACTCAGGGCTGTGGTTCTTGTCCATGCCCTCGTTCCTGAACACCTTGCCGATCTCGTAGACTCCGTCGAGTCCGCCAACGATGAGTCTCTTCAGATGGAGCTCGAGCGAGATGCGCAGTGTCATATCGATGTCGAGGGTGTTGTGATGTGTCATGAACGGTCTCGCGGCAGCTCCGCCTGCGATGTTGCCGAGCACCGGTGTCTCGACCTCGATGAGGTCATAGTCATCCTCGAGCACCTTGCGCATCGTGCTGATGATTTTGGCGCGCTTCATGAACACGTCCCTGACATCCTCATTCATGATGAGGTCTACATATCTCTGACGGTATCTGAGGTCTGTGTCCTTGAGGCCGTGCCACTTGTTAGGCAGTACCTGCAGCGACTTGCACAGCAGCTTCACTTCCTGAGCTCTGATGCTGACCTCGCCGGTCTTTGTCTTGAAGACTTCGCCCGTGATACCGATGATGTCGCCCGTGTCATAGGTCTTGAAGATGTTGTATTCGTCCTGACCGATGTTGTCGCGCGCTACGAAGATCTGGATGCGGCCCTGCTTGTCCTGCATGTCGACGAAAGCGACCTTGCCCATGCGGCGGAACGCCATGATACGGCCGGCCACTCTGACTTCCTGATCTTCCATGGCATCGAAGTTGTCCTTGATGTCCTTCGACCATGCGCTCACGTCAAAGGTCTCCTCGAGATACGGGTCTCTGCCCATAGCGCGGAGCTCTTCGAGTTTCTTTCTCTTGATCTGTCTCTGCTCGCCGATCTCTTTTTCGGTGAGTTCTCTCTCTTCGGCCTGATTCGGAACAGCTCCGTTCAGGTTCTCTTTGTTGTCAGCCATTACCTCTTGACCTCCACGACTTTATACCTTGCCATGCCGTCCGGTACCGGGAACTCGACCTTGTCGCCGGCGCGCTTGCCCAGCAGGTGCTGACCTACCAGCGAAGCGTTCGACAGCTTCCCGTTCAGAGGATCTGCCTCTGTGGTACCTACGATCTTATACGTGCTCTTCTCTTTTGTGTTGAGATCCTGGATGGTCACTGTACGTCCGGTCTGGACCGAATCGTCGCTCTCATCCGTCTCTTCTACGATGACAGCCGTACGCAGGATCTCCTCGATGTTGCTGATCCTCTCTTCAGTTTCTGCCTGCGCGTCCTTCGCCGCGTCGTACTCGGCGTTCTCACTGATGTCTCCGAGCGAGATGGCTTCCTTGAGCCTTTCAGCGTTCTCTTTGCGGACTACGGTAATAAGATGTTCCAGTTCCGCGTTAAGGCTGTCATAGCCCTCTCTTGTCATTTCATTGGACTTGTTTGCTGCCATTTTGTCTTCCTTCCCTTTCTTGCGAATGAATCTTCAAAACCTGTCGTTGTTGTTTCCTTGTTATTGTTTTTATGCCTGCGGACCGTTCAGAGCGTCCTTCTCGACGAGGCTAACGTTCTCGCTTGTCGTGAGCCTCAGTATCGCCGAGTATTTCAGCTTGAATCTCACTATGTCTCCTACGCGGAGCTGCTCTTTGCAGTCCTCGATGTCGAGTATCGTATGATCTCCGGAAGCCATCGTGACCTCCGCCCCTTCGAGCATCGGTACTATGTCGTCTATGTCGCCGTAATCGGCTCTGCCCGCGGCGAGTATCGCGCGTTTGCGGCGTCCCCTGTCGATGTATGTCGCCTTCTTTCCGAAAGCGTCGACTCCGAGTTCGCCTATCGGGTGTGTTGGCTTGGTGTTGACCTCGATGACCTCTGTCTCGAAGATGAGCGCCTCGTCGCTGAGCACGTCGGCTTCTTCCCTGCCGTAGCATGTGCGCAGATCTTCAAGAGGTCCGCAGTACACGACCGCGCCTATCCTGAGCATGTTGACCTTAGGCGGCATCACCTTGTCGAACACAGGCATCAGGCTCGATGTCGCTCCGCCCGACACTATCTCGAGCGGACGGCCGATCGCGTCCTCTACCGCCTGCGCCCAGTCCGCCAGCATCAGCATCTTCTCTTCGGTCGGCTTTACCGATCCGACACATCCGAGGTTGGTGCCGATCCCCGCGAGATGTACGCAGTCGAGCTTGTCTTCTACGTACTTCGCGACGTCTACGAGTTCTTCCTTTTCGAAGAAGCCCTCTCTGAGGTCTCCCAGATCTGCCATCAGGATCACGTTGTGTGTCCTGTTGTTCTTAAGAGCCGCCGTCTCGAGAGCCTTCAGCGTATCGAGGCTGCTCTGCAGGCTGTAGTCGCAGACCTGCACCATCTCGTCGAGTTCGGATATCATCGGGACTCTTATCATGAGCAGAGGTATCTTTACCCCTGCCGCCTTTGCCCTCGCGAGCTGCTCGAGTCTCGAGGAGGCGATCCACTTCGCGCCGCTGGCTTCATAGTCGAGCGCGACCGAAGCCATGCCTGTCGTTACCTTGATGACTCCCGCGACGTCGATGCCCGATTCGCGGCACCAGCCGATCACTGTGCTCATGTTAGAGCGGAGTTTTTCGTGGTCGATGATAAGCGTTGGTCTCTTTTTCATCCCGTTGCCTTTCTTTCAGCATTTTAATATGCTTTCTCTCGCTGTGCTCCGTCTGAGGGAATGCCATCTCGTTCGACCTTGCTTCGCGGGGAACGGCGCTGACGCTTCGCTTGCGCGACTCGTTCCGACCACTCACCTGCGGTCTCTCTCCGGCATTCCTTGCTCATCCTTCGCAACGCTCACTGCAGCATATTAAAATGCCGATATCTAGTCGGCGAGCTTGTTCTCTTCGACGAAGCGGCGGATCTTCATGCCCGTCGTCTTGTTGAACTCGCCCTTCTTGATGACTATGTGCTTTACTCTCTTCCAGTCAGGCCAGTTGGCGTTGAGCCTGTCGATCTCGCTGCTGATGAGCGATCTGACAGCGCTTTCGTCCGAAGCTCTTTCGCCGAGAGTTTCCTTGACATTCTCTCTGTCAGGACGCAGGGTCACGTAGATGCCCCTCTTCATCCTGTCTTCGTTGTCTTCGTCTGCCCACACCATGCACTCCTCGACATACGGGCTGCGCGCGATGAGCTCCTCGAGCTCTTCAGGGAAGACGTTCTTGCCGTTGGCGGCGATGATGACGTTCTTCTTGCGCCCTGTGATGTATACGTAATTGTCGTCGTCGAGGTAGCCGATGTCTCCGGTGTGGAACCAGCCGTTCTCCATGCTCGCCGCGGTGGCTTCAGGGTTCTTGTAGTAACCCATCATCACCATAGGTCCGCGGAAGCAGATCTCGCCGTTGCCGTCCTCGTCCTTGTCGATGATCTTGCACTCTGTGAACTGGAACAGCTTGCCGGCGGAATCGTTTCTCATGTATTTCCACTGGTCAGGGTTGAGCGCCACCATCGGTGATGTCTCCGTGAGACCGTAGCCCTGCAGGCAAGGGATGCCCATGCTGCGGAAGAACGCGAGCACCTTAGGGTCTACTCTCGCTCCGCCGGCGATGAACATATCGATGTTGCCGCCGAACTGCGCCATGATCTTGTTGGCGATCGGCTTCGCTACGTTGATGCCGAACTTGCTCGTAACGTTGTTCACCGCGAACAGCGTGTTGACCAGCTTGTCCTGACCCTGCTTTTTGAGGGTCTTCTGGATCGTGTTGTAGAACTTCTC
>SVDB01000086.1 GCA_015058065.1 Clostridiales bacterium
ATAGACGATTTCAAGAAGACTCTGAAGATAGTCGTACAGACAGAAGACGGCCCGAAGGGTCCGGTATGGGATTGAGATAATAACTTATGGAAGAAATCAAAAAAGACGCGGAAGTGCTCGTAAACACGGAAGAACCCGAAACGAACGCGCCTGAAGCTGAAATAACTGAGACTGAATTTCCTGAAGCGTATGAAAAGAAGCCCGCGAAAAAAGCAAAGAGCAAAAAAGCGGGCAAGAAAAGTACACTTCACAAACTGCTGGGCGTGATCATCGCGCTGATCCTGATCATCGCGGCGGCCGTAATATGGATGGCTGTTGACACAAAGTATTCCGATTCCGCGGTAGGCAACTGGGAGATAAAAGAAGTGGCGGTCGGCGAAGAGACCATGACTCTGAAAGAAGCCGAGGATATGGGCCTTACTGAGATCGGACACTTCAAACTGAACAACAGCGGAAGCTGCGAGATCAAGATCCTCGACTTCGAAGCGGAAGGAAAGTGGACACAGGATGAGAACGGCGTCATCACCATAAACTGCGGAGATGAGGAAACTTTCAGCGCGACGATAGACGAAGAAGGCCTAATGACCGCAGAGGATACGACATCAACAAAATACACATTAGAGAAATAACATGGCGAGACATTTGAAAGCTGAAAAAGAGAAGACGGGTGCGTGGAAGTATACACTCGCTTCGCTTGTCATCAATGCCGCGATACTCGCGCTTGTGATGCATCTCACGACGGCCTTTTATGAGACCAATGACGACTTCACCATTGCCTACAGGATCGCGGACGGCTATCCGTACGTGGGATTTGTCAATTACTTCCTTTGCAGGGTGCTGATCGTCATACAGAAGATGTTCAGCGGCGTCAACGTATTCATGCTTTCGCAGGTCGTTGTCTCGTTCATAGCGTTTACGGCGGTCCTGGAGACCGTGATGGAAAGAAGCAAACGCCTTACGGACAGCCTTCTGGCTGTCGCGGCGGTCTTCTTTTTTTCTTTTGACCACTACAGCAGCATACAGTTCACAAAGACATCGGCCCTGCTGATGGCTGCGGGACTTGTAGTCGTTGCTGATACATACATCAACTCGAGATCCGTCATCAGATTCTTCATCGGATTTCTCCTGTATTTCACGGGAGTGGCTTACAGACAGATGGGGATGTTCCCTGCGCTGGCATATATATGCATGTTCATGCTGCTCTTCTGGCTGATCAGCGGCAGGGAGTTTTTCGAAGGCAGAAAGCCGGTAAAGGAAATAGGGCTGTTCCTGCTCATTGCGGCTTTGCTTGTAGCGCCGTATGGCATCGATCAGCTCTCAGACCGGATCAACGCCGGCATTCCTGAGAGAGCGCTCGCGAGAGAATATCAGGCGCTGCGCACAACGATCACCGATTATCCTGTATACGAGAGTTATGACAGCCTGCAGGCTGAATACGAGAGCGCGGGCATCAGCAAGAACGATGTCTACATGATCGACAGATTCATACTCGACTATGACGGCGGAGCCTCGATCGAAAACCTGAGGACTATCAACGAAATATACAACAAAGGCGCGGGGCACACCATGACCGCTGAGATGGCGGTAAAGAAGTTCGTGAGAGAGGTCTGGAAGTCTCTCAAGTCACTGAACTTCACGGGCATGCACATAATACTGCTGGCCGCGCTGGGAATATATCTCATATTCGTGCTGAAGCCTCGAAACTGGACATTCATAGTAGTGATAGCGCTGCTCACGGTAGCTCTTTACATAGCGATCTATTATCTGCAGAGGACCAAATACAGGGCTTTCTATGTCGCTGATGTGAGCGCCGCGTTCTGGATACTGTACGCTGTCGCGTCGCAGGAACGCAGAGAGGCGAAGCACAGGATACTCGAAGTCCTCGCGTGTCTGCTGGTGATCGCCGCGGTGTTCTCGATGACTCCGATAGCGGCAAGGATACTCAACGCGAAGGCCGCTCACAATACGACGCAGGTGGAGGCGCCTGAACATACGGAATATTTCGCGGAACATCCGGATATGTTCTATATAATGCCTACCGCCGTGCAGAAGCAGCCGGCAACGTATCTGGATCCTTTCGCTGTCCCGGTGATGCCTGAGAACGTCACCAACACCGGCGGCTGGGAGACCCTGACTCCGGCAAGGATGGACTTCATGAAAAGCCACGGAGTCAATAATCCTATCAGGGATCTGATAGATAATCCGAACGTATTATTCTTCAGTGAATACAAATTCGATGAACTGACGGAGTACTACAATAAGTGGTACGCCCCTGAAGGGAAGCGGATAGTGTTCGAAAAAGTCGATGAAGTGCTGGACACAGGCATATATACTGTAAGAACTGTTGACTTGTAGGACCGAATATTGCTATAATATCGTAGTTTAATATCGGCATATTATGTGGAATAGAAAGAAAAGGTATTGATCATGCGTAAAAAACTATTTGCAATTTTCATGATCACAGCTCTTATTACGGTTTTTGGACCGCTAGAGTTGTTTGCGGGTACCGAGGATGGCACACCTTCGGATACCAATACTGAAGTAATTGTGGATACTCCGGAAGACGGCGGCGAGGATGTAGTTACACAACCAACAGAGCCGACAACAGGCGGCGAAAATGGAGAGACTGGCGAAAACGGAGAGACCGGAAACGACGAAGGAGTCGATCCGAACGCTTTGCCTGCCGGAGATACAAATGGAGAAGGTAGTGAAGACGGAGAAAATGAGGCTCTTAAAGCAGCGTCTACTGCGCCGAGATTGGAAAACCTCTCTTACGTAGCTACCGACAAGACTGCGACATTGTCATGGTCTTATCTTGAAGGAGAAACTCTCGCAGAGGAAGAGGTTCTCACGATTTGGAATGGCGATGAAAAGGTAGCGGAGATAACTGATGACTCTACTTCGTTTACGGTAGAAAACCTCAAAAGACTTACAGATTATACTTTTGTATTCAAAATCGGAGATGACGAGGTAGGAAGCATCGATGTCAGCACAAAGGCTACGCAGATCAATTTGAAGGCTCTTTCAAGTTACAATGCTGTTGTGCTCAAATGGGATGCTGTTGACGATGCCAATAAGTATGTGGTCACATATTCCGGTAATGGTGTTCCTGAAGGAACGGTTTTATGGAGTGGATCTGCGACTACGGTAACGCATTCAGGCCTTCCCACATATGATGTTACGAACACCAGCAGCGGTCCTGTCGTAAAGACTGACTATACATATTCTGTTCGTGCTTATGACGCAGAGGGAACAGAAATTGCTGCAAGCACTGCGGTTAATGGCTATGCTGTCAGAACAATGTACTATACACTCAAGTTCAAGAAGGCTGCTACTTTGACAAGCCATTCAGGTGGAAAAAAGAAGATCAAATTCTACAAAAATCAGGTCGTATACGCAAGAGGATTTGATGGAGGAAAGTTTATATTCGATTATAAATGTCCTGATGGAGTAGTAAGAACATTCTACACAATGAAGATAAGGGTGAAAGCTTCGATCTGGAGTTCCCACATCAACCCTAGCAAAGTGTATTCTGCTGAAGAAGCTACAATGTATGTCAATGCAAGAGGCATCACCAGCAAGAAAAAATACATGGTATGGGTCAACACATACACTCAGAGAGAATATGTGTTCCAGGGAAGTGCCGGCAGGTGGACTCTCGTCAAAGGACCTTGGCTGGTATCGACTGGAAAGGCTTCGAAACCGACAGCGACTGGTTCGACGAACATCAGTACTAAAAAGAAGAAAAAACACGGCATTCCGACATGGAATATGTGCCGATACTTCTCGCTTCATGGTAAGCAGAAAAGCTGGGTGCTTGGATGGCCTAGATCCGGAGCTTGCGTAAGAAATTATAATGAAAACGCAAAGTGGATATATAATACCTGCCCTCTCAAGACCAGAGTATTCGTATTCTAAGGATCGCATGGTTTAAAGATAATAAAGAAGCGTCTCCGTCAGAGAGACGCTTCTTTCATGTAAGGACCGGATAGCCTTTACGGCAAAGCGTAAAAAGCAATAATGAACGCACTGAAGAGACTCTTTGTAAAATCGGATAACATAATGCGTGACAGCTACATCTGGAACACGATGTCAGCGCTTCTTTTCGCGCTTCAATCAGCCATAGTCCTGCTTGTTATAACCAGGACGAACGGGCTGGACGACGCGGGAGTCTTTTCGATCGCCTACGCGGTCGGAAGCCTCATGTATTATGTCGGGGAGTATGGTGTCAGGAAGTATCAGGTCAGCGACGTGAACGAGGAACTGAGCTTCACGGATTATCACGCTCACAGAGTCGTAGCCTGTGTCATAACCGTGATAGCGAGCGCTGTCTATACCGTGATCTGTTATACGAAGCAGGGCTACTCCGGATACAAGGCCTACATTGTGCTGATGGTGTGCCTTATAAAGGTGGTGGAAGCGTACTCTGAAGTCTACTTCGGAAGATACCAGCAGGTGGGCAGGCTCGACGTGTCCGCCAAGACGAATCTCTACAGGACGTTCATAGGGATGGCGGCATTCATGATCGCTCTCGCGATCACTCACGACATGGCGCTGTCGATGACCATATGGCTTGTTGCCGTGATACTCGCTTTCCTGACCTCGAGTCTGGCGGTCATGAAGGACTTTGCCACACTTGAGTTCAGATTCAGATGGGACAGAATTTGGAAGATCTTCGTCGACTGCTTCCCTCTTTTCGCGGGCTACTTCATGCTGCTGTATGTGAGCAACGCTCCTAAGTACGCCATTGACGCCTGCATGACAGATACCGATCAGGCGTGCTACAATTTCATCTTTATGCCTGTCTTCGCGATTGGACTGTTCGCGAATTTCATCTTCAACCCTATCCTTGTCGATCTGGCACACAAGTGGGATGGCGCGGAGATAAAAGGCTTCTCAAAGATAGTTATAAGGCAGATATTTGTTATCACAGCCATCACTCTGCTCGCGATAGGAGTGGCGCTCACGATAGGCTGTCCTGTACTGGGAGCGATGTATAACGCAGACCTTTCCGCTTACAGGATCGATCTGGCCATACTGATGGTAGGCGGAGGTATGCTGGCGCTGGTCAACTTCTTCGCCGTAGTCATAACCGTTATGAGATACCAGAAAAGCCTGACCGCCGGTTACGTAGTGCTGGCAGTCCTTGCGGGCCTGACGGCAAACCGCGCTGTCGGTTCGTACGGTATCCGGGGCGCTACCATGCTGTATACTTCACTGATGGCAGTGCTGTCGGTCGTGTTCGCGCTAATGACATTCCGTTACATAAAAAAAGCCGGGAACTGATCCCGGCATGTAGGAGTCGCTGTTACGGCTCCTTTTTTATATTCCAAATATTTTGTCGAGCGCTTTTTCAGCCTGGTCTTTCTCACTTCCGGGTTATAGGACAAAAATTGTTGGTCGTCAGTCCCAATAAACAGGATAATCTGACGATGTATGGAGCTCGCTCCAAA
>SVDB01000087.1 GCA_015058065.1 Clostridiales bacterium
AGATAAAAGACGGATATTTCAATCTGTCCGGAGCCGAAACACGGCTCATGGCTTTCGCTTCGGAACACTGTGACGAACCGGAAGCAGCGGCGGAGGTAACAGCTGAGCTGTTTGTATCGATTTCAGGGCTTCTCATCAATGAAGCCTCATACCTCAGCAGCACACACAGTATTAAAAAAATATACATGGCGGGAGGCGTAGCGTCCAGCAGGACGGTCCGCGCGCTCCTGTCTCAGCACAACGAGCTCGACATCTCGTTCGGAGAACCCGCGCTGTCAGGAGACAACGCGGTAGGGATCGCGCTGCTTGCGAAAAGGATATATGAGACCGGTAAGCGTAACGCAGGTAAATGAATATATAGCCAGACGTCTCCGCGATGATCAGAATCTGCGGGGACTTGTCGTGGAAGCGGAGATATCCGGTCTCAGTAAGAGCGGACCGCATCATTATCTGACCCTCAAGGACGCGGACAGCCAGATACGCGCAGTCATTTGGGGGCAGAACGCCGCTGCTATCGATATGTCTCTGGTCAAAGACGGCAAGAAAGTCATCGTGGTATGCGATATCAGTCCGTACGCGCGCGGGGGATCATATTCGCTCAGCATAAGACATGTCGAAGCCGCCGGTGAAGGCGATCTCGCCGCTGAATTCGAGCGTATCAAGCGGAAACTCGAAAAAGAGGGTCTTTTCGATAAGAAATATAAGAAACCGATCCCCGTATTTCCTTACCGCATCGGAGTGATAACATCCGCGACCGGTGCCGCGATAGAAGACATACGAAAGATCGTGACCGCTAAAAACGATTTTACGGACATGATCATTTTTCCGACTGCGGTCCAGGGTCTTGGAGCAGTTTCTAGCATTTGTGACAATATCAGACGGGCAAATAAACTCAGCAGTTCCGGGATCCATATCGATACGCTGATCGTGGGCAGAGGAGGCGGCTCTGCTGAAGATCTTGCCGCGTTCAACGATGAAGAAGTCGCGAGAGCTATATTCGCCTCTGAGATACCTGTCATCAGCGCAGTCGGTCATGAGATAGACTTTTCAATAAGCGATATGGTCGCTGACGCAAGGGCGGAAACTCCTACAGCAGCAGCCGACATGGCAGTCGCTGATACATTCAGACTCAGGGAAGATATCGACAGATACCGCAAGCTCATCGTCGCATCCGCCGAACAGAAAATCGCTGCTGAAAGAAGGGTGCTTGACAGTTCTACAGCTCTTCTTAAAGCGAATGTCCGGAACAGGCTTTCCGAGGCAAGGAGCAGGGTAGACAAGGCCGTGATCATCCTTAAAGAAAACGATCCGCGCAGCATTTTTTCGAAAGGCTACGCCGCGGTCACGAAGGACGGCGCGATAGTGCCCGGTATATCAGGTATCACAGCCGGAGAGGAATACCGTGTAATCATGACGGACGGCAGCTTCACTGCCAAAGTAACGAAAACAGATCCGGAATAAAGGAAGGGGTTCTTTATGTCAGACAAATCATTTACTGAATCCATGCAGGCTCTTCAGGACGCTGCCGCTGAGATCGGCAGGCAGGCCACTACTCTTGAGGACTCGCTGAGGCTTTTTGATGAAGGAATGAAAGAAGCCGCTTACTGCAAGGAGATACTTGACAAGGCAGAACAGAAGATACTTCTTTATGAGAACGGAGAACTGACAGATGCGCAGCTTTGATGAATACAAAGATTTCATAAACTCCCATCTGACTGACCTTATAGATGTCGCCGGACCTGAAGCGTCAGTCCTCGGTGAAGCGATGAGATACAGCCTCGAGGTCGGAGGAAAGCGCCTTAGACCTGTTCTTTTGCTGGCAGCTTGTGAGTTCGCCGGCGGAGATATCAATGAAGCGCTTCCATACGCTCTTTCTCTGGAATATATACACACATATTCACTCATTCATGACGATCTGCCGGCGATGGACAATGACGACCTCAGACGCGGCAAGCCTACAAATCACAAGGTGTACGGAGAGGCTATGGCCATACTTGCCGGAGATGGTCTTCTTTCTACTGCGGCTGAGACGGTCAGCGAAGAACCGCTGAGATATCACGAAGATCCTCAGAAGATGTATTCTCATCTGAAAGCAGCGCACGAGATAATATCACGTGCCGGAGCGCATGGAATGATAGCAGGTCAGACCGCTGATATACTCGGAGAGCGCATGGTACCGACTCCCGAACTCATACGTTTCATCGAGCTGCATAAAACAGCTGATCTGATCACAGCGCCGGTCCGCGCGGGATTGATGATTGCCGGCGCGGAAGATGAGACTCTTGACAGGTTCACATCCTACGCTATCGACATCGGAGTAGCTTTCCAGATTCTCGACGACATACTCGATATCGAAGGCGATCCCGCTCTGCTCGGAAAGACGCTGGGCAAGGACGCGGAACAGGGCAAATGCAACTACGCATATGTTCACGGCATGCCGGCGGCAAAAGAAGAACTGCACAGGCTCACGTCTGAAGCCAAGGAAGCTTTGTCCGTGTACGGAGATGACGCGGCGTTCTTCACCGCTCTGGCTGACTCACTCGAAACCAGAAATAATTAGTTCAAGGAACGATCAATCGATGAAATACGATCTTTATAAAGACGATCTTCTGAATATTTGCAGGACCGCATCGGTCCCGGATCTCAACGTTCTCGCTCAGGAAATACGCGAGTTCATGATAGACAAGGTCTCAAAGACAGGCGGACATATCGCGTCCAATCTCGGCATCGTCGAGCTTACTATCGCGCTCATGAGAGTTTTTGACAGCCCTCGCGATAAGATCATTTATGATGTCGGCCATCAGTCCTATGTGCATAAGATCCTGACGGGACGCGCCGCGGGATTCGATACACTTCGCCAGTACAAAGGTATGTCCGGATTTCCGAAATCCAGAGAGAGCGAGCACGACGTTTACGACACCGGCCATTCGAGCACTTCGGTAAGCGCCGCGTACGGCATGGCCGTAGCCAGAGATCTTTCCGGTGATGATTATCAGGTGACAGCTGTCATCGGTGACGGTTCGTTCACTAACGGCATCGTTTATGAAGCTCTCAACAACATCGGTGACCATCAGACCAACATCAATATCATCCTGAATGACAACGGCATGTCGATTTCTCACAATGTCGGCGCCATGCACAAATACCTCAATAAAATCAGAGTTTCCAAGAGGTATGACGAGGCGAAATCATCCGTAAAAAGCGTACTTAACAATGTTCCTGTCATCGGAGGCGCGCTCTCCAGAGGACTGCGCAGTTCCAAGGAAAAGATCAAGTACAGCGTACTTACTGACGAAGCCCATATCATGGAAAGTCTGGGTATCAAGTATTTCGGTCCCGTAGACGGCTATGACATACAGGATCTTACTGATATCATCCGCGCCGCTTCAGAATACGACGGACCGACTCTGATCCATGTCATTACCACAAAAGGCAAGGGTTATGGATACGCTGAAAAATATCCCCGCAAATTCCACGGTATAGGACCTTTCGACCCGGCGACCGGAGAAGCGATAGGGAAGAGCGGAGCGCCGTCATTCTCAAAGGTGTTCGGTGAAAAGATCACCGAACTCGCGAACAAGGATGACAAAGTCGTCGCGATCGCGGCCGCCATGGGCACAGCCACCGGTCTTCTGCCGTTTTACGAAGCGCATGAAGACAGATACTTCGACGTCGGCATTGCCGAAGAACACGCTGTCGTTTTCGCCGCCGGTCTCGCCAAACAGGGCTATAAACCGTATGTAGCGATCTATTCCAGTTTTCTTCAGCGTGCTTTCGACTTCATTATGCAGGATGTTGCCCTGCAGGATCTTCATGTCGTCTTTGCTGTAGACAGGGCAGGTCTTGTCGGCGCGGACGGAGAGACGCATCACGGTATCTTCGATCTTTCGTATATGAACATGGTGCCGGGAATGACCGTCCTCGCTCCTGCGGACGGGAACCAGCTTTCTGAGATGCTCGAATTCGCGAAGGACATGGACGGTCCGGTCGCCATCAGATACCCGAGAGGGTCTTCGGAAGGCGATCATCTGAGACTCTCGAGATTCAAAGGTTCCAATACAGTTATCAGCGAAGGGGAGGATGTCCAGATCCTCGCCGCGGGAGCCATGCTCGATGAAGCACTGAAGGCGGCAGACTTGCTCAAGCAGAAGGGTTTTTCTGCCGGAGTCACCAATGTCGCAGTCGTCAGACCTCTCGATACATCGTGGGCTGACCTGCGCGCGAAGCTCGCGGTCACGCTCGAAGACAATGTGATAAGCGGAGGCTTCGGTGAGGCGTTCACTTCCGCTTTCAGAGATCACGGATACGACATACTCAATATAGCGATACCGGATGAGTTCATCGAGCAGGGCGATATACCATCGCTCAGGAAGGAATGCGGCATAGACGCCGCGTCAGTAGCCGAGGCCGTGATCGCGCGTTTAGAAGAAAGAGATGGCAGGTCATGAAGGAAAGACTTGATGTTCTGCTTGTAAATAACGGACTGGCGGAATCCCGTGAGAAGGCGAAGCGCACCATCATGGCCGGTCTTGTCACTGTAAACGGCAGGCTTGAAGACAAACCGGGCTCCAGATTCGATATCGATTCCGACGTTCAGGTAAAAGGTCAGGAATGTCCATATGTCAGCAGGGGAGGTCTCAAGCTTCAGAAGGCGATCGAAGACTGGGGAGTGTCCTGCGAAGGAGCCGTCTGTGTCGACATGGGAGCTTCTACAGGCGGATTTACCGACTGTATGCTGCAGCACGGAGCACGCAAGGTCTACGCCATAGATGTCGGATACGGACAGCTGGATTACAAGCTGCGCACCGATCCGCGTGTCGTCAACATGGAAAAGATCAACATCAGGTATCTAGACACCTCACTTATAGAAGAGCCGGTAGGTCTGATATCCATTGACGTCAGCTTCATTTCAGTAAGACACATGTTTCCTGTAGCCGCTCAGATACTTGCCGCTGACGGAAAGATACTTTGCCTTGTAAAGCCGCAGTTCGAAGCGGGCAGGGACCAGGTCGGAAAAGGCGGTATCGTCAGGGAGCCTGAGATACACGAAGAAGTCATCCGCAATGTCATCAGCTATGCTTCAGAAAATGGTTTGTATCCTGAGGAACTCACTTATTCTCCTATAAAAGGAACAAAGGGAAACATAGAATATTTGCTTTTACTTTCACACGAAAAGTGCGATAATAAACTTGATATGAGCGGAGTTATTTCCGAAGCTCATTCAGGTCTAAATAAATGACAATCAACAGTTAATATCAATCCCAAGCTATTACCATCAAACTAAAGTAAGGAGATCAAAATGGAAGTATCAAAAAGATGTGCGGTAATGCAGTTCTCGCCTATCAGAAGATTCAACGTATTC
>SVDB01000088.1 GCA_015058065.1 Clostridiales bacterium
TCTTATTGCGTGTTCGGTCAGGAATTCCAGAAAGAGGGAGACTGGGCAAAATACGTCAAGAGCGTGATAGTCTTCGGAAAAGCGGAGCTGGTGGAAGACGCTGATGAGATCGTGAGGATAAGCAGGCTGCTCTGCGATAAGTTCCCTTGCCCTAAGGAATATGTCGAGAACGAGATCAGCAAGGACGCTCCGAGGACTCTTGTCATCGCGATCAATATCGAGGACATGAACGGCAAACTCGTACATGAGGCATAAGGAAATGCGTGAAAACAGGAGATGCGTCATCGTCGGAGGCGCCGGTATCGGCGATTACGGCAGCGCGAAAGGATATCTTAAAGAAGATGACTATGTGATCTACTGCGACAGCGGCCTTAAACACCTGGAAGGCCTTGGCGTGGTCCCTTCGCTTATCATAGGCGACTGGGATTCCCATGAAGACCCGCATATGGATGTCGAGACCATCACTCTTCCGGTCGCGAAGGATGATACTGATACCGTCTACGCTATGCATGTGGGTGTTTCCAGGGGCTTCACGGATTTTCTGCTTCTGGGCGTGATAGGCGAAAGGCTCGACCACACACTGGTGAACGCCTATATACTCACAAGCCTTGAAAACAAGGGCTGCCACGGGATGATCGCGGACGATTACTCTGAGATGGAACTGATCTCTTCATGGACGGATGAAGAGGGTGTCAGGCATCCGGGAAAGGCGGAAGTAGAGGACAGATATCCGTTTTTTTCACTTGTCGCTCTCGAGGGAGAAGCGCGGGGAGTCAGCATCCGCGGCGCGAAGTTTTGTCTGGAAGAGGCAGATATCGGTCCTGATTATCAGTACGCGACCAGCAACGAAGTCCTGCCCGGAAAGACAGCTGAGATCACGGTCGGAGACGGCCGCCTGCTGCTCATAAAAATAAAGTGATAAGCCTCTGCCGGCGGTGCTTTACATTGATAAGTCCTCCGATTTCATGATAAACTAATATGAACGAAAAGGAGGCAGTAAATGGACAAAACAGGCGCGTCAGAACTGACTTTCAGCCCTACCATCGATACGAAAGTTCTCAGAGAAGCCGGTATCGGACTCTCTTCGACATACACGATAATGCCCGGTTTTTGCGATGTGCACGTGCACTTTCGGGAACCGGGTTTTTCATATAAGGAAACGATCACTTCAGGCTCAAAGGCTGCGGCGCACGGAGGATATACGGCAGTCTGTACGATGCCGAATCTCGATCCGGTCGCGGATTCGGCTGAGCATCTGAAGGCACAGCAGGACATCATCGACAGGGATGCCTGTGTCCATGTTTATCCGTATGCCGCGATCACTGTCGGACAGAAGGGAGAGCAGCTGGCTGATCTTGGCGGCATGGCGCCTGACTGCATAGCGTTCTCGGATGACGGCCATGGAGTCCAGTCAGATGAAATGATGAGAGAGGCGATGCTGACAGCGAAGTCTCTCGGCAAGATCATCACAGCCCATTGCGAGGTCAACAGCCTGCTGAAAGGCGGATATATACATGACGGAAAATACGCGGCGGCGAACGCTCACCGCGGCATCTGCTCAGAATCGGAATGGCGCCAGATAGAGCGGGATCTTAAACTCGCTGATGAGACCGGTTGTGCCTATCACGTGTGCCATATCTCTACAAAAGAGAGCGTTAGCATTATAAGGGACGCCAAAAAGAGCGGGGTGGATGTGACCTGCGAAACAGCGCCGCATTACCTGCTGCTCGATGACAGCATGCTCAAAGAGGACGGAAAGTGGAAGATGAATCCTCCGATCAGGGACGCGTCTGACAGGGAGGCGCTGCTCGAGGGCATCATAGACGGCACTATAGACTGCATAGCGACGGATCACGCGCCGCATTCTGCGGAAGAAAAGTCGCGGGGACTCGAAAAGTCGGCATTCGGCATAGTGGGCATTGAGACTGCTTTCCCGCTGGTATATACATATCTGGTGATGCCGGGCATCATAACGATGGACAGGCTCGAGCAGCTGCTGGTGTACAACCCGCGCAGACGCTTCGGGATACCGCTCGGCAATGACTATTCGGTATGGGACCTGACAGAGGAGTGGACTATAGAGAAAGAAGAACTGCTTTCGATGGGCAAAGCGACGCCTTTTGAGGGCTGGCGTGTCATGGGACGTAACTATCTGACAGTTTGCGGCGGAAAGATCGCTTACAGCGCCGCCTGGTAACGGAAAGAAAAAGGACATGAATCAAGGGATCTACACAGTAAAAGAAAACAGGCAGCTCACGCCTACGACATGGCGGATGAAACTGGGCGGAGACGTGAAAGGCATCACGGCACCCGGACAGTTCATCAACATCAAACTGAACGGGCATTTCCTGCGCCGGCCGATCAGCATATGCGATCTCAGCCGTGAAGGCATCACCATCATTTACAAGGTGCTGGGGCACGGAACTGAAGAGATGACCCATCTCAGATACGGAGCGCAGCTGGACGTGCTCACTGGACTGGGAAATGGCTACAGCAGGGATGAGGCCGGCGAGAGACCTCTGCTCATAGGCGGAGGCGTCGGGATCCCGCCGCTCTACCTGACCGCGAGGCTGCTGAATCCGAAGCCTACCGTGATTCTTGGGTTCAACAGCGCTGAAGAGATGTTCTATGTCGAAGAATTCAAGGCGATCGGAGCCAGAGTGATAGTCGCTACCGCTGACGGGAGCGATGGTGTTCATGGCTTCGTGACTGACGCTTTCGATGAACTCGTTTCGCGCGGTGAGACATTCACTCATTTCTATACATGCGGACCTGAACCTATGCTGAGGGCAGTATACGACAAAGTGTATAAAGAGGCGGGAATAAGCGGTCAGATGAGCTTTGAGGAGCGCATGGGCTGCGGCTTCGGAGCCTGCATGGGCTGCAGTATCAGAACGAATGACGGGTACAAGAGGATATGCAAGGACGGTCCGGTGCTCAGAACGGAGGAACTGCCATGGTAGACACAAGAGTAGATCTGTGCGGCATAACGCTGGATAATCCTGTGATCCCGGCTTCGGGCACTTTCGGCTACGGATATGAATTCGGAGTCCTTTACGATATAAACTGCCTCGGAACTTTCTCATTCAAGGGGACCACGCTACATCCGAGATTCGGCAATGATACACCGCGAATCGCGGAATGCGCGTCAGGAATGCTCAACTCTGTAGGTCTCCAGAATCCGGGAGTAGATACAGTTATAAGAGAAGAACTGCCGAGGCTCGCGGGGCTGTTCCACAAACCCGTGATGGCCAATGTCAGCGGCTTCTCGCCTGATGAGTACGCGCAGGTCGTGAAGAAGTTTGACAGATCACCTGTAGCGGACATGATCGGCTGGTATGAGATCAATATAAGCTGTCCTAACGTACACGGAGGCGGCATGAGCTTCGGGACGGACCCACATGCTGCGGCGGAAGTCGTAAGAGCGGTCCGCTGGATGACGGAAAAACCAATAATCATCAAACTCTCGCCGAACGTGACGGATATCACGGAGATCGCGAGGGCGTGCGAGACTGAGGGTGCAGATGCCGTGAGTCTCATCAATACGCTGCTGGGCATGAGGATCGACCTGAAGACAAAGAGACCGGTGCTCGCCAACGTGACCGGCGGACTGTCGGGCCCCGCGGTCTTCCCGGTTGCTCTTCGCATGGTATATCAGACGGCAAAAGCCGTGAACATACCGGTAATAGGCATGGGAGGAGTGAGTTCAGCGGAAGACGTGCTCGAGATGATGATGGCAGGCGCTGCAGCCGTAGAAGTAGGCGCGGCGAATCTCGTCGATCCTTTCGCTTCATACAATATAGTCCGTGATCTTCCGGCAGCGATGGAAAAGTACGGGATCAAAAGACTGAAATGATCAGGATAGACATATATTGCTGTGGCACATAGCCGGCAAAGAACATATAATTAGCATATAAGAAAACGTTAAACGCGCAAAGAGAGGGGTGCGTCATGGCGAAAGATGTAATAATTGCATGCGATTTCAAGTCCGCGGACGAGACGATCAAATTTCTGGACAGACTGACCAGGATCAGGGACGAAGTAGTCAGCTGCGATGACATAAGCATCGGAGCGGGAAGACCTTTCGTAAAGATCGGCATGGAGGCGTTCTACGCCTGCGGACCGGAACTGATCAGAAAACTCAAGGAAAGGGGACACAAGGTGTTCCTTGACCTCAAACTGCACGACATACCGAATACGGTAAAGAAGTCCATGCAGGTGCTTGGTGAATACGGTGTTGATATGGTCAACGTTCATGCGGCAGGCGGCATAGAGATGATGAAGGCGGCAAAGGAAGGCCTTATGCTTGGAGCTGCGAGGTTCGCAGACAAGCCTAAGCTCATCGCGGTAACGCAGCTCACATCTACTGACGAGGCTACGCTGCGCGGAGAGCTCCTCATCGAGAAACCGATGGCTGATGTAGTCAGGCAGTACGCGCTGAACGCCAAGGCGGCGGGGCTCGATGGTGTAGTATGCTCGGCGTTCGAAGCAGCGGATATACACGCCGCCTGCGGAGATGATTTCCTTACAGTCACGCCGGGGATCCGTTTCGAGGACAGCGCGGCTGACGACCAGAAGAGAGTCATGACACCTGCGAAGGCCAGAGAAGCCGGTTCCGACTACATCGTAGTCGGAAGACCGATCACCGCTGCTGAAAGACCGATAGACGCATATGCGAGATGCAAGGAAGAATTCCTTCAGAAATAGAGACAGATGGACAGAGAAAAAGAGATCAGAAGACTTATAGCTGAAGACCTTCTCAGGATAAAGGCTGTGTTCCTGAGGCCTGAAGAACCTTTTACATGGGCGAGCGGCATAAAGAGCCCGATCTATTGTGATAACAGGCTGACGCTCACTGCGCCTGACGTGAGGACCGATGTCGAGGAATCGCTCGCTGAGACCATAAAGGCGAAGTTCCCTGAAGCTGAAGTGCTGATGGGCACAGCGACAGCGGGTATAGCTCACGCCGCCATCACGGCGCACCTGATGGGGCTGCCAATGGGATATGTCAGGTCAGGAGCAAAGGATCACGGCAGGGGGAACCAGATCGAGGGCAGACTTGAGCCGGGGCAGAAAGTAGTCGTGGTAGAAGACCTTATCTCGACAGGAGGAAGCTGCATAGATACTGTCAGGGTACTCAGAGAAGCAGGCGCCGAGGTGCTTGGAGTGATCTCCATCATGACTTACGGAATGAAGAAGGGCATAGACCGCATGGCTGAGGCGGGCATCGAATGGACCTCTCTTACGAACTTCGATGAAGTCATCGCCGCGGCTGCTGACAACGGATACATATCACCTGACGACATCTCAAGGCTAAAAGCGTTCAGGGACGATCC
>SVDB01000018.1:0-3525 GCA_015058065.1 Clostridiales bacterium
GGGTCGAAGGCGCCGGTCTCGATCAGGTAATCCTTCACCTGATTGGCAAGGTGGTCCTTCTTTTCGCGCGAGTCGCCGTGGGTGAGCAGACCGAAAGGTTTGTTCACCATCAGCACGTTTTCGTCCTCGTAGATGATGCCGAAGGTGCGCTTCGCCCGCCTGCGGCCTCCGCTGCTGTTGGCGCCGCTGCGGGACGGCGGGCTGCAGCCCGGCCGCGCGGCCCCGCCGTCAGACCCGGCCGCGCCGAAGCGCCCAAGCTCCTCATCCGTCAGATAGAGAGCCAGCACTTCGCCTTCGTTCAGAATATAGGACTCGCGCCTGCGCTTCGAATCCACCTTCGCGTCCTTGCGGATGATCTTATAGATCTCGCTCAGTGAGGCTCCCGGAAGGTACTTTCTCAGAAATCTGTCAAGCCTCCGCCCCGCGTCATTTGCCGTGATAGTGATCTCGCGCATCTGTCCTCCGTCCGCGGCGCTTCGCGCCGCTCATACACATCCATTCTAACACGGGAAAGCCGTATCCTCAACATTGATACATTGCAAATAAACAGTTCTGACAGTATACTTATATGGCAACAAAACGCGCGCGGGGACTGCCGCCCTCGCGCACTTCAGGCCCCAGCGGCAGTAAAGGAGAGCATAATGCTTAATACTTACAACCTTACGATGCTGACGGATTTCTATGAGATCACGATGGCAAACGGATACTTCAACTCAGACATCAGAGACGCCGAAGCGTGCTTCGATGTGTTCTTCAGACGCGTTCCGGACGGCGGCGGCTTCGCCATCATGGCCGGACTCGAGCAGATAATCGCCTACATGAAGCGCCTCAGTTTCACAGAAGAGGACACCGACTATCTCAGAAGCAAAAACTGCTTCAGCGAAGAGTTCCTCGACTTCCTCAGAGACTTCAAGTTCACCTGCGACGTGTGGTCTGTACCCGAGGGCTACCCGATATTCCCTCACGAACCGGTCATGATCGTAAAGGGACCGCTGATCCAGGCGCAGTTCGTCGAAACATTCATCCTGATGCAGTTCAACCACCAGAGCCTGGTCGCGACCAAGTCCAACCGCATCGTCAGATCTGCTCAGGGCAGACCGGTCATGGAGTTCGGCACAAGGCGCGCTCACGGAGCAGACGCCGCTGTTTACGGAGCCAGAGCTTCATACATCGCCGGCTGCGTAGGCACGGCATGCACCATCGCTGACCGCAACCACCACGTCCCGGCTCTCGGCACCATGGCTCACAGCTGGGTGCAGAGCTTCGACACCGAATACGAAGCGTTCTACAAATATACCGAGCTCTATCCGCAGAACGCGACCCTGCTGATCGATACATACAACGTGCTCAAATCCGGTCTTCCTAACGCTATAAAGGTGTTCAAGGAACTCAAGCCAGAAAAGATGGGCGTGCGTATCGACTCCGGCGACATCACCTACCTGACAAGAGAATGCCGCAAGGTGCTCGACGCGGAGGGTCTCGAAGACTGCAAGATCGTCATCAGCAACTCGCTCGACGAGTACATCATCAGAGACGTTATCCTTGAAGGCGCCAAGATCGACTCGTTCGGCGTAGGCGAAAGGCTCATCACCGCCAGGTCCGAACCTGTCTTCGGCGGCGTATACAAGCTGTCAGGCATCTGGAAGGACGGCAAACTGGTGCCTAAGATGAAGATCTCCGAGAATGTCGAGAAGATCACCAACCCGGGATTCAAGAAGGTAGTCAGGTTCTACGGCAACGATCACGGCAAAGCGCTGGCTGACGTCATCATGCTCAGAGACGAGCCTATCCCTGACGGCAAGCCGTTCGAGATCTTCGACCCGAACGCGGTCTGGAAGCGCAAGGTGCTTTATGATTACACAGCGGTCGAACTGCTCGTACCTATCTTCGAGAAGGGTGAGCTGGTATACAAGGAGCCGGACATCGACGAGATAAAGGCGACATGCGTGGAGCAGGTAGACAAGCTCTGGGGCGAGTTCCTGAGATTCGAGAACCCGCAGACCTACTATGTCGACCTGAGCAAGCCGCTCTGGAACCTCAAGCACGATCTGCTCAACAAATACGGCGCGGACAATCTGTAAACGATATCCAGATCTTAAATAATATAAAAGCCATCGGAAGCGATCCGGTGGCTTTCGCTTATATATAGATTGTACAAAATCGACAAAATATGGGAATATGCTATACTTTGTCTATCAAAATCGGAAACGGATAGATGACCGGTATGACCAACAAGATCCGCAGACTATTATGCATATTGCTGTGCGTCCTGCTGTGCCTCACCGGGTGCAGGGCAGACAGGGCGTCCGGCAAAGCGATCGATGACAAATACCGCACGACTTACGAGATATTTGTCGGGTCTTTTTGCGACTCAAACGGTGACGGCACAGGCGACCTGAATGGCATCCGTTCCAAACTGGACTATATACAGGACCTGGGATTTGACGCAATCTGGCTCACACCGGTCCATCCTTCATCGACATATCATAAGTATGACGTGGATGATCATTATGCTATCGATCCCGCGTTCGGCACGATGGAAGACTATGAGGCGCTCCTTAAAGAGTGTCATGAGCGGGGCATCGCCGTGTACATGGACCTGGTACTGAACCATACTTCCGAAGATAACGAATGGTTCAAAGCCGCCGCGGATTATCTGCGCGAACTCCCCGCGGACTGGGAGCCTGACGCTTCATACTGCAAGTACTTTGACTATTATAATTTCAGCAGAGAGCCTGCTGACGGTTATACTCAGCTGGAAGGCACGGACTGGTATTATGAGGCGCGGTTCTGGTCTGAGATGCCCGACCTGAACCTCAGCAGCGAGGCCGTGAGAACGGAGATCCGCGACATAATGGCCTATTGGCTGGGAAAAGGTGTTGACGGGTTCAGGCTGGATGCGGTAACGTCTTACTATGAAGGCGATACGGCTGCAAACACTGAGTTCCTGAGCTTCCTGACTGAGACTGCCCGCGGCATCGATCCGGACTGTTATATCGTCGGAGAAGCGTGGACTGACAGCGATACCATTTCCGCGCTGTACGCTTCCGGTGTGGATTCGCTTTTCGACTTCCCGTTCGCGGGTCAGGGCGGCATCATCGCGAAGACGCTGGATGGCACATACTCGGCAAAGTACTATGTACGCAGCATGGCGCAAGCTGAAAAAGCATATGGGAGCGCCAATCAAGACTTTGTCGGAGCGCCGTTCTATACGAACCATGACGTGGACAGGAACGCGGAGTATTATCCGGACGACAATGGTCCGGTCACAAAAATGGCCTATGCTATGAGCCTGTTCATGACAGGCAACGCCTTTGTCTATTATGGTGAAGAGATAGGAATGTGCGGCGCGGGCAGGGACGAAAACAAGCGCGCGCCGATGTACTGGAGCGATGACCCCGGGGATCCTGACATGTGCGCCGGACCGCCTGATATGGACGAAGTGCGTATGAAATATCCTTCGCTGGCCGATCAGGTGGATGACGACGCGTCGATGTATAACTGGTTCAAAGAGGTGATCCGTGT
>SVDB01000018.1:3625-9121 GCA_015058065.1 Clostridiales bacterium
ATGTATATCGTTCAGAAGCAGCTGCACGAGAAAAACTACAAGGTCGTTCTCGGAGCTTTCGCGCTTTGGGGAGTTGACATCTTCAACGAGATATGGAACTCAATGATATGCTTCATAAGCGGCTATGCCCCTGTATGGGGGACGCCTGCCGGTGTGGGCAATACCGCGTTGCTGCTGATGATAGGATACAATATCGAGATATCATTCATGTTCCTTATCATGGGTGTTACCGTATGCCTGATGCTGCCGGAGGATCCAAAGAAGAAGATACTTGGGATCAATAACCGTATCGTTCTATGCGTTGTGCTGACGACTCTCGCGGTCATCATCGAATGCTTCCTGAACTATTGCGATCTTCTTACGTGGGAGTGGGCATTCTGGCAGAGAAGCTGCCCGTGGATACTGTGGCTGATTGGTTATCTGCCGTTTTTCGCTACCGCGTTCTATGTGCATGACAGACCTACGGTCAAACAATCCGCTGCTATCGTAGGAGGGATCCTGGGCTTTGATGCCGTACTGATAGTGATCTGCGCTTTTCTTGGCTGGATATAAAGGGGGTATGAAATGGCTATAATTTCCGGAGGCGCGCTTGCCGTTCTGATAGGCGCGATCATCATAGACTGCGGTCTCGTTGCCGTAGCGTTCAGAGACTTTCTGAAAAAATGAGTAAGTATAAAAAAGGACTGATACTCGAAGGCGGAGCGATGCGCGGGATGTTCACCTGCGGAGTGCTTGACGTATTCATGGAAAACGGGATAAACTTCGACGGGGCTGCCGGGATCTCTGCCGGAGCCACTTTTGGCTGCAATTTCAAGTCGCGGCAGATAGGCAGGGCGATCAGATACAACAAGAAGTATAGTAAGGACTGGCGCTACTGCAGTTTCAGATCGCTAATAATGACGGGCGATCTGTACGGAGCCGAATTCTGCTATCATACGATGCCCGAGAAACTCGATCCGTTCGATACGGAGACTTTCAAAAATGATCCGCTCGAGTTTTATATCGGAGCAACTGACGTGGAGACCGGCGAAGCGAGGTTCCATAAATGTACTGACGGAGGACCGGCCGACATCGAATGGATGCGTGCGTCCGCGTCGATGCCAGTCGTGTCCAACATCGTAGAGGTCGACGGATATAAGATGCTCGACGGAGGAATCGTATGCTCAGTTCCTTATGAATTTATGGAACAGCAGGGCTTTGACAGAAACGTGATAGTGCTGACACGCCCGAAGGGATATCTAAAGAAGAAGAGCCCGGTCGTGCCGATCGTGAGGCTGGTGCTCAGAAAATACCCGGCCATGGTGAAGGCAATGGCCGGTAGGCACATAATGTATAACCGGCAGATGGATGAGATCGACCGCAAAGAGGCGCGTGGCGAAGCGCTGGTCATAAGACCTCCGGAAGATCCCGGTATAGGAAGGACCGAAAAGGATCCGGACGAACTTGAGCGCGTGTATCAGATGGGACGCAGTGAAGCGCTGCGCAGGCTTCCTGAGGTAAGGGAGTTTCTCAGAGTTAGTCAGACATCGCAGGCTGGGATTTCCCATTCAGGACCGTTGCCCGGTGCAACTACGAAGTCATAACTCTCGAGCCGCAGAACACAGCGCAAAAGTAGAGTAAAAACTCAAAATACGATATAATATAGCCATACAAAATGTGTTCATGTAAGGATGGGAAGGAGGGAGATCATGCGCAGTGATGACGAACTGTACAGTACGTTTCTGGCAGGCGACGGAACCGCGTATGATGAGCTGATGATACGTCACGGCGACGATCTCCTTGTTTACCTGAACGGCTACACACATAACTTTCACGACGCCGAAGATCTCATGATAGAAGCGTTCGCGCGGATAATGGTAAAAAAGCCTTCCATAGGGGCGGGCAGCTTCCGGGCATATCTTTTCCGCACGGGCAGAAACCTCGCTACAAGATTCCACTTCAGATCGCACAGGGCAGTTATTTTCAGCATGGATGATCTGGACAGGGAAATCACGGACGGCACACTGCCTGAACAGATAGCCTGGGATAACGAGAAGGCCGGTATACTGAATGTGTGTCTGGAAAGAATAGATCCGCAGCTAAGGGAAGCGCTCTGGCTTGTTTACTGCGAAGGAATGACTTACGCGCAGGCAGCTGATATCATGGGGGTGTCATCCCGAAAGATAGATAAACTTCTTGCCAAGGGCAAGCTGCTTCTGAAAGAAGAATTAGGGAAAGAAGGTGTTACAAATCCGTACTGATCTGCTTACCTCGGAAGAGAGAATAAAGGCCATGCACGCGAGAGCATCAGAGATCAGATATGAAACTGAACGGCGCCGCAGCCGGGCCGTAGTGATCTCTGCAGCTTTTATTTCAATTGCCGTGATCCTGAACCTTGCATTCATGATGCCTGCCACAATGGAAAACCTTATGTCTCCAAGTGGAACAGACGAACTTAAGGGCAGCATTCTTTCAGGTTCACCGGTCATCGGGTATGTCGTTATCGGTATAATCGCATTCCTGCTAGGAGCCGCAGTTACATTGCTGTGTGTCAAAGCCAGAGCTATGCATGTACCAATGGCCGAAGATAAGGAGAGACATATTTGACGACTGAGACTATTGTCAATTTCATACAGCTTACGGTCACGGCGACCTGCATGGTGATCGCTCTGCACAGAGCTGTCCGCCGTGAAAGCAGGGAGTGGGTCCTCCTGGGCCTTTTTTACGCTCTGTTTTTCATGGGAGACTTATACTGGTCGCTTATGCTCGCGTTTTACGGTAAAACTCCGGAATACTTCTACGTCTCGGAGATAGGCTGGTATTCCTCCTATCTGTTTCTTGACCTTCTGCTGAGACAGCTCGCTTCGGATGAGGAGATGGAATATCATCCTAAGGTGCTGTGGATCGCGCCTGCATTCACCGTAGCGATGGCTGTCTTTTATATGCAGTACGGTGATTTTATCGTCAATGCCATCGTTGCTGTCCTTATGGGGTTTCTTCTGTGGCGCAGCATAAGAGGTCTTGTGTACAGCAGAGCCGGATCCGGAAATGCGGACAATACCGGGATGCGTCCTCTTTATTGGAGCATGCTGGCCTTCTGCCTGATCGAATACTGCGAGTGGACCGCTTCGTGCTTCATGGCAAGAGAGGATGTGCGCATGCTTTATTTCGCGTTTGACGCGGCAATGACACTGGTCCTGATACTGCTTATACCTGCCCTCGGAAAGGCGGTGCATGAATGACATACATAGAAAACATTTACGCATGTCTGGCGGCGCCGCTGCTGATAGCCATAATCTGTCTCAGGGGAAAACCAAGGCTGAGTCTTATGTTCATACTGGGCGGCATGACCGCGTGCCTGCTGTCTTCATACATCAGCTCATTCTTTGCCGCTACGACCGGCGCCGACGCGCTTGGCGCTTCGCTCGAGATATCCCCCGTGATCGAAGAAATCATGAAGATCGCCCCTATCACTTTCTGGCTTCTGGTATATGACCCGCCTAAGATGGAAGTATCGATCGAGATCGTGATAACGGCAGTAGGCTTCGCGACTTTTGAAAACGTATGCTATCTGACCTCTAACGGAGCCTCAAGCCTCAGATATACTATTATCAGAGGGTTCGGCACGGGCGCCATGCATATAGTATGCGGGATGATCATTGCGCTCGGACTGCTCTATCTGTGGGACAGACTGTATCTCAGAGTCGCGGGCACCGTAGGACTCGTAGCGGCTGCCATCACATATCATGCCGTATATAACCTGCTGGTCTCACAGACAGGCGCGGCCTTTGTGATAGGCTGCATCATACCGGTACTGTCGGTGATACTGATGCTGCTGCTGATCAAAAAGAGATTGGAGAGATATACTTTACTGCGATGATCCGGTCGCGATGACAGGCCCCGAAAGGGGTTCTTTTTGTTTTTTTGTGTTTTTTCTATAAAAATACCGGGGGGAATTTCAAGGCCAAGGTATCTGTAAAAGTATAAGGGGAAAAAACATGAGGCGGAAAGGAACAGCATTGATGAAGTCTCAAGATGAAAGACTGAGACAACTGCATACAAGAGCTGCGGAGCTTACAGAACAAAAAGAAAGAAGGGCATTGAATGCACTTCGAGCCGTTTCGGTCCTTCTTTTCGTCTGTATGACCGGGATGATTGCCGTGTTCAGCGGACTCCAGAATATAGCGGGACCGGAAGGCTACACGGGCTCGTCCCTGCTTGACAGCACTGCCGGCGGGTATGTGCTCGTCGCGGTCCTGTCATTTGCCGCAGCCGTTGTTATAACAGTTATTTGCATGAAAAGAAAGCAAAAAAAGTGATCTTACATAATCAGGAGAAAACCATGGAAGGCATTCGGGATGGTAACCGCAGGCACTACCTTTCAGCGCTGTTCATAGCGCTGTTGATGGCTCTGATCATCGGGGTGTGGGGGACATTGACAGTCCACGCGGATGATGGAGCCGGTGGGGGCACAGGGCCTGACACAGAAGCGGCACAGCAGGATGAAGATGCTGATGCCGCTCAAGTCACACAGCCTGCGCCGGCAGTCACAGCAACTTCAAATGGCAACAGTGAAACCGGAGATACGGAAAGCGGAGATCCGGAGTCTTTTGATGTTGTGACTGAAAACGGCGCAAAAGGCGGTGGCGGAGACGGCGGCGATAACGGTGATAACGGCGACAACAATGATGTCGGAGAGGTCACTGTCGAGGATGCCAGTACCGGAGCATCGGATATCAACGCGGACAATTCGGTCGCTCTTGAAGTGACAAACGGAAGCGCCACACTGTCCGAGAAGGTCGTGAACAATGACGAAGACACCAACCGGCTGGCGGCAGATCCTGAACACAATATCGAGTCGTCCCAGCAGACCTTCACCAATGACGTGCAGTCCATAACGATAACGGAGACTTATAACCTCACGGGCAATGATGCCGCGAACGTGACCAACCTCAACGCGGGCGCGATAGTGTCGACCAAGACTCCTGACTCGCAGACGTATACCATTACGGATACCGGACTGCCGCTCAAGGCAGCGGACCAGAACAAAGTGGATACGATCAAGGCCGAAACGACTTACAAGGTGGCGAAGGGCACCGACGGCATCACTGCGACAGTCACAAAGACCACGGTCACTAAGTCTTCGAATGCCATCCAGAAGGCGATAGACGCCGCGCTCAAGATGGCCGCGATCGATTCCGAAGGGAATATCAAGTATCTGACGATCACGGTGGATCCGGGCACATATAACGGTGATCTGAAGATAAGCTTCAACAATGTACAGGAACTGGTAACGGGTGCCAACAAGAATATTACGTTGTACATCCTTGCGGCCGGTTCCTATGCAGCGACAGAAGGCGACCTGATAGACAAGAGTACTATCGATGCGGCTGCCGCCCCTAATGTCATCCTGAACGGCAATGTCGTGATCGATGACATCAATGTCGTGCTTGCCGGAGTTTATCTGTCGGCCCTCAAGGACGTCACCGTGCTGAGTGACAAGACGACTGAGATCTA
>SVDB01000018.1:9221-19714 GCA_015058065.1 Clostridiales bacterium
GGCAACGACTCCGTCACGGTCAACGCTAATCTCGGCGCCGCGTTCGAGAACATACAGATCAACGGCGGCGCAGATACGGGCTGCAACACCCTGCAGCTGGTTGGCGATCTGAAGAAGGACGGCCAGGTATCCGATACCTACAAGGTCCCTATGTACGGTGAGATAACACGTACGGGAACCAAGTACAGCGGATACGTTAAGCTGGTGTGGGGAACAGCCAAGGATACCGACAGCGCGATGAAGATCGAACTGTCAGGCTTTGACGCTCTTTCGGATACTCTGAACAATAAGCCTACAGTAGCGCTGGACTCCCTGGCATTCGCTTCGGGCAAGGCGCCGAGCTCGTTCACCAACTACACATACACCGGCGCGCTTAAGAATGATGCCGGACTGATCCCGCTGACAGCGGACTGGAGCGGCTATACAGTCGTTCTTACCAACCTGACGCTCGGAAAGTCCAAAGAGAGCGTCAAACTGGGTAACATAAATCTCCCTACCGTGAATCTGACAGTAGAGGGTAACTATATTGAAGTGAGCGGAACTGTCAAAGCGCCGTCCATCAATCTCAAGGCGATAGACAACGACACGATGTTTGATCTGATGCCGGCCGATCCGCAGATCGACCCTGCGACCGGACAGAGCACCGCTCCTCCGGGAACACCGCCTACCACCAAGGGCGCGTTCTCGGGCAGCCTGTTCGACTTTGAGGCGTCCGCGAAGATCCTCGTCAATGAGGGCGCAACTCTGGAGGCTACCTCGGGCAACGTTATCATGTCGGCGACCATAGATCAGAACCGCAGCCTGATCGATCTCTTCGGAGACGCTCTGGCGGGCATCAACGTCATCAACGTCAAGGTCGGAACCGCTGACATCACCATCAAGGGAAATGTCAAGGCCAACAACAACGTCAATATCGCGGCAAGGAGCAACGTCACCATCAAGGCGAGCAATGAGATCCTCGCTAGTGCGTTCGTTCCTATGGCGGTCGTGGTAGACGTGAACAGCGTCAGCATTAATATAGTAAACAAGGCAAAGATCGAATCCGTACACGGCAGCGTCAAGGCCAACGCGGATTCAAAGGTATCGCTCACCGCAATAGCTAACACGGGCAAGCTGCCTGTATCGCTGGCAGTGGCGGTCGGAGTGAACGACACACATATAAAAGTAGCCAATGAAAGCAAGATCGAAGCCAAGCAGGGCGATGTGTCGCTCATAGCGACAGCAGTAACGACAGCGGATGCCAAGGCTCAGAGAGGAGCCCTCAACGGAGACACCAGCGCGTACATCACCGCTGAGGTCATCGTTCAGGATGCTTCGGTAGAGATCAAGGATAAGGCCATCATCGACGCGGGCGGCAGTATTACCGTATCTTCAACTGCCACACAGACGGGCATGGCCGTAGCCACAAGCGCCAAGAGCGGCGCTGCCGGCGGCAGCAGTTCCTCAAGCAAAGAGGGCATGAACGGTATCAAGGAAATGTTCGGAGAGATCGCTTCGGTATTCGCGGCCAACGCCAAGGGTACAATAGCAGACCTCCTGAACGGCATCGGTCAGAAATTCGGCGGCAAGTCCTACAAGATCAAGACAGACACGACAGAGCACGGCTCCGTGACTGCTCAGACTTCTGCTAATGCGCATGAAAAAGCGACGGACGAGAAGTTTGCAGCGGGCACCACATACTACACCTGCAACTCAGCAGGCAAGTACACCAAGGCGACCGTGACCGCCGGAGCTGAGATCCCTAAGAATCCAGTATACTACGTCGATGCGGATCCGGTCACATTCAGCATCAATCCTGACAAGGGATACACCGTAGACAAGATCGAGATCAGATATCTGCTGAAGGGCGCCGATACTCAGAGCACATATACATGGACACAGGGCTCCGCGCGCGGAATAGTCTCGAACGGCGACGGCACGTACACGTTCAAGATGCCTGAGGCTGACGTGACAATCAAAGTCACGTTCAAGGAGGGCAATGGACCGGGAGCCGACGGCTCTACGGAACCGAATATCAATGACCTTATCGATGAAACGACAGACTCGGCGATGGATGACGACGATGAGATCGTAAGAGAGAATTCCACAGAGGCAGACGCGGTGGATATAGTCGTACAGTACACCGACGCCTCCTATGAAAAAACCACGGATACATACTTCCGTGCAGATACCACTTACTATAAGAAGGATGCCAACGGTAAATACGTACGCGTTACTTCTCAGGAAGCCGTAGAAGGCGATCAGATCCCTGAGGACGTTGAGTACTTTGAGCGCACCGGATCGGTCATGCTTGAAGTATCCAAGGTAGATGCCGGAAAGAAGATCGAAGTATTCGTCAACCCGGCACTCAAAAAGGTCGCGTCAAAAGTAACGGCGACTTACAAGAGCGCATATGTACCTGCCAGCGGCACCATCGATCCGAACGGGGATTATTTCCTGCTTGTCGACGGCAAGTATGTGCCGCATAAAAAAGGCACCACAATGGACTCGAGCAAGGTCTACTATGTATACGACCTGAGTGAAGGCCGTGAAGTAGTCGAGACCATCGAGAAGACCAACGGAAAATACATCTTCACCATACCTGAAGGCTGTATCGTTCACGGCATGGGTAATGACATACAGGTAGTGATCAGTGCTGAATTTGCCGATCCTTCAACGGTACCTACGGGTGACGGCGGATCTGCGGATGGTGACGTTCAGACAGCTCAGTCCTCCGGCGCGCTTGCGGTAGGCGTCAACATCAACAAGAACAACGCGAAGATCTCCACGACGGGACTCGTAAAGGCAGGCGGCGTCATCACAGTGACCGCGAACGCAGGCGGAACGGTGACCATCCTGGCAGACGGTACTGCGGTCGGTCCGGATGCGCTGAGCGATGATCCTGAAGAGGAAGAGAAGCCTACAGCTGAGACCACAACGGCAGCTCAGACCATCATCCCTTACACGGTCTATGTAGAGCCGTCTCACGGCGTAGCGCTGGCACAGGTATCCGGCTCCGACGCAGCAAAGGGAATATTCGTATTCCAGGCACTCTCGCTCGATCCGACTTTCGAAGACGGAGAAGGCAAGGTGACCTTCAAATACACAAAGGAAGACGGTACTCAGGGAACGGGCACCGCTTCATACAATGACACCACCGGACGCTATACGGTGGATCTTTCCGGTGCTGACGTAAAGGCTGGCACTAAGGTAAGCATCTTCGTGACAGAGCTGCAGGGCGGCATGCCGATCGAAGGCGAGTATGTGGTAGCGAATACGCTCGTGATCCAGAGCACCTCGAACGGTACTGTCAAGCACGCCAGCGGCGGCCCTGGAAGCGACGTCTACGCGTTCAAGGTAGTCCCTGCAGTCGGCTACAAGCCGCAGGGTCCGGCCAATGAAGGCGATATCGGAAGCCCGTTCATCAAGTACACAAAGGTAACAAAGAACGGCACAACTGAGACAGAAAGCGAAGTGACTGTAGCGCTTTCATCCGACAACAGCGGCAACTACTACTTCAAGCTGTCCGACCTCGAAGGTCTCAAGCCTGGTTCGCAGATCAAGGTCGGCGCGGCTTTCGAGTTCAATGACCTCAACATCAACACCAAGTTCATGACGGGCGGAGAAGAAGCAGCCGCAGGCAACACGCCGGGAACCATCACCATCGCGGCAAGCGAAGGCGTTACTGCAGGAGATCAGCCTAAGGCACGCGAGGGCAAGAAGGTCAGCTTCACTCTCACTGCGAATGACAGCGGACAGCACGCAAAGGTGTATGTCAGCTACACTCTGAACGGACAGGAAGTAAAGAAAGAACTCGAAGCCGGTGAAAACGGCTACTCGTTCACTATGCCTAACGCAGAGGTCACGATCATAGCTGACTTCTACGATCAGAACAACACGCTGCAGCTGTCCTCGGATACAGCCGCTGACGCGCAGCTCAGCGCGACTACCGGAGGCGCCGGTCAGGTGATCATCGTCTCACTTAAAGAGGACGCGGTCAAGGCGGGCAAGAAGATCAAAAACTTCACCGTCTCCTACATGGCCAAGGCCGACGGCATAATAATGCAGGAGATCACAGACGACCACGCGGCGGTCTTCAGCGAAGGCGAGTGGAGGTTCACGATCCCTAAGCAGATCGGCGGCGGAACAGACAGGGTCTACAATCTGGATGAGACGGCGATGAACATCACCATCAGGCCGGTCATCGTTGACAAGAGCATAACGGTCAAGGCCGGATCAGCTACCAACGGATCGGTAACGCTCTCGAGCGATTACGCAGACCTCGGTGAGGAATACACATTCACGGTCAAGCCTGACAGCGGCCGCAAGGTAGCAAGCGTGACGGTGACTGTCACTTCTGCAGACAAGAAGAAAACAAAGAAGATAACCGCGACGGGAAGCGGCGAGACTTATATGGCCAAGCTTCCGGCAGACGCGGAATTCGAGAGCGGCGCAACGGCGGAGATCAGCGCGATCTTCATACCGGGCGTACAGCCAGGCAGCGGCAAGGGCGCGAACGGCAGACAGACCGTTTCCGCCGGAGTCGCCGTAGCCGTAGGTGTGCTCACCAACAGGAACAACGCGATAGTCGAAAACGCGGACGTCACTTCAGCAGGCCTTGTTCTCACAGCCACAGGCACTTCCTCAAACAAGACGGAAGCCCTGGCCGGATTCAGCGCGGGCCAGATCGGAATAGGCGGAGCGATCGCCGTACAGGTGGATACAATAGTGAGCGATGCCATAGTCAGGAATACCGCTGATGTCAAAC
Source organism: Clostridiales bacterium (assembly GCA_015058065.1). GTDB lineage: Bacteria > Bacillota > Clostridia > Peptostreptococcales > Anaerovoracaceae > Crickella. Next base: position 13,969 of record SVDB01000018.1, read on the forward strand.
TCACGGGAGGCCCGCTCAAACTCACGGCATCCAACATAGTAAAACTGAACACCAAGGCCAGCGCTAAGGGCACGGCGAAATCCGAGAACGCCGGTGTCGGAGCGGGCATCGCGGTATCGGTATCAGGAGTCGAGACATACGCTGCCATAGAAGATTCTGACAAAAAAGCTGTTGTCACAGTCATAGGCGACGCGACACTCAGCGAGATCACGATCATGGCATCTACGACTGACACTCATACAGTAGAATCGGTAGCCGGAGCCGCCGGAGGCATCGCTGTAGTACCGGTACTGTCACTGGACGTCGCGGGTACGGATACTCAGGCATACATAGGAAAGAGCACCGGAGATACGGTAACGACCATAGGAAATATCACGGTATCTGCTTTCAGTGACATATTCAGGCAGTTCGCTGCCAACGCCGCGGCAGCGGGTGATAGCGTCGGCGCGGGAGGTTCATTCACCGTTTCGGTACTGAATGACAAGACACGGGCGCGTCTGTCACGCAGCGTCAAAGCGAAGAACATATATGTAAACACACAGGCAAAGAATCGTGTAAAGGCGACTTCAAGAGCCAGCGCGAACGGAGCGACATCCAAGAGCTCCGGATCCGGCGACGGCTCCGAATCAGGGGACGGCTCAGAGTCGTCCGATGGTGAATCGGGGTCAGATAAACAATCCGGCAGTATACTTGATTCTGCCGGGAAGCTTTCAGGCCACGTAGGAACAGGAGGAACATCGCCTTCAACAGTAAACAAGGCGTCAAGCAGCAGACAAAGCGCTTCCACGACGGAGGGCGGCATTGAAGTGGCTGCCGCGCTTGCACTGAACATCCAGAGCATAGTGGCAGAGGCCGTGATAGACGACGGCATCTCTGTGACCGCGGAAGGCGGAGATGCTGACGGTATCGTCTCTGTTCAGTCATTTACATACAACGAAGCCATCATCATGGCCAACGGCAGCGCCAGCAAGGGCAAGATCGGCGTGGGCGTCGCCGTCGCGATCAATGTAGTTGATTACGAGAACACGGCTGTGGTAGGCGATTCGGAGATAAACGCAGATTATCTGATAGTTATAGCCGGGATGATCCCGGAGGCTGCAGCCAATGCCAACAAAAACCCTGTACCGGCCAAGTCCAAGGGCTGGCTCATGGATATGCTGGAGGCTGCTCTGTTGGATCTGATCCAGGATCTCGCCGCTCAGGCAGGGCTCTCGGATCTCTTTGGCGCGGAAAGCGCCAGGATACTCGCGGCACAGCTCACGCAAGCTGTGGATATGGCGAAGGATGCTCTCCTTCAGGGAACGGGATTTGAAAGACTGCTGGACACTAACCCTGCCGAGCAGCTGCAGAAGAACATAGCCGCGTTCCTCTCGCTCTTCCTCGACTTCCCTACAAGGATGGAAGCTGATCTTGTCAAGCTCCTTCCGGGCGCTGACAAGGATCTGCTTACCGCGATCAGGACCGCTTCGCTCAAGTACCTCAAGACCGAAGCATGGCCGGTCATCATGGATTCGATCCTGGCCAACGTAACAAAGATCGCGGCCCCGATGCTGACTGAGATCCTCACCCAGCAGGACAACGGAAACGGCGGAGATGATGAGACGGCGTTCGGTGTCAAGCTCAGGGACGCGTTCATGAACGAAAACGATGGCATCCTGATCACGGCGCTGAACAAGATCGAGAAGGATCTCCTCAAGTACATCAACGACACATTCGGAACACAGCTCACAGAGACCCACAAGGCTACGCTCCGTCAGGATATCAATAAGAACCTGAGGAACGTCATGGAGACAGTCTTCTATAAGGTGGCCAACACCCTGACGGACGGCATCGTCGACATACAGGAGTTCAAGAACTTCATCAAGGGCGACATAAAAGACACTCTGATAAAGAACCTCAAGGATGCTGCTCAGGAGCTGGGCAAGGCGCTGACAAACGCCGCGCTCGATCAGCTCACCGGCATACTCGGAGCTAAGGTCACCTCTGAGAAGGTGAACGGTCACACGTTCACGACGTCGGCTGTCGCAGGCGCGAGCGGCCAGCAGGTCTCCGTAGCCGGCGCGGTATCGATCGCGGTCATCACCGGTGATACGAAGTCCATGATCGCAGGCGCAAACTCTGAGTCGCAGCATAATGTGATAGTGGGCAAGGATCTCACTATCAAGGCTGAAGGCAACCACGTAGAGAAGACGACGGCATCTGCCGCGGAGAACAGCAGAGGCGAAGCTGATGATAACATGAACGCCGGCGCGTCTTCACAGACCGCGGGTGCCGAGAACTCCACTCAGCCTTCGACCGATAACTCCATAGACAACGCGCAGATCAAAGTAGGCGCCGGCGGAAGCGCCAGCGTAGCCGACAGGTCCGTGACCGTGACACCTGATGACGACAAGAAGATCAAGTCCATCAAGTTCACGTACACCAAGCCTGACAAGACCACGGGCATACGCGAGATCCGCCTGACAGAAGGCGAGAAACAGGGTGCGTTCACATTTGACGTACCTTCAACAGGAGAAGAAGGCACAGGAGAGTGCGTACTCACTTACTACGGTCAGGCACTGACAGTTCTGGCAGGATCCAAGCTGGTCTATGAAGTCAGCTTCATAAGCAAGAATTCGTCAAGCCTCAATGTCATCGACTTTACCTGGGAAGGCGAAGGAAGCGGCAAGATAGCCTCCGGAGAGAAGTCGAGCGGCAAGGGCGGCGACGACATGGACGATGATGACACCTGGACACAGGAAGAGTTGGTCATCAATCTGACGGCAGAGGACGGATACAAAGTAGCGGACGGCCTCATAACCTTCAAGTACACAATGGAAAACGGCGACTCGGGAACATGGAGCCGCACGCTCACAGAGGATATGAAGGCCACCGTCTATGTAAAGACCGTAAGTGACGGCCGCGTGCTGGTGATATTCTCCAACAATAAGAGCGTCTGGCTCAAGAAGGGCACCACAGTCGAAGGTTCCGTACGCTTCATAGGCAAGTACAGGATCGGCGTGGTCCAGGGCGGCAACACCGCAGGCGACGCCAACGAGCAGATCACCTTCAACGAGGATAACCCGGGGGCAGCCGCAAAGACGATAACGGAGAATACGGACGGCACATTTACTCATTTAGTTGAAGTCACGCCGGAAACCCAGGACCCACCTGTGTACGGTACTGTCAAGGTCTTTGATCTTAACGGCGAAATGGATACGAATCACAAGGAAGGCGCAATACTGAGGGCGGCATATGAAGACCGCATCGCGATCTCCGTCAAGCCTTCGGACGGATACAAGCTGGTGAAGATCCTGCTGGTATTCCAGGGTAAAAACAATAAGGGCGAGCCGGTCCAGAAACGTCAGCAGATCGTCACGGTCGATGATTCGATCATCGATCCGGACGGAGGCACTACATACATCTTCTACATGCCTGATTCGGACGCGATCGTCGTACCTGTATTCGCAGCAAAGGCAGCAGGTGAGCAGGATCCTCCGGAAGAGCCAAAGAAGACGGCAAGCGGCAAGACCGTAGGTGTCGGCGCCGGATTTGCCATGACTTACAGCAAGGTCAACGTAACGGCCGGCGTAGGCGAGAGACGCTACGTCAAGGCCGGTACTGCAGACATCCGCGCGGATTCCATCCACAACGCGCAGACAGCCGGAGCAGCAGGAACCGATCCGCTGGCAGTCGCTTCGGGCGGAACTCAGACCGAGACCCAGAAGGACGTTTCGATCGATGCTTCCGCAGCTCTCACGATCATCTCCGATAACATCCGCACCGTGATCGGAGAGGGCACGCTCGTAAAGACGGGCGGTGATGACACCGTATTCGCAGATCCGACGGATCCGGGCAGCGCGCTCGTAAGTTTCAACATCTCTTCGAACCAGAAGGGAAAGACGCAGACCAAGTCGAGCTCGTTCGCCGCAGGTAAATCCACGGCAGTAGGCGCGAGCGCTACCGTGAACATCGTCAATTCGAAAGTCAAGACGATACTGGACGGAAGCGTGGTCTCTGAAGGCGCGGCCAGCATCACGGCTTCGACGTACAACAGAGACAACAGTGAAGCCCTTGCTACGGCGATGGGCGCAGATGTCGACCGCTACCTGAACAAGTTCGCAAATGCGACGGGCAATATCCAGAAGAAAGCGAACGACCTGCTTGCGGGTAACTACTTCAAAAATAACAACAATAACAATAACAACAATAATAACCAGAACAACGACAACAAGAACAAGAACAAGACAAAGGAAAAGACCAACGAGACTCTGGATGACAACAATAACGGCGGCGGCACAAGTGATAACGCCAGCCTGTCCAGCAACATCCTGAAGAGCATGAACGTAGAGGTGCCTTCAGGCCTCGAAGCCAAGAACAAGAGCAACGAGGGCATGGATCAGACCATGAACCAGAGCGGTCAGAACTTCAGCGGCAACAAGCAGGATACCGAGAATCAGAACAGTTCCAAGTTCCAGGTAGCTGCTGCAGTCGGTCTGAACATAACAGGTCACAAGGTCGGTATCGAGATCAACGGTTCGGTCACAGCGGCATCGATCGACGTCGAATCCGAAAACCGCGGCAACTTCCTCACAAAGGGCACCGGTCTGGCGATGAGCATGGCGCGCAAGGCCAACTCGATCGCGGCGGGCGTCGCAGTCAGCGTAGACCGCAACGAGAGCATCGTTACCGTCAACGGCGACCTCATAGCACTGAATGATGAAGAGGTGCGCGGCGACGTCACCATACACGCGAAGACCACCCAGAACATGGATGATGTCTATCGTGGACTTCTGGCGGCACAGGCTCTGGCAGGCGCGGTCAGCGGCGAGGAAGGCAGCGTCTCGATCGCGGGATCCATCGTAGTAGTTGTAGACAACGCGAAGACAAAGGTCCAGATCGGCAGCTGCGATGATGATACAGAAGCGGCTCCGGTCACCATTACCGGCAGCAAGATCGACTTCGAAGCATACGACAAGACCAAGCTGGCTGTCCGTTCCGGCGGAGTCAGCGTCTCCAAGGGATCAAAGGTAGGCGTCGGCGTTGCAGTCGCTCTCATCTACGCAAACGACACGGTAGATGTGATCATAGGCGACGGCACCGTGATAAGGGGTGACAGCCTGCAGATCAACGCCGAGAAGGCCAGAGTCGACTTCAGCGATTACAGTTCCGCGCTCGGCCTCCAGACATTCATCACAGACACATCCGATCTGAGCGCTACGGAAAAAGCGACAGCCAAGAAGGGGTTCGTCAACCTCGACAGAGACAAGACCAAGGACGATTCCAGCTACACGATCGAGATCAATGTCAAGACAGAGGACGCTCTGGCACTTGTAGACGCTCTGAACGTTCTGTCATCCACAAACTACTATCTGGAAGCTGTCGCCGGCTCCATCATGAGCAGCCAGAACAATGACTCCGAAGCTTCGGTAGCCGGGTCAGTCGCGATGCTGTTCTTCAAGAACAAAGTGAACGCGACAATTGGCAACGGCGTGACGATCGACCTTGACGGAACGTCTTACGATACATGGAAAGACGAGAACGATAACGTCTGGTATCTGCGCGGAAAGAAAGTGTACAAGCTTGCGGAGAACGGTCTGCTGGCAGATGCAGGCTTCAGTTCGGACGTGATCGGCGGAGTGACACGTATCGACGCTGCTGTGACAGCTGCTGAAACAGCGGCTCAGAACGGCCAGACCGTAAGTGACGAGATCGCCGCTCTGGCCGCTTCAAGAAGCACTGAACAGATAGGAGAGAGCGATCACTA
>SVDB01000089.1 GCA_015058065.1 Clostridiales bacterium
TACTCTTCTACGTTTTTCTTGAGCAGTCCGAGCAGCAGGCATCCGATGACTGATCCGGCAAGAAGCGCTACCAGATACATCAGTACGTTGCCCACTACAGGGAATACGAAGATGCCGCCGTGAGGAGCCATCAGTGTGCACTTGAACGCCATCGAGAGAGCGCCCGCGACACCGGATCCTACCATCAGAGACGGGATCACGTGCAGCGGGTCAGCTGCAGCAAACGGGATAGCGCCCTCAGTAATGAAGCAAAGTCCCATGATGAAGTTGACAGGGCCGGACTTTCTCTCAGCCTCTGTGTATTTCTTCTTATGGATGATCGTAGAAAGAGCGATCGCGATAGGAGGTACCATTCCTCCGACCATTACCGCGGCCATGATCATGAATCCGATCTCATTCTGAGCCGCGAGCGCTGCCGTACCAAATACGTAAGCAGCCTTATTGAGCGGTCCGCCCATATCCGTCGCCATCATGGCGCCGAGCAGCAGTCCGAGTACTATGCTGGATCCGGAGCTCATACCCATGAGCACCTTGGAGATCCAGGCGTTGAGCGCGCCTACGAGAGGATTGATCGCGCACATGACGAGTCCTATCATCAGTATTCCGCAAAGCGGATATATTAGTACAGGTTTGATTCCCTCCAATGCGGCCGGGAGCTTGCTTGTGAGCTTCTGTATACCCTTGACGATGAAGCCCGCGGCAAATCCTGCTACGAGAGCTCCGAGGAAAGCGGATGGGATGTCACCGCCCGGATTGGCGAATGTCGCGCCGGACGCAGCAAGAGCACCACCTACGAAACCTACGGCGAGTCCCGGACGGTCAGCGATGCTTCGAGCTATGAATCCCGCGAGTATCGGGAGCATGAAGTTGAACGCTACACCGCCAATGGATTTGAACCACGCGGCTAAAGGTGTGTTGGAACCGAAGTTGCTCGGATCTATCGAGTAGTCGTCAAGCAGGAACGCTATCGCGATAAGGATACCACCGCCGATAACGAACGGCAGCATGTGCGAAACTCCCTCCATCAGGTTCTTGTAGAAGAATCTTCCTACGCTTTCCTTCTCACCCGATGAGGCCTCTTCGACGACAGCGCCGGAGTGCTGATATACCGCAGCGTCACCCGCTTTAGCGCGGTCAATGAGGCCCTGCGCGCGGTGGATGGCGTCAGCAGTTGAAGCCTTGATGAGCTTCTTTCCGTTGAAGCGTCCCATCTCAACGTTCTTGTCAGCCGCGATGATGATCACGTCAGCGTCCTTGATCTCAGCAGCGGTAAGAACGTTCTTGGCTCCGCCGGATCCGTCGGTCTCTACCTTGATGGAAACATCGTTTTTAGCCGCGCACTGCTCGAGAGCTTCCGCAGCCATATAAGTATGTGCGATACCTGTCGGGCAGGCTGTAACAGCAAGGACTCTCAGCCCCTTTGCAGCCTCAGGTTCAGCAGCTGCTGCAGCAGGAGCAGCCTCTTCTGCCTTGCCGCCTTCTTTTTCTGCTTCCTTAGCGTCGATCAGCGCCAGGAATTCCTCAGGTGTTTTTGCCGCTAAAAGTGACTGCGAGAATTCAGGATCCATAAGCATCGTCATAAGACCGGCAAGCACTTCGAGGTGTGTGTCAGCCGCGCCTGCAGGAGCGGCGATCATGAAGAACAGATTGCTGTCTGTTCCGTCAGCGCACTCATAGTCAATTCCTTCCGGAACTGTGATCGCGGTAAGACCAGGCTTCTTTACCGCGTCGGTCTTTGCGTGAGGTACCGCGATACCCATGCCTACAGCAGTCGATCCCTGAGCTTCTCTGGCCTCGATCGCTGCCTTGTAGCCTGCTTTGTCGTTGAGATTCCCCGCCTTGTCGTGGAGGCCGACCATGATGTCAATGACCTCGGCTTTATCAGCAGGTTTCAACCCTAGTGATATCCCTTCTTTTTTGAGTAAGTCTGTTATCTTCATCCTTGCTCCTTTCTGCGCCTTTCGCGCTCTTACAGAGTGTTGTAAATGCTGTAGATCAGTTCTCCTGTCGCGAGATCATCGGAAAACGCGGTCGCAGCGCCCGCGGCGGTACCCATGTTGAGAGCCGCGCGGTAATCATGCGTCTTCATGTAGCCGGCAACGAAGCCCGCCACCATGGAATCGCCGGCGCCTACGGAATTCTTTACTTTTCCCTTAGGAACGCCTACACGGAACCTCTCGCCGTCTTCGGTTATGAGCATAGCTCCGTCAGCTGCCATCGAGACAAGAACGTTTCTCGCTCCCATTTCCTGAAGCTTTCTCGCGTACTCCTCGATCTCATCGTCTGTCTTGAGGACGACCCCGAACATCTCTCCAAGTTCATGATTGTTTGGCTTGATCAGGAACGGCCTGTATTTCAGGACTTTCAGAAGAAGGTCCTTTGTAGCGTCAACTACGAATGTGACGCCTTTATCGTAAAGCCTTTCGAGAATGATCTCGTAGACATTACTCGGTAGTGAGTTCGGGATGCTTCCCGCCAATATGAGTATATCCTCTGAAGTAAGGCTGTCCAGCTTTTTCAGCAGCTCGTCATAAGCCTCATCGCTGATCTTCGGCCCCTGAGCGTTGATTTCAGTTTCTTCGTCGGATTTGATCTTTACATTGATCCTGGAGATGCCTTCCTTCAGCATTATGAAGTCCGCGATTATCCCCTTTCCTATCACGCTTTCAACGATCGCTTCTCCCGTAAAGCCCGCGGCGAATCCGAGAGCTGTATTCTCGATCCCGAGGTTCTTGAGCACGGTGGAAACATTGATGCCTTTCCCTCCGAAGAAGCAGTCTTCGGACGCGGATCTGTTGGTCATTCCCGGGTCGAGCGGCTTGTCCATTCTGACGATATAATCGATCGCGGGATTGAATGTTACTGTGTAGATCATTTGGACCTCCTTTTTATCTGTTGAAATCCACGTTCGTCTTCTTCATCCCCAGAGCACATCTTACGATGACGTAGAGGATGATGCTCACAGGCAGCCACGCCAGGCTGTATCCCGAAAGAGGCAGCGCGCGGTATGCCTTGTCCAGCGCGTCCCAGCCGAGGCTGAACATTTCGCTGTATCTTATCAGCATCTCAAGGATACTTATAACAAAGGCGCTTATCATCGCCCACTTTCCGGCTGTCAGGTTACGCGCGTCCAGAGTCTTTCTGACCGCGCAGAAGTATATCGCCAATACTATCGCCGGCGGATAGCAGGCATCCAGCACCGGTCCTACTACCTTGACCATGGTATCCAGATCCATGAAAGACACGATGCAGGAGAGTATGCACGAAACGATGCAGAAATTCCTGTACGTATAGAGTTTAGGGTTCTTTTCAAGCAGTATCTCTTCCCATATCTCCGATGTCGAGGAGACCGCGCCGATCGCTGTCGTAAGCGCAGCCGCCACGAGCGCGATGTTGAATAGTATGCCTCCGGCGCTTCCCCAGAGCTTGAGCACCATCTCGGTGTACAGCGCCGACAGTGTCAGGTCGATAGTCCCTCCGGTATTGGCCCCGGCGATCATGTGACCTAACACGGATATGGCTACCATGCCCAGACCTACGACTCCAATGAGAGCGAGGCTGCGGTTGATCTCCTTCCCTTTTACTCCGGCGTCCTTGATGCCATGCACCACTATGACGCCGAAGATCAGAGCGCACTGAAGATCCGCCGTAGCGTATCCCTCGATGAATCCGTACAGCACCGGATTCTCTGAGAACTCAGGAGGCGCCCACGGCGCGATCGGTGATACGATGCTTTTTATTATGACTGCCGTCACTATGACCAGCAGTATAGGGAAAAGAATATTGCCTATCTTTTCGACCACCTTGCCCGGATTCACAACGAACCAGTAAGTGACCAGATAATAGACTATCGAAAAGATAACGACCGGAACGTAACTGTCAAACTGCCATCCGGTTATCTGCAGGATGGCGGCCCACGCCGCGGCGCTCATTCGCGGTACCATGTAAAGCGGTCCTATCACGAAGATCGTCAGAGCGGCGAAGAAAGTTCCGAATTTTGGCGTGACGCTTCTGGTCAGCTGCAGGAATGTCCCGTCTCCCTTTACCAGGGCGAGATATCCGAAATACGGCAGGATCACTACCGACAGCAGCGCGCCGATGAACATCGGCCAGACGGCTGTGCCGGCTTCCTTTCCCCACTGTACCGGAAATAACATAATGGCCGCCCCGAAATGCATCGAGAACAGAGCCCCGCCCATTACCAACAATTGTTTTAAACTGAGTTTCTTTTCCATTCCGCGTCCTTCCTTCCAAGTGTATCATATTTTTTCGCTCATGTATCGCAATTGTATTAAGAAAGAAGCGGCAGTTACCTGCCGCCTCTCTCCAGTGTTTGTTATTGTTGTTCAAGGTCTGATCTATCTTTTGCGTTCTGTCGGTGTGTGCTCTACGACCTTTGTCATAATGAATGTCATAACTGCCGTGTAAGCCATTGTGATGATGATTCCCATATCGGACCTCCTTCTGTTTTCTTTTATCTCCATGACCTCACCGGTCTTTCTTTCTGATCACAATATACGATACTATTATTTATAAGTAAAATGAATGATTATTATCTTTTACATAAGGTTTTATTATGTTATAGTGATCGTAATAAACAGATCTGTTTCCTGCGGTCGGACGGGCTTTCCGTCCTGCCGCGCATACAGGAGGGGCGCATGAACACACAGAAGATAAAAGCATTCATGACAGCGATAGAACTTGGCAGCCTTACGGCCGCAGGCGATGAGCTGGGTTACACACAGCCGGCGATGACACAGATGATGCGTTCGCTCGAAAGTGAGATCGGCTTTCCTCTGCTTGTGAAGTCGCGTAACGGAGTCGAACCTACGATGGAAGCGCGGATGCTGATACCAACCATGCGCATGATCCTGAGTGACGAAGAAAAGCTCGATCAGGAGATAGGCGAAATAATGGGGATGCATAAAGGGACCATCAGGATAGGCACCTTCGCGAGCACATCCATCTACTGGCTCCCGAAAGTTCTCGAGTATTTCCAGAGCAATTATCCGGACGTCGTGTTCGACATAACGGAATGCAGCCAGAGTGATATGGTCGAGGGCATAAGGAACGGCAGCATGGATCTCGCTTTGATGAGCAGTCAGGATACCGGGGACATCGAATTCATACCGGTCTCAGAAGAGCCGATGTACGCGGTCTTTGCCGAAGATCACGAGCTGGCTGGTTTTGACAGTGTTCCCATAAACAAACTTAACGACTACTCTCTCATAATAGAGTCATTCGACCAGGATACTTACGCGGTATTCAAAAAGGCAGGCATCACGCCTGCCGCTAAGTAT
>SVDB01000019.1 GCA_015058065.1 Clostridiales bacterium
AAACTGGTGAACAACACAGAAAAAAAGTATTGCTAAAAGCCTGAATTGGCATATCGCAGCAATAAACAGACAAATTCTCGTTTGCCGGGATGTCGCTAAACCGTAAGTTGTGGAGGTGATCATAGTGAATGATTTTAACGAATATGTACGTGAGTGTTTTTCTGCAGCCGGTATTATTGAAATAAAATCAATGATGGGAGGATATCTTGTATATCTCAATGGGAAACTGATAGGTGACATATGTGATAATGAACTGTTTCTAAAAAGAACGCCTGCATCGGACAGACTTCTGGCAGATTCTGAACTTCGTTATCCTTATGAGGGCTCAAAGACGCTTATGCACGTATTCGACAGATTTGAGGATACGGACTTGATTTCAGAATTACTTGAGGGAATGTTTGCGGAACTGCCCGAAAAGAAACCGAAGAAAGCTAAATGAGTTTAAGCGATTGGTAGATCTGGATTTTGGAAAAGAAGAAATGGATCATAAAATCGAGAATCTGACAAAGGAAGAAGCCGTATATATCGGCGAAAAGATCAATGAAATCGTGCCGCGTGAAGTGGACGCGGACGAAGAAGAATTCGTTCTCAAAGTCGAGAACGAGAATAGCGAAATCATCGGCGGATGTATTGCGGAAGTATATGAATACCACTGGTCGAGATTATTACTTGAATATCTTTGGGTGAATAAGGACTATCGTCATCAGGGGATAGGCTCATTGATCATCCGCGAGGTCGAGCGTATTGCAAGAGAGAAGGGCTGCCGGGTAGTGACACTTGGCACTGCAAGTTATATGGCAAGACCGTTCTATGAAAAACACGGCTACACTGTTTTTACATCTATGAAGGCAGCAAATGGCTATATCGATTATTCTTTGGTCAAATACCTTGACAGGGATACGCCTGAGTATGTACCGACAGACAATAGCGGTATTAAATACAAGATTTCGTCTGGAAATGATGGTGACGCTGACGTCATATTGAATGGTATCAGAACATACAGCGAAGCCTACGAAGAGAAATGTGAGCGGGATGATTTTTGCAGGAAACTTGTGGATAAAGACGGCAAGTTTGTTGCAGGCGTGATCGCGAACGTGAACAAGGGATATGAGGGCTTTGTCACAGCATTGTTTGTTGAAGAGCCGTTTAGGCGTCAGGGCTTGGGCACATATCTTTTGCAGGAAGTGGAAAAACTGGCAAAGGAAAACAATACGTCTGTCGTTTTGACAAGCGCGGGCGACTGGAATGTCGATTTCTTCAAAAAGAACGGTTATATGCTCAGAGGCGAACTCAAAGATGTTCCCAAAGGACACAATTGCTACGAACTATATAAGAATATCTGAAATAAAGAGTTGGCTGATTCAATTGGTGGGTCTATGGAAACAAATAAAGAAGAATACCTTGATGATATCACATTCATCGAAGACATGAGGCACTCCGTAAACGGGCCTTTTCATCAATACGATGTGCTTCTTGACGCTCAGAGATATGGATGGGAGTACATGATCGATACGGCGGATTATCTTGCCGGTGCAGATCTTAGTTCTGTTACAGAGGTCAGAACAGGAACCCTTGGATTTCAGGATATGGATATTACCGGATCATATCATGAGTGCGGCGATAAGTTCAGGGATACACCGCAGCTTAAGGTGGAGCAGGGATTTCTGTCTGTTGCAGGCGATTCCGCAGCAATCGAAGCTCCTGTTAAAGTAATGTGGGTGAACCAGACACGCGCAATGCGGCTATATACCCTAAAAGACGACGAGATGCTGGTCAGAAAATATTTTGAGACTATGATCAGGCGCTCATTCGGATCTGAAGATGCCATGAAACTCGGAAAGAGCGCAGCGGAACAGGAGCCCGTGCCCGATGTCAAAACATCGTTATTCCTTATCCCTGTTGCGTTCGAAGGGGAGACTGAGTTCCCGGATGAACCTGATCATGAACTGCATTTCGGGATACGGGAATCGCAGATGGCGCAGATCGGCGCAAAACTCGCCTGCAGCGATCTTCCGGAAGGACTCATTCCTGCAAAAGCCGCAAGGAGCGAGGTGATGCATTATCATACGCTTGCGGCTCCAGACGGGAAAAAATACATGCCGCTGTTTACCTCATACAGCCAGATGACTTCAATATTCGGGAACAATATCAGGATCGGAGTGATCTGCTTTGAAACAGCAAAAGAATTTGTACTGAAAGAAAACCTGAGCGGCATAGTAGTCTCACCGGGGTCCCGGAACACGATCATTCCCAAAGCGAATCTGATAAAGAGTAACAAGTCCGGTAAACCCGATCCATATACATTTGATCAGACGAAGGAAGCAGATGATCTGAAACAGACCATCTGCAGAGAGCCTCTCGCAGCAAGTGTCATCGCAGAATCCATATTGAGTATCGATCGAAGATTACGCAATTATTTGAAAGGCCGGTATTTCAGCGATATGGCACGGGAATCGTTTGCCAAAGAATTCGCTGAGAAAATAGCCAATGTTCTGGAAGAACTGGATACTGAAGTGTATGTAGATCTAATAAATGAACTCGCCTGTGATCTGAAAAAACAATCAAAATCAGACATGACATGCTCTGTTGTTCCATCACTGATCGATGCTTATGAGCTGCGTATGCAGGATGTACTGCAAGAACAGGCAAAGGTACTTCGCTCGAATGCATTTAAAAAGGAATTCAGGCTGATCATTCCCTCATTCAGAAACGAGTGGGTCGATGGATTCCTTCGTGTTGTTGAGAAATGGCTGAGATATTCTGATCCGCTTATCAAACTTGCGGCTGCAAGGGAAACAGAAAATGACTATGTCAATGAATCAATAGAATGCCTGAAAAGCTTGTTAAACAGTGCATTTAAAAATTACAGCCAGGCTGAATATAAACTGGCGAAAGCCTTTGCCGGATACTTTTCAGACATACCTTCCGTAATGGCATGGTTAAACTGGCACTTGGGTCACGTGGATCGCGGATGGAAAAAATGAAACTGAAGAACGTATTGATCGTCGTCAAAGATATTGAGAAATCGAGGCATATTATCCTGATGTCAAATATGTGAACAGACTCATGACCCACAGCTGGGGGCAAAGGGTCATCCGTTTTTATGATCCTGATGGGAACCTGATCGAAGTCGGAACTCCGGTATAACGGAAAAAACAGGCAGCTGCTTGCAAATGCAACAAATAATGACAAATCATGTTAACTTCAGTTGGTTGTCCATGTGGCAACCAACTTTTACAATATTCATATAAATCATTTTTATCACATTAATCATTTTAATCACACTGGAAGGATATGGATATGAATGTTGTAGAATTATCGAATGTCTGCAAGACCTACCCGTCTTTCAGACTGAATAACGCTACTTTTTCGCTTGAGAGAGGCATGATAACAGGCTTTATCGGGAGGAATGGCGCGGGAAAAACCACAACGATAAAAGCAATGCTGAATCTCATACATACTGACAGCGGAAAGATATCTTACTTCGGGACAGATCTTTCAGGCAATGAGGCGGAGATCAAGCAGCATATCGGTTACTCGACCGGTACAGTCAGCTGGTATCCGAGAAAGAAAATACGTGAGATAGTGGATGTTACAAAAGGCTTTTACCGCGATTGGGACGAGGACGCTTACAGGAAATATATGGAGCTGTTCGGGATCGACGAAAACAAGAAACCGATCGAACTCTCGGAAGGAATGAAAGTAAAATTCAATCTTCTGCTGGCGCTTTCACACAGCGCGGAGGTGCTGATCCTCGATGAACCGACAAGCGGTCTGGATCCTTTCTCAAGAGATGAACTTCTTGATGTTTTCAAGACACTGAAAGACCATGGAGTAACTATTTTCTTTTCGACGCATATCACATCTGATCTCGAAAGATGCGCGGACAACATAGTCTATATCAGCAAAGGGGAGATCAAAGCGGACTGCTCCAGGTCGGATTTCATAAAAAACAACGGCAGAGAAGGAGAAACTCTTGAAGAAATATTCCTGAGACTTGAAAAGGAGGTGAGAGCATGAATATGCTGCTGAAAAAAGAGATGCGGCTCAGCGCGCTGCTGCTGACATATTTATTCATTGGCTTCGCATTCATGACAATGATACCTGGATATCCGATCCTTTGCGGCGTATTCTTTATCACTCTTGGAATATTTCAGAGCTTTCAGAGTGCAAGGGAGGCGAATGATATCGTTTTCTCAGCGCTGCTGCCTGTCGCCAAGAAAGATGTCGTCAAGGGGAAGTATCAGTTCTGTGTTTTTATAGAACTGTGCGGAGTCCTTGTGATGGCGGTGCTGACTCTCGTTCGAATGACTGTCCTGTCGGAGGCGTCAATATACCGTCAGAATGCTCTGATGAACGCGAATCTGTTTTTTCTCGGTATGGTTCTGCTGCTCTTCGGAGTGTTCAATGTGATTTTCCTTGGCGGCTATTTCAAAACCGCTTACGGTTTGGGGAAGCCTTTTGTTATTTACATCATCGTATGCTTTTTCATCATAGGCATCGCGGAGGCTTTACACCATTTTCCGGGTCTGGAAGCACTGAACGCGTTTGGATTCGACCATCCGGTACTTCAGCTGTCAACACTGCTCACCGGTGTATTACTCTATGTTCTGCTGACCATGTTGTCGTATAATAGGTCATGCAGAAACTTTGAAAAGATCGATCTGTAAAGAGGTGAACTGAAATGCTTAAAGACAACCTGACCATGCTCAGAAAGCTTAATGGATATTCTCAGGAACAGATAGCGGAAAAAATAGGCATATCACGGCAGGCATACGCGAAATGGGAGAGCGGCGCGACCATACCGGATATAGACAGGGCCGCTCTGCTTGCTCAGGTCTACGGAGTGACGCTTGACAGCCTGATGAAAACAGAGACTGCGGATGGCTTAGGCACATTGCCGCCTGCTCAGAAAGGGAAAAACCTCTGGGGAACCGTGACACTCGGAGACAGAGGGCAGATCGTCATTCCTAAAGCTGCCAGAGATCATCTGGGCTTCAAAGGAGGAGACCGTATTATCGTAGCCAGCGATGAGGTAGGCATCGCGCTGATCCCCGCGGAATTCTTCGAAAGCAGGATGCGCGAGATCATGGAAAAACTTGGTGACAAGCAGGATTGATATCATAGACGATATAGAGGCACCGCTGAGTGCCTCTTTTTGTGCCTGAAAACGTGTGCCGGCAATTATGACCTGCTATGAAATCCATAGAATTAATCGGGCAAAGATGATAATATATAAAAGATAGTGTTAAACAGGGTGAGAGTTCCTTCTCAGGAAGAGTTTGACAAATAGAGAAAGGAATTTCCGGGATAATCCCCCCCTTAAATAAAGGATCTTAAGAGTATAGTACTATCTAATCGATCATTAATGTATATAGTTATTGTATGGAGGTAATGACTATGAACAACAACTTATATAAACCATCAAATCCGATCGCTGCGATCGTCGTTGCCATCGGCGTTATCAGCGGACTGCTGTCGCTTTTCTGCGGAGATGTCAGGATCGCGTCAGATTACGGACTCTACATTTTTGTCATCATAGACGTCGTTTATATTGCTTCATGCATAGTAATGGGTGTAGCGATGTTCAATGGAAAGAAGTCACTGCTTGCGATCGCCGCTTTTGTCGGTGCTGCGTCAACGGCTGTCAAGACGTTCAAGTGCTTCCAGTGGGCGAGAAACTATTCAGCCTCATGGGATTGGATCATGCTCTTGGCCGTTATCTGCGGCTTGATTGGATTCATCCTTCTTGGAGTGATGTTCCTCGATAATACCGGAGCGAAGGAAACAAGTCTTAAAGCACCTGTATTAGCTTTGCTTGGCGTAAACGCAGTCATAGATCTTATCTATCCGTTCAGATATGCAGTCGGAAATTACTACTATGGCTTTGGAGATTTCTTCAGAGACTGGATCACAAACTCCATCGATCTTTGCTCTTTCTTTTTCCTGCTCTGCGGTACGCTTCTGTATATATTCCTGAATAAACCGGCTGCTGTACAGGCTCCTCAGTATCAGGGCACGATGCAGCCTCAGAATCCGTACCTTGCACAGGCTCAGGCCAGGATGCAGCAGAATCCGTACGCGGCGCCACAGGCTCCTGTACAGCCTCAGAATCCGTACGCGGCACCGCAGGCTCCTGTACAGCCTCAGAATCCGTATGCAGCGCCACAGGCTCCAGTCGTAGAGCCGGCACCTGTACAGATGCCGACACAGGCCGCTGTTGACCCGCAGATACAGGGAGGAACGGATCTGAGCGATCAGGACAGGTTCGAACTCCTGAAAAAGTATAAGGCACTCCTTGATTCGAATGTAATTTCGCCTGAAGAATTCGAGGCGAAGAAGAGGGAACTGCTGAAATAGGCATGTGCGTTAGGAATAACAGGGGTTAAATGGGATATCGTTTTAGGAGGAATGGAAATGGATTCATATGAAAAACTCAGACAGGCAAAAGAATTGCTGGATCAGGGTATAGTCACTGAGGACGAGTATAATGAGCTCAGGGACCGCCTGATGAAAGAGTTGTCAAATACATATACGGCTTCGATCGATAATGCGAGAGTCAACGTGCCGCCTCAGCAAGGCTCTGTCAACGTACCGCCTCAGCAGGCTGCTTTCAGCACCCAGCCACAGCCGGGCGCGGTGAATATTCCGCCGCAGCAGAGACCTGTGAACGCTCAGACACAGCAGATGCCGCCGTTCAACGTACCGCCTCAGCAGATGCCGCAGCAGGCTGCTGTCAACGTACCGCCGCATCAGAGGCCTGTGAACGCTCAGACACAGCAGATGCCTCCGTTCAACGCGCCTCCTCAGCAGATGCCGCCACAGATGCCTCCTCAGCCGGGACCTTATGTGATGCCGCCTCAGGTCTCCAACGCGCCTGCTACTACGGGCATGAAAGTCTTGAGTTTCCTGATACCGCTTGTTGGTCTGATCCTTTTCCTGGTAAATCAGAATACAAAGCCGGTCGAGGCCAAGGACGAGATCAAGTGGGCCGGTATAGGATTCGGAGTAGGCGTACTGTTCTATGTCATTCTGATGGCCATAACAGTGTCAATGTTTTGAACAGTCGCATCATAAGGAGGCGATCAGATGAAATACTATCTCTACAATCCGCTGGCCAATAACGGCATAAAGTCGCATGTCCCGGGAGCAGAACTGATCGACGCTTCAAAACTCGATTATCATGATTTTTTTGAGGGATTGAATGAGGATGACGAAGTAGTTCTCATAGGAGGGGACGGCACGGTCAATTATCTGATCAACCATGTCGATCCGGAGAAGATAAAAAACAATATATATCTCTTCGGCAACGGCACGGGAAATGACTTCCTCAACGACATCAATGAAAAACCGGGCAGGGAAGTCTTGCTTAACCCATATCTTGTCAATCTGCCTGTAGCGACCGTGAAAGGGAAGGAGTACAGGTTCGTAGACAACATGAGCTTCGGCATAGACGGATACTGCTGCGAAGAAGCGGACAAGATCAAAGCAAAAAAACCAAATAAAAAGATCAACTACACCGCGATCGCCATAAAGGGACTTCTGTACGCGTTCAAACCACGTCACGCATGGGTCGAGGTGGACGGCAGGGAATATGAATTCGATAATTGCTGGCTTGCTCCGGCGATGAAGGGGAGATACTGCGGAGGCGGAATGATGCTGGCTCCGGGACAGGACAGGATGAGCGACAAGCTTACAGTCATCATCTACATGAGCCGTTCAAAGATCAAGTCTCTCAAGAACTTCCCGCTCATATTCGAAGGAAAGCATGTTGAGCTAACTGACATGGTGAAGGTCATCCCGGGAAAGAAGATACATGTCAGATTCTCAGAACCTTGTGCCGTGCAGATAGACGGCGAGACTATTCTGGATGTGACAGAATACTGGGCAGAACAGAAATAGACTTCTAATAAAATAAAACCTCCGTGCCCGGAAGCACGGAGGTTTTTTATGCCTGAATGCGTATTATTTCGAAGGATAACGGCCGACCAGTTTGAGTGTCTCACAAACAGCGGAGAGGTCCTCGAGCATTGCCTTGCCTTCAGGGGATGTGTCATCGCCATCACACTCGATATAGAAATAGTAACCCCATTCCTCATAGCTGAGCGGTCTTGTGTGCAGGAAACGGATGTTAAAGCCGTGGCTGCTGATCGCGTTGATGGCCTTTACGAGTGTTCCCTGCATGTTCAGTACTGTGAAGATCATCATGAAACGGGATCCGTCCTCACAGGCTGTCTCGTTAGGTTCCTTTGCCAGCACGGCATAACGGACGACCTCGTCACCGGCGTTCCACTTGAAAACCTTGATGATGCTGAGGTCTCCCTGATAGAACAGGTCCATGGTATGATTTACCTTGCCGCTTCTGCTTCTTTCGAAAGGAAGGACGCAGGCGTCACATTCTCCTGATACTACGGCTTCATATGTTTTGTCGTAATTTGAATAATCGATGTGGGAGATCCCCGGTGAAACAAAACATGTTGCTTTGTAGTCCTCCGGATCCATTCCGGCGCAGTACGCTATCTTTTTCATTTCTCTGATATCCACTATGTTCGCTCCTTTCAAGTCTGGCAGTTGCCGCTGTCTTTATTACTTAAGAAAAAGGCCGTACGGGCGTTTCCATACGGCTCGAAGTCTCTTTACTCACTTACCTTACAGATAACGCCTGAAATCACCGCGGGCAGTTATCCGTATAATGCCCGTGTGATCATCTAAAGTAATAAAAGTAAGTGTAAAAATATTTGTTCATGACGAAAGTATATTCTTAAATACTAGTATTTGCAAGCGCTTTTTAAGTCTCGCACCAACATGCCATACAGAGACATTACCACTAATGATCATCCACTTCCTGGTGGCGGGACTCGTCGAAATGACCGTGCTTTTTCATGATGTTCTTGGATATGTTGCGAAGCCCGCGTTCGACAAAGAATACCGCGAGGGTACCTATCAAAGCGGCTTCATAGAAGCCTGTTCCGATGGCAAGACCTATGCAGGCGGATGCCCATAGGCCGGCAGCGGTCGTGAGACCGGAAATATGGCCCCTGTGGACGATTATTGTGCCCGCGCCGAGAAAACCTATGCCTGACACCACTTGCGCGCCTATACGCTGAGCATCGCCGCCATAATAAAGCGATACGAATTCACCGGTAGACATCGCGAGCATCGCTCCGAGACATACAAGGATATGCGTCCTGAGTCCGGCAGCGGATCCGTGCGCGTCTCTGTCATAGCCGATCAGCCCCGCGCAGATAAGGGCGAAGAGGGTACGTATAAAAAGCGTGAGCAGGTTTGGCTCAAGCAGCCATGGGAATTTATCTACAAGCATCAGATTTCTCCATTTTTTTATATGATCTGCATTTCTGTTTGTAAACTTAAATCATTATACAAATAATAGCTTGAAAAGTAAAAGCCCCGGCCGAAGCCGGGGCAATGATTTGAACGTTTATACGTTACTGCGTAAGGTGGTTGACTACTTTGTCATACCGATTACGCTCGAGATCTGTCCCCAAACGATCAGGGCCATGAAGATAGGTCCGAGCCACTTGATGCAGAAGTTGAAGAAGCCCTTCGACTTGAACGCCGAGCTGGACTCAACTTCGTCATCGATGTAGTGAGGAACTACCCAACCGATAAGGATAGCCATGATCAGGCCTGTGAGAGGCATCAGGATACCTTCAGCGACAGCATCCCATACATCGAGTACATCAGGAATTCCGAACAGGTGGAACCAACCCATTGGTGAAGGATTGCTAGCATCTGCAAGAGCCGGTCCGTCAAGAGCGGTCATCAGGTTACCGATAACAGCCCATGCACCCATTATCATAGTAACGGCGAATCTGTTAGCGGATTTACCTTTCTTGATCCTGCTGTCGAGGATAGCTGAGATACCGCCCTCCATCATGCCGATCGAGGATGACAGGCAGGCGAAGAATACGAGCAGCCAGAACAGAAGAGCGAAGAATGCTCCTCCCTTCATGTCATTGAATACTGTAGGCATGGATACGAAGAGCAGTCCCGGGCCGGCGCCGAATTCAAGACCGTAAGCAGCGCAGGCAGGCATGATAGCAAGACCTGCGAGCAGGGCAGCGCATGTGTCGCCGACTGTGATGATGACAGCGTCTTTCTCAAGATTCTCTTTCTTATCCAGATATGAACCGTAAGCGATCAGGCATCCGGAAGCAAGCGACAGCGAGAAGAACATCTGCGATCCGGCAAGTTTCAGTGTTTCAAAGAATCCGCCTACGCTGTTCATTCCCTCAAAGTGAGGCTTGAACAGGAAAGCAAGACCTGCGCCGGCGCCAGACAGTGTGCAGGATCTGATAGCGATAACTACGAGCATGATGAAGAGCGCAGGCATCGCGATCTTGCAGAACTTCTCGATACCGCCGGATACACCGCCGAGTACGATGACGATCGTCAGTGCGAGGAAGATAAGTACCCAAACCACTGAAGAAGCGTTCATGAGTGTCTCACCGAATGTAGGACCAGGCTCAAACTGCTTGCCTCCGAACATCGTCAGAGACTTGAAGAAATACTTCATGACGTATCCGCCGAATGTGCAGTAGAATGCGATCAGGAAGAACGGTACTGCAGTCTGGAGTACACCATTGAATGTGAATCCAGGGTGGATCTCCTTGTAAGCTTCAATAGCAGCCTTCTGCGACTTACGTCCGATGGCGACTTCGGAAAGTACCAGTGGGTAACCTACTACTACGAGAAGAATAACGTAGAGAAGCAGGAATGCGAATCCGCCGCCAAGACCCATCTTGAACGGGAATCCCCAGAGGTTACCGAGGCCGACAGCGGAACCTAGTGAGGCCATTAGAAATCCAAAATTGGAATCAAATTTACCTTTCTGTTGTTCCATAATATAATACCTCCTTTGAACAAAATACGCTTAATGCGCATACATGTACAAATGAATTATACTCTGCTGGTTTTTTTGTGTCAATATTGTGAAGAAAGAAGAAAGGGCGGTAAAAGCCGGCCCTTTCTTCTTTGGTTTATAAATCATGTTATGTAATAGATGTGAGAGACGTGCGTGCAATTAATCTCCGCCGTTTCCTTTGCCTTTATACTTGAAGTCGCCGTCACGCCAGCCTTCTTCATATTCATAATGCCAGACTTCTTCGACCCAGACATCCTCGGTCTTTTCCGGCGTTATCAGAGGCGGCTCGCCATAGATCGGCTTGCTCGTATCGTCGACCCAGTTACCTGACCCAGGCGGATCTTCTTTCTGTTCGTAGCCAAGGAACGGAGGATCACCGTATACAGCAGGTGAGACTACTCTTGTCTCATAGTGACCAGGAACATCCACGACTTTGACCTTATGGTTCTCTCTTTCTTTGAGCCACTCCTGATATGCTTTTTCGCGTTCTTTCTTTTCTTCGTCTTCGCCGCTCCATTCAGTGAGACCTGTCTCGGTACCTTTCGTGAAGTACTCTCCGCCTTTCTGAACAACGTTCGAAGGCATCGGCGCGTATTCACCTTCTTTAGCTCTAGGGATCTGGTCCATGATCTTTCCCCAAAGGCGGGCTGCCGGTGTGGACATCGATGACATCTCAACGTTCTCATCCGTACCGATCCAGATGGAAGCCGCGTAAGTAGGGGTGAAGCCGTCGAACCAGATATCATACTGGTCATTTGTAGTACCGGTCTTTCCGCCAGGCTGAACGCCTGAAACAGACATATAGCCATTGGATCTGACTACTGAACGAAGAACGTCGGTCATGATCCAGGCCACGCCCTCATTGAGAGCTTCAGATTGTGTCGACTTGCTTTCGAGCAGGACCTCTCCATCGCGGTCAAGGACCCTGTAGTAGCAGATAGGGGTGTTGACCATACCGCCGCCAGGGAATGCCGCGTAGGCGAGAGCCATTTCGAGAGGCATGACGCCCTGTGTCATGGCTCCGAGTCCCAAAGCAGCAGGGTTCTCATCGTTGACCGGATTGCTCAGATCATCCTGGACGGTCGACAGACCGAATTTCTTCAGCTGCTCGATGGAGTAATCACAGCCGACCTGAAGTACAAGTTTGACCGCGCAAGTATTGATCGATTTCTGAATGGCGGTCTTGAATGTATTCTTGCCCGAGAATGAGTTGTTGAAGTTGTTTGGCCAGTATCTTCCTTCGATCTTAGTCTTTTCGTCTTCGATCGATGAATGGACGGTGACATAATCGCCCCAGCCCTTGGTACCTTGCTTATCAATGTGATAATCTACGAACTTCCACTTCTGCCCTGAGGTCGAGAGTTCATAACTCTTCTGAAGGGCAGCGCCGTATACCGCGAGCGGCTTGATGGACGATCCCGGCTGACGAGGGTTGAGTGATCTGTTGAGGACCTTTTGCCCGCCAAATTGACGTCCGCCTACCATGGCTTTGACTTCTCCGGTACCTACGCCGACGATAGTCATGGCCGCCTGAGGCTGACGCTGCTTAGGCGAGAGGGTATAGGCGCTGGAAGTGATTATGACATCATTGCCGTCGATCTTCAGAGCTCCTTCATAATACGGATCCTCAAAGTAAGCCTTGTCTATTATTACGTTTCCGTCGCCGTCATTACTCTTATATGTAGATGGGATATTAAGATATCCGCCGGCGATGGAGTAGAGGACATCATCATCGCTGTAGAGGTAATAGCTCTTGAATTCCAGACTGTAGTCGATTGCACCATCTACCTCGGTCTCATATATGTGCAGTTTGTGACCGCTCATGATCGTGATGCTTCCGTCGCTGTTGACTTTGACATCACCTTCGGAACCGCTCAGTCTGAAATTTCCGTCTTCATCAAAGTAATTACTGTACTTGTACAGGGCGATCTGACCTTCATTATTCAGCATATTGCCGTCAGCGTCTTTCGGAGCAGTGACATAAGGGAAGTTGCTGTCGTCCTGGAACTCCTTGGCGATGACTTCCATAGCGGTGCTGTCAACAGTGGAATAGATCTGCAGACCGCCTGTATATACCATTCGCTCGGCAGTCTCATAATCCATACCATACTGTTCCTGCAGATCGGCGATGATAGTATCGACAAGATACTCATGGAAGTACGAGTAAATACTGCTGCTCGAGGTAAGGGTAGGATCGATGAAATCATTGAGCTTCAGGTCATAGACCGCGTCATGCTCTTCCTGAGTGATATAGTTCTGGGCAAGCATGAGGTCGAGCGTGAGCTGACGCCTGTCTCTCGCGATATCGTTAGTGACGACATTGTCAGGCTCTGTAGCGACCACCATAGGATCTACCGCGTTCTGAGCCTCACTCGACAGTTTGAGCAGGGCATATGTATCAGGAGACTGCGGCAGGGCGGCCAGAGCGGCGCATTCCACAAGATCGAGATCCTTAACGTTCTTGGAGAAGTAGGTCTTGGCGGCCGCGTTGACACCATAGCAGCCGTGCCCCAGATAGATGGTGTTCAGATACGCTTCTATGATCTCTTCTTTAGTCAGCGAGTGTTCAAGCCGGCTCGCGTAGTACATCTCGAGTATCTTTCGTTTGATACTTCGGACACTCTTGGTGTCTGACAGATATACGTTTCGGGCGAGCTGCTGGGTTATGGTACTGGTTCCGCTTATCCGTCCGTTTCCGGTCAATGACGACAGTACGGCTCCGATCATTCGGGTCCAGTTGAATCCGTGATGCTTCCAGAAGGTCTTGTCTTCGATCGCGACGAAAGAATTGATAAGGTCTTCAGGCATGTCTTCGTATTTGACCACCTTGCGGTTTTCAGTATAGAAAATATTGTCTATCTGCTTGCCCTGATCGTCATAAACAATAGACGCGGTATCAACAGCGGAATAGATGTCTTTGTAATCGTATTTCGGAGCAAGGGTGATGACCGTGAGCGCGTAGAGAAGACCGGCAAGCACGAAAATCATGCCGACCGCTACCATGTCACCGAACAGTTTCAGGATACTGAATTTGTATTCACTGTTCTTGATGGTCTTACCGTTTTTTACATATGTCTTACCCTTGGAAGGGTCATAATTCTTGTTCTTTCTGTAAAAGAGAGTCCGCTTAAGGTTTAGCTTCTTGCCGCTGATTTTGCCGAAAGGTTTCTTCACAGACTTCTTGGATGGCTTTTTGTCGCCTTTAGTCATTTCAGAAGCGCTTTCCGCGCCTGCAGCAGCGGCAGCGGTCTTTGCAGACGCTGCAGCTTTGCCTTTTGATTTCTTTTTCTTCTTAGCCGAACTTTTCTTACCCTTTTTTGCCGGAACTTCTTTCACAACAGGCTCCTCCGCAGCAGGTTCTTTCGCGGCCACTTCCGCCGCGTTGTCAGGCAGCGGTTCTTCCTTTGCGGATACTACCGTATCCTCTGAAGCCCCGGACGCTTTTTCACTAACTTTTTTCAAGTCAGGCGAATCGATGTTCTTCCAGTAGAACGTCTGCTTTGCCGTCATTTTAGTCGTGTTCTTTTCGTTAAGATATGAACTGTAATCAGCAGACAATTCATCAGCAGGATCTTCGAACCGCGACAGAAAGTCATCTATCTCACGTTCTGTATCAGATCTTTTGTCTCTGTCTGATCTCATTGCGTTCCTCCTAAATCAAATGGTTTGAAATTCAATTGATTATTTTATCATAATCTATTTAAAGATAGAAGTGTTGCCCTTTGCCTTGATATAGCAGAGGATGGAATTTGCCATACCTGCCATGTTGGAATTTTTAGCCCGGATATGTATGATATCGGCTTTTCCGTTCTTTTTTGCGAGGTAGGAGCACGGAGTGAAGAAATTATCGGTCTGCACTTCAAGTTCAGCACTGCCTGTCACGTCTTTGTTTACCTTTTCATAGGTTTTTGTGAAAGTGCGCAGCAGAGAGTCTTTCCCGTTGCTGAATCCTTCAACACGCGAGGTCTCCTCATATTCACATCCGTATAATTCACAGGCGGCTTTGTTGTCGTTGATTATCCTGTCGGTAAACGAATCATCAACACCTTGTGTGATAATGCTGATCCGTATCTCGTCATCACCCGCGTCGATGCCTGTAAGGCAGTTGATGCCGTAAACATCGCCGACTTCCTTGCCTTCCGGCATGGCGTCACTTTCGGCGTACTTATATGACCCGCTGTTGACCATGTACAGAAGACCGGTTATCCTATCCGTTGTCTCAGCGGTATATACCGTTTCAGGCAGGAGTTCCGGATCATCGATTATTTCATATTCGTAAACAAGCTCTTCATATTCATCTCCGTAAGACTTGTCCCATGCCTTTATGCGCTTGTCGATATATGAAGTAAAAGATGAAAGATTGTATGAGTTGAGAGTGATGGTGGCTTCAAGTGAAACAGGATACATGTTGCCGTTGCTGCCGATGGTAACATCGGCAAGCCTGCATTCCACTGATTTGCTTTTAAGACGCGTCAGAAGACTGCTCAGAGCTGAGAACGGATCCGGCTGCTTGTTGATGCCCGGACCCGGCATGCCTGAAGTTATTCCCGTTATCCTGATACGGATCGCAGTATCACAAGGGTTATCTTCGCGCTCGGCAGGTATGCGGATCTCTGAAAAGCGCTCCTGGAAGGAACCGATGGAAATGTAATTCGAAGAACCTCTGTCGAGATAGATGATCTTGGTCTTGGACGAGATCATCTTTTTATTGAATCCTTTATAGCCTTTTGCCAGACCTTGTTCGTCATTGAAAAAGACTACTGTCACCCGGCCGGACTCGACATCGGAAAGAGCTATGGAAGCAGCGGCAGCGAGCACCTGCGCGTTGTCGTACGCAGTCTCATAATTGAGACTGACCGCTATAAGGGTAGGGGAAACATTAGCCTTGCGTCCGGCGGCCGGCTTGTCAAAAATGATGTTTCCGTGTTTGTCTTCGGTATATTCGAGTGAATGGTCATCCGCCCATTGCTCGATAAGCGTGACGAGCTCCTGCTGATCCGTGAAACCGCCGGTCTCAGTATCGCCGGCGGTTTCGACGGCAGTCTTGAATTCATTATAGGCAGCCTTATCGAGCAGCTTGGTACTGCGCGACTTATAGAATGAGATCCCGGCGACCGTCAGCACGATAAGCGCGACGATAAGAAGGGGACGTCTGTATTTGCGTAATATCTTAAGAATCTTTTTCATAATTAAAAAGGGTATAAGCACATAAAATTACATGAAATATTATACTCTTATAAAATGTCGATTTGAAGAAGATTAGACTTTAATCAAATGACTGAAAAATGAGCAAAAAAAGTGCTTGCATTGTCTGTGGACTGTGTGTTATTATAGCAAGGCTTGCGAAAGCGGGCTAATTCACGAAACTGCAAGGAGGTGCGGCAAATGTCCAGAAAATGTGAAGTATGCGGCAAGGGTCAGACATCGGGAAATACTGTTTCTCACTCCAACATCCATACAAAGAGAAAATGGAACGCCAATATCCAGACCGTAAGGATCAACGATAACGGCAGAGTAAGAAAGGCTTCCGTATGCACAAGCTGCCTCAGATCGGGCAAGGTAAACCGTGCCGTCTGATCGGAGCATATCAAGAGGATCGTCTTGGGCTTAAAGCTCAAGGCTTTTTTCTTTTCCTAAAAAATGCAATAATATAGATATGTCGGTAATAACAAGAAACAGTTACGGCGCGATCGCCGTCAATAAAGTCGTGATAGAGCGCATGATAATCGAGGACATGCTTGGCATGGACGATGTTCTTGTGCTCTCAAATAAAAAAGGTAAGCCGATCAAAGAGAAACCGACACCTATCATCGACCCCGATTATTACGATGCTGTCGAAGTATCGGAAAAAAAGGGCGAGATCAAAGTCAAGATATATGTAGTCGTAAATCAGGGCTGCAATATTTCGGAAACAGCTGATAAGGTCTTTGAGGCTGTCGAAAATGACTTCGCCATGCTCAGACTCGATAAACCCCGCACTATAAGTGTGAAGGTGAGAGGGATGACAGGCGTGATGAATGACGAGATACTGAAGCGAAACATCGACATAGTCAGAAACAATGCTTGAGACTTATCCGCACGGGCTGAATGACGATATCTGTTCGATAAAAGGCATTGGAGCCAAAAAGAAAGAACAGCTGTCCGCGGCAGGGATCTGTACCATCGGTGACCTGCTTTCTTATTATCCCGTAAAATATAAGGACAGACGCGCGGCCGTACGCGCGATGGACGCGGGAACAGACAAAGACAGCCTCGTATGCGGAAGACTCATAAAAGCCCAGCTGAGACCTTTGTCGGGAGGGCGTTCCATAACGGAGTGCACTCTGAAAGACGACAGCTGTGTTTTTTATGCGGTATTCTTCAATATGCCTTATCTCAGAAAAACACTGGATACCGGAGCGTATTATTCTGTATTCGGACAGATGCGTATACGTAACGGAGCCAGAGTCTGGACAAATCCTGAATTCAGCAGGACCGGGAGCGAAAGGGACGTAAGAGGCATAATACCAGTGTACAGGCATTCAGCCGGCCTTACGGATATCAATCTCCGCAAATGGATAAAAGAAGCGCTTGATACGACAGATCTGGATACCGACTGGATCGGAAGCGATATAACAGAGGAACGCAGACTCTGCGGGCAGGCTTTTGCTTACCGGAACATCCATTTTCCGGAAAGTCCTAAGCACTACAAAGCTGCAAAATACAGGCTGATCTACGAGAGGCTCCTGATGTATCAGCTTGCCGTCAGGATGAACGGAGCTTCTGCCTCAGATGCCGGCTTCGATTCCTCGGTCCCTGAAGTGTCAATGGATGGTTTTTATGACAGCCTTCCATTTGAACTGACGGAAGGTCAGTCAAAATGCATAGATGAGATAATGAACGATCTGAGCAGCAAAAGAGGCATGAACCGTCTGGTACAGGGCGATGTCGGCTGCGGAAAGACTGTGGTCGCTGAGGCTGCCATGTACAGATGCGCGAAAAGCGGGCTCCAGTCGGCTATGATGGCTCCTACTGAGATACTTGCAAGGCAGCATTTTGAGAGCATAAGCCGGGACCTGGCGCCGCATGGCATCGAATGCAGACTGCTAGTAAGCGATATGAAGCCTGCGGAAAGAAGAAAGGTGATCGATGATATAGCCAGCGGAACCGCTGACGTTCTGATAGGTACTCACGCCATCATCCAGAAGGATGTGCTTTTCAGTGACCTCGAGCTTGTGATCACAGATGAGCAGCACAGATTCGGTGTTGCCCAGAGAAAAACTTTTGTAAAGAAGGGAAGAGGGGTCAATGTCTGTGTGATGAGCGCCACTCCGATACCGCGGACTCTCGCTGCTACTGTCTTCGGCGACATGGATTTCAGCATAATAAGATCGATGCCGAAAAACAGAAAAAAGATCATCACCAGAGCGCTCGATCAAAAAACAAGGGAACGCGCGTACATAGAGCTTGGAAGGGAACTTGAAAAAGGAGGCAGGGCATATGTGATCGCCCCAAGCATCGATTCTGATGACGACGAACTTTATTCCGTCCAGAAACTGTTCGAAGAGATCAAGGACAGATATCCCGGATACGCGTCCGCGCTGCTTCACGGAAGGCTTCCTGCCGAGGAGAAAGCTGACGTGATGCGCCGTTTCAAAGAAGGGAGCATCCAAATACTCGTATCTACCATTGTTATAGAGGTCGGCATAGACGTGCCTGAGGCAACGGTGATGATCATAGAAAACAGTGAGCGATTCGGCCTGGCCCAGATGCATCAGCTCAGAGGAAGGGTCGGAAGAGGAAGCCGGCAGTCTTACTGTTACGTCATAAATTACAGTGATTCCGAAACCGCTGTCGCCAGAGCGAAGGCGATGGCCGAGATCAGCGACGGTTTCGAGATAAGCGAGAAAGACTATGAACTCCGGGGCCCGGGAGATGTTATGGGTACGATGCAGTCAGGCAATGTGTCGTCGGATATATTGATGCTTTCGGCTTATACTGACATACTTGAACTCGCCATGAAAGACGCGGACAGGATAATGGAGGAATACCGCACCGGAGACTCTGATACTGACGTGGCATACGCTTACGAAAGAATGATGGACGGCGGAGCGTCCGACAACTCCGGCATTTTATAAGATATGAAGATCACATCAGGAAGATTCAAATACAGAAATATAGAGGTGCCTCAGGGGATAAGGCCTACTACGGAAAAGGTGCGCGAAGCGATATTCAGCGTGATATCTGCATGGATACCGGACGCGGAAGTACTGGACCTGTTCGCAGGGAGCGGAGCCATGGGCCTTGAGGCTCTTTCAAGAGGCGCTGCGAGGTGTACTTTTGTCGAATCCGACAGGCGCAATCAGAAAGTGATCGCCGCAAATATAGGAAACTGCGGAGCGGGGGAAATATCAAGGATCGTAGGCCGGGATTACGCTGCCGCTCTGGCCGAGCTCGCGAATGGTTCCAAGGACCGCAGATTTGATGTCGTGATCATCGATCCGCCATATGAAAAAACCGGGTATTATGACACCGCTTTGCGCCTTCTTCAGGAATACGAACTCATAGATGACGCGTCGATCGTGGTCTGCGAGCACTTATACAATAATAAATTATCCGACACCTACTCAAATCTGCAAAAAATCAAGGAGAAGAAGTACGGAACAATAGGTGTCGATACTTTTACCATATTGTAAATCCCATGCTCTTTTGTTAATATTTATAAAATGTGAGGGACA
>SVDB01000090.1 GCA_015058065.1 Clostridiales bacterium
AAATTGGATAGAAAATTCAGAGACATGGACATAGAGGAATATCTCAGGCGGCTGGGGTCGGCGGAGCCGACACCCGGCGGCGGCGCCGCCGCTGCGCTGACGTCAGCGCAGGGAGCCGCCCTTGTTATGATGGTCGCGAACCTTACCATAGGCAAGCCTGAGTACGCAGAGTTCGAAGAACTCAACAAGGATGTTCGCGGAGAAGCAGAGGTCCTGCTTGGAAGCCTGATGGACGGCATCGACAATGACGCCGAAGCATTCGGCAATGTCTCAGCGGCTTACGCGATGTCAAAGAAGGATGAGGAAAAGCGATCCGCGGAGATCGCTTCCGCTTCGGTGCTCGCTGCAGAGGCTCCGCTGATGGTGATGGAGGACTCGCTCGCCGCGCTTCGTCTGGCGTTGGCGCTCAGGGGACACTCCAACAAGCGACTCGAAAGCGATATATACGTCGCGGCGCGCTGCCTCGATGCCGGCATCAGATCGGCAAGCTATAATGTTGAGGCAAACCTGCCGGCAATCGCGAAGGCCGATCCCGGCCTCGCAGCAGAGCTGCGTCAGCACGCCGCTGATGTCCTGGCCGATACCGCCGCTGCCATTTCAGAACTGTCAGAAGAGAAATAGCGATATGGAAAGCGCCCGCTGCAAGGCAATTATAGAATCAGTGGAACGCGGGAGCTTCAGAGCAGCCGCGGAAGCTCTCGGCTACACACCGTCAGCCGTGAGCCAGCTTGTCGCCGCGCTCGAAAAGGACCTGGGACTGAAGCTGCTGATCCGCTCAAAAAGGGCGTGATAGTGACACCGGAAGGCGCAAAGCTCGCGCCTATCGTCCGGTCCTACCTCGCGCGCGAAAAAGAGATGTACGAACTTGCTGCGGAGATGCAGGGCGTCTCGATCGGCAATCTCACTATAGCGGCATACCCGAGTGTTGCCACGACCTGGCTCCCCGAACTGGTCCGCAATATCATGTATCACCGAACGTGAAGTATACGACATGAACAGTATTACTTATCATAGAAAGACCCGCGGTGATGCTGACAGCCGTGATCCGGATGAAGCCCGATTATTAGTTTTTCATTTATTGATTTAATGTTTGTTTGATTGTAGAATCGGTTTGTAGGAACGATTGCTCTTATCTTGAACAGGAGGAATAAAATGGAAAAGTATGTATGCGCTATCTGTGGTTATGTTTATGACCCTGAAGCAGGTGATCCGGACAACGGAGTAGCTCCGGGAACTGCATGGGAAGATGTTCCTGAAGATTGGGTCTGCCCTCTTTGCGGAGTAGGCAAGGACAACTTCGAAGCTGAATAACAGCAGAAAAAGAAGGAGGGGATCCGGAAGGGTCCCCTCTTTGTGATAAAAACGGACAATAGATAACTATTCCGTATTTACAAGGAGATCTGACATGTACAGAGTAGTAAGAAGGAGGTCGCTCAGACCTACTGTCACACAGCTCGAGATCGAGGCGCCTCTGGTAGCCAGAAAGGCGAAACCGGGGCAGTTCATCATTCTCAGAGTTGACGAGGACGGCGAGAGGATACCGCTGACCGTAGCGGGAACAAATCCTGAAGAGGGGACCGTCAAGATCATATTCCAGATCGTAGGAGCAACGACCGAAAAGCTGAATCACGTGCCTGAAGGCGGATATCTGCAGGATTTCGTCGGACCGCTCGGCAGGGCTACCGAGACGGAAGGCATCAGAAAGGTATGTATCGTAGGCGGCGGCGTCGGCTGCGCGATCGCGATGCCTGTGGCGCAGGAATTCCACAGGATCGGCGCTGAAGTAACGAGCATCATCGGCTTCCGCAGCAAGGACCTCGTTATTCTTGAAGACGAGTTCAGCGAGTGTTCAGACAAAATGATAGTGATGACCGACGACGGATCGTACGCGCGTCAGGGCAATGTCACGGTTCCTCTGAGAGAGATGCTGGCCGCAGGTGAGAAGTTCGACATGATCATCACCATCGGGCCGCTGATCATGATGAAATTCGTCACGCTTACGGCGAAGGAGTTCAACGCTCCGATCACGGTGTCGATGAGCCCTATCATGGTAGACGGTACCGGAATGTGCGGATGCTGCAGGCTCACGCTCAACACAGAGGAGGGACCGGTCATGAAGTTCGCCTGCGTCGACGGACCGGACTTCAACGGTTATGAGGTCGACTTCGATGAAGCGATCGCGAGGGGCAGGACATATTTCGAATTCGAGCGCCACGCTCACGAAGAGACCTGCAATCTGTTCAAGGCTGCCGATGAGTTCACGGCAGGCGCGAAGGCTTAGCAAAGGAGGGAAAGTAATGGCTATCGATCCTAAAAAACATGAAATGCCGGCACAGGACCCTCTGGTGCGGGCGCATAATTTCAACGAGGTAGCTCTGGGCTACTCAGAAGAGACCGCGCTGGCGGAGGCCATGCGCTGCCTTAACTGCAAGAATCAGCCGTGCGTCTCCGGATGCCCGGTCAATGTTCACATCCCTGAATTCATAGCGAAAGTAAAAGAAGGGGACTTCGAGGCTGCTTATCAGATAATAAGCGAGACTTCGACGCTGCCTGCGGTCTGCGGACGCGTATGCCCGCAGGAGACACAGTGCGAAGAGAAGTGCACACTGGGCATCAAGTTCGAGCCTGTAGGTATCGGACGTCTCGAACGTTTTGTAGCCGACTGGCATAACAGGCAGGAATCAGTAAAGGCGAACCCGCCTGAACCGAACGGCCACAAGGTCGCGATAGTCGGATCGGGTCCGTCCGGGCTCACCTGCGCGGGCGATCTGGCACGCAAGGGCTACAAGGTCACTGTATATGAGGCGCTCCATACAGCGGGAGGCGTACTGGTATACGGTATCCCTGAGTTCCGTCTCCCGAAGGCAATAGTTGCCCGTGAGGTCGAAGGCCTCAAGGATCTTGGAGTAGATATAGAGACAAACGTCATCATCGGAAAGACGCTGACTGTCGATGAACTGTTTGAGATGGGATATGAAGCGGTATTCATCGGATCCGGCGCAGGTCTTCCGAGTTTCATGAGGATCCCGGGCGAGTCGCTCCGCGGAGTCTATTCAGCCAACGAGTATCTGACCCGGAGCAATCTGATGAAGGCGTTCCGCGATGATCCGACGACGCCTATCATGAAGGGCGGAAAGGTCGCGGTAGTCGGCGGCGGAAACGTCGCGATGGACGCCGCCAGGACTGCTCTCAGACTTGGCGCTGAAAAGGTATATATCGTATACAGGCGTTCGATGGACGAACTGCCTGCGCGTAAGGAAGAAGTGGAGCACGCTCAGGAAGAGGGCATCGAGTTCCACCTGCTCTGCAACCCTGTCGAGGTGCTGGGTTACGAAAATCCAGACGACGCCCGCGATCCGAGGAATGGCTCGGTAACGGGTATCAGGGCTATCAGGATGGAGCTGGGCGAGCCTGACGCGAGCGGTCGCCGCAGACCTGTGCCTATCGAGGGCAGCGAGTTTGAACTCGCTGTCGACACTGTCATCATAGCGATAGGTACGAGCCCGAATCCGCTGATCAAGGATACGACAGAAGGGCTCGAGGTCAACAGGCGTGGCGGCATCGTCGTTGACGAGGCCGGCCTCACGAGCCGTGAGGCCGTGTTTGCCGGCGGCGACGCGGTCACAGGAGCGGCTACGGTCATAAGCGCCATGGGAGCCGGCAAACTTGCCGCCGCTTCCATCGACAAGCTGCTTTCCGCGAAATAGAGATATTGCTTAGAGAAGCATATCAAAGACCGCGGGCAGGGAGACCTCCCGCGGTCTTATATTGACTCAATTGATTGTCGACCTTCAGTCTCACTAAGTGTTATAGAAATAATCAATAGTACGACTTAACTTACTGTGATAAAATACTTCCGTTTAGGGCAGTTCAACTGCCCTAGGATTCAATAAAAATCGCTGTTTCAGCGAACCGGAAAGAAAGGACAATCAAAACAATGAGCAAGAAATGGACAACAAAAGAAGTCGTCGTTACAGCTATGCTTGGCGCAGTCGTCGGAGTCATCTTCACACTTCTCGACTTTGCTTACATGCCGCTTTCGGCTGCACTCGGCGCAGTATTCATGGAGATCACATTCGGCATCTACATGCTTGGCGGAGCTCTGCCTATGTATATAGTACGTAAGCCTGGCGCAGGCATCTTCGGAGCTCTCGTAGCTGCTCTCATGAACCTCCTCCTCGGAAGCCCTTACGGTATCCAGCTGATCATCGCCAACCTCTGCGTAGGTATCGGTGTTGAGGTAGGATTCGCTGCAGTTCAGAAGTACAAGGGTGTTCTGATGAACTTCGTGGTAGCAGGTATCGTTGCCGCTATCCTTCAGTTCATCCGCGACTTCATCGTATTCTACGGCGGAAGCTGGCAGGGATTCATGGCACCGCTGCTGGTCGTACGTGTACTCAGCGGTATCTTCGTTACATTCGTACTCGTTAAGCTGATCGCGGCCGCACTGCTCAAGACAGGCGTGCTGAAGGGATTCGCTTGTGCAAAGGAAGACTGATAACGGACAAAAATCAAAGGCACCTGTCTTGTCATTGAGACAGGTGTCCTTTTCATATGAAGACAACAAGGTGCTCAACAGCGTAAGCTGCGATTTCTACGACGGCATGATCCACGTCATCGCCGGCCCGAGCGGATCCGGCAAAAGCACCTTGCTGCAGGTGATCAACGGTCTTATACCCCATGTCAACGAGGGGAAGTTCGAGGGCCGAGTTTTGCTGCGCGGAGAAGATGTGACTGACATACCGGTAAGGCAGCGAGGCAGGGACATCGGTCTTGTGATGCAGGATCCCGAGGGACAGTTCTGCACATTCACCGTTGAGGAGGAGCTCGCGTTCGGTCTCGAAAACCATGCCGTTCCTGTAGATAAGATAGGTGAAAGGGTCAGAGACGCGCTCGAACTGATCGGACTGCCTGAGTTCGCGGAAAGACCTCTGTCAGACATGTCCGGCGGACAGAAGCAGAAGATCGCCATCGCTTCGATAGTCGCGATGGCTCCTGACATACTGCTCCTTGATGAGCCGACCGCCAATCTTGACCCGGAAAGCCGCAGGAACGTGCTGTCTATGATAATCAGACTTGCCCGAGAGAGAAGCATGACCATCATCATGGTCGAGCACAATCTGGCGGAGATCATGGATGACATAGACAGACTCATCATAATGGACAGCGAGGGCCAGATAGCGGCGGACGCCGCGAGGGACGAGGCGCTTGAGATCATAATGAGTGAACGCTGTGACGCGATCAGAAGGTTCCTTCCGCG
>SVDB01000091.1:0-3463 GCA_015058065.1 Clostridiales bacterium
AAGATGATCCCTTACATCGTAACGATCATCGTGCTGATCCTCATCAGTATCAGAA
The DNA here is from genome assembly GCA_015058065.1 of Clostridiales bacterium. GTDB lineage: Bacteria > Bacillota > Clostridia > Peptostreptococcales > Anaerovoracaceae > Crickella. Next base: position 56 of record SVDB01000091.1, read on the forward strand.
ACAAGAAGGACAGCCAGCCTCCTGAAGCTCTCGGACTTCCGTACTTCAGAGAAGACAGGTAGTATATCATTATTTCGGATAACACTGAATGAAAGGCGCAGACATGCGCCTTTCACTGCATAAGCAGAAGGGAGGGAATCTTGAAATACGAAACATATAAGAAGCTGGCGCCGGCCGCGCTTGGAAAGGTCAAGGCCGACCTCATTTTCAAAAACTGCAGTATTGTCGACGTTTTCACCGGCGAAGTCGTTAAAGGAAATATCGGCGTGAAGGACGGCATCATAATCGGTGTTTCAAGATCTATTCAAGGCAAAAAAGAGGTGGACCTCAACGGCGCGTTCATTGCTCCGGGATTCATAGACGCGCACCTGCACCTTGAGTCAACGATGGTCGCTCCTGCAGAGCTCGTAGCAACAGCAGCATCTTTCGGCACCACAACGTTTATCGTAGACCCTCATGAGGCGTGCAACGTATCCGGCGCTGATGGTATACAGTACATTCTGGATCAGACCGAAAAATCAGACGCCAACGTATTCGTCATGCTGCCATCGTGCGTGCCGGCCACAAACATCGATGACAACGGATGCATGTTCGCTGCAAACGATATGTATCCTTTCGTAGGCAATGAGCGCATCCTCGGACTTGGAGAAGTCATGGACGATGATGCCGTCATCGAAGGAGATCCGAGGATGTTCGCGAAATTCGCGCTCTTCGATCATCAGACGATAGACGGTCACGCTCCGTTCCTGCCGAACAGAAAACTGTCGGCCTATAAACTGGCAGGAGTTGACACAGACCATGAGGCTTCATCATTCGCATATGCTCTTGAAGAAGCCAGAAGAGGCATACACGTACATGTCCGTGAAGGTTCCGCGGCTCACAATGTAGATGACATCATCAGCGGCATCGTGAGGACAGGCATCGATACAGAACACTTCAGCTTCTGCACGGACGACAAGCATATCGAGGATATCCTCAGGGAAGGCCATATCGTTTACAATGTCAGGAGAGCGGTGCAGCTGGGCCTCAATCCGTTCAAGGCGATCAAGATGGCTACCATCAACACAGCCAAGTGCTATGGACTCAAACACATAGGAGCCATCGCTCCGGGCTATCAGGCGGACTTCGTTATCTTCGATAATATGAAGGACTTCAATGTGCTGGATGTTTATTTCAAGGGCAAGCGCATCGACAAGGATGCCCCGGTAAAAGTAAAGAAATGCCCGGCGCATCTGAGGCATACGGTGAATATCAGCAAGGTAAGCGCTTCCGACTTCAAGCTTCCTATCAGATCGAAGACTACACATGTCATCGGGATGGAGCCTAAGCAGATCGTTACAAGTGACATCGTCGAGCACTTTGCCAAAACTGAGAATTTTGTGCCTCATGACGGATATCTCAAGATCGCTGCTGTTGAGAGGCATCAGAACAGCGGAAAGATCGGTGTCGCGGTCACAAAGGGCTACGGCATCCGCGGAGGAGCGATCGCTTCTTCAGTATCTCACGACTCCCATAACATCATAGTCATAGGAGACAACGATGAGGATATCGCTCTCGCGGTCAACGAGATAGCGCGCGTGCAGGGCGGATACACAGTCGTTGAAAACGGCAAGGTATTCGAAACGCTGCCGCTGCCTATCATGGGCCTGATGACGGACGTCCACTTCGCGGAGGTAAATGATAAGCTCAAGGTCATGAAGGATAAGGCGTACGAGATGGGAGTCTCACAGGACTTCGATCCGTTCATTACACTGTCGTTCATGGCGCTTACCGTAATACCTGAGCTCCGCGTGACGCCTAGGGGCCTTTACAGAGTATCCGCTAAAGGATCGGGATTCATAAAATAAATATGTTTGATAAAGAATTAATGACAAAATCAGTGGACCTTGCGGAAAAACACCGCAAGGTCCTTCACGAGATGCCCGAAAAGGGACTCAGTGAATACAGGACGACTGCGTACATCCGTGATGTCTGCAGAGAATACCCGGTGGAGACCATCGACATCGGTATTGAGACAGGGCTTGTGTGCTTTCTTGATGCCGGAAAGGCGGAGACGATAGCACTCAGGGCTGATATCGACGCCCTGCCGACCGAGCAGGGACCGAGACATCTTTGCGGTCACGACGCCCACACGGCGACATTGCTCGGTGCAATGCACTATCTCTGCGCTGTAAAGGAGGATCTTCCGTACAACGTGCTGTTCGTGTTCCAGCCCGCAGAGGAGGGAACACACGGCGCGAGGATCATGCTTGATCACGGACTTTTCGAAAAGGCACCTCAGATGCCTGTCCGCATGTTCGGGATACATAACCGGCCCGAAGTGGACTGCGGAGACATAGTCGTGCATAAGGGCCCCCTGATGTCCGAAAAGAGCATCTTCACAGTCACTTACAAAGGCGTTCCCGGCCACGGTTCACTGCCTCACAAGTGCGTAGATCCTATAGTGGCTGCGGCCTCGTTTGTGACAGGAATTCAGACCATAGTCAGCCGCAATGCCGATCCTTTTGAGCCTGTCATATGCACTGTAAACAGTCTGGTCGCAGGCGGTCCGGACATCCCGGTGCCGCGCGAGGCTGTGATCACCGGGTATTTCAGGTCGTTCGATCACTCAACGCATCTGCGCATGGAAGAAAGGCTCAGGAGCCTGGCCGCGAATACAGCGGCAGCGTATGAGTGCAGCTGTGACACGGATATAGTAGATGTGGTGCCTGCGGTAGATAACCCTGAATCGCTGTATGACATCGCCAGCCGGGCAGCTGAAGCCGCGGCAGGGCATGATCATGTAGTTGACCGAAAGGCGTGCCTCGCTTCAGAAGACTTCGCGCTCTTCGGAAAAGAACTGCCGTCGTTCTTTTACTGGGTCGGAAGCGGGACTCCGGGAAAGGTGTGCGCCTCATGGCATGATCCTTCATTTAAGGTGGATCCGCAATACACAAAGACTGCCGTACCGCTGCTTGTAGCGGCAGTGATGACTGAATAAAACTAAAACGGTTTTAGTTTTGAAAATGGAAAATACCCCTTAAAATGGGGTATTTTTGTTGTTTTCAGACTTGTTATGACGCTATAATTATACAAGGGTTTTAACTTTTGAACTCTATAGCACTATCAAAAACCGGGGACTGAAATGAAACTTATGAAAACAGAAGATGCCGTAGGACAGATCATCTGTCACGACATCACTCAGATAATCAAGGGCGTCACCAAGGACGCCGTATTCCGGAAGGGACACGTAATCACCGAAGAGGATATACCGGTGCTTCTTTCTGTTGGCAAGGACCATATCTACATATGGGAGAACAATGAGAACATGATGCACGAAAACGAAGCTGCCGAGGTCCTCTGCGCCATCTGCAAAGGCGACAACATGAGCCGCGGAGAGGTGAAGGAAGGCAAGATAGAACTGAAGGC
>SVDB01000091.1:3563-5248 GCA_015058065.1 Clostridiales bacterium
GATGACAACAATGTGAATATCGAGAAGCATATACGCGAGTTTCTGGATGAAGGCTGCGACATGATCGTCTGCACCGGCGGTATGAGCGTCGATCCGGATGACAGGACACCGCTGGCAATACGCAATGTCTGCGGCAGCGCGGTCACTTACGGCGCGCCGGTACTCCCGGGCGCGATGTTCATGCTCGCGTATTACGGAGAAAACAATATACCTGTCATGGGACTTCCGGGCTGCGTCATGTACGCGCGCAGGACTATATTCGACATAGTCCTGCCGAGGATAATGACAGGTGAAATACTGAAAAAGGGTGACTTCGACAAACTCGGAGAAGGGGGACTGTGCCTGAACTGCGAAGTCTGTACATTCCCGGATTGCGGTTTCGGCAAATAATTACCGTTTTTCCGGTGGAGAAAGGAGCCTTTCGATGAAAAAGATATTGGTAATGATCCTCGCTTCCATAATGGTATTTTCGTTCACGGCATGCGGAGGAGGCGGTGAAGAAGAGTCTTCTGAGACAGTCACGGTTAACGTGTTCGCTGCTGCGTCTCTGGGCAATGTAATGGCCGAATTTGAGGCTTCGTACGAAGAAGCGAATCCGGGCGTAGACATCGTGATCAACGCTGACAGCTCCGGCGCTCTGCTGACTCAGATCCAGGAAGGAGCTCCATGTGACGTATTCTTCAGTGCTGCTCAGAAGCAGATGGATACGCTCGAAGAAGACGGACTGGTCGTTGAAGGAACAAGGACGAATGTGGTCAATAATCAGCTCGTAGTCATAACACAGCCTGACAGCGGAACAGAAGTTACAGGTCTAGCTGACATAGCGAAGGCAAAGAGCATCGCTCTCGCTGACGGAAGCGTTCCGGTAGGCAAGTACACCAGGCAGGCAATGATCAATCTCGGTCTGCTCGCTGAGGTCGAAGACCCGGCTGCCATAACTACAGCTGAAGTCTCCGAGCAGCTCGGTGGTGTCGAGATCAGCGAGCAGGGCAATGTGAGCAAGGTGCTCGCTGCTGTCGAGGAAGCGTCATGCGAGGTCGGGACGACCTACCTGTCTGACACCATCGGACACGAAGACAGCGTAAAGATCCTTGAAGTCGTTCCTTATGACGTGACCGGAAACATCATTTATCCTGTCGCTCAGATCGTGAATCCTGACGCGACTGACGCCGAGACTGCCGCGGCTCTCGATTTCATTGCGTACATCACAAACGACGACGCGAAAGCTCTTTATCAGCAGTACGGATTCGATACAGACGTAGAATAGGAAGAATAAAAGGGCAAGTGAGCGGTTTTTTAGAACTGGCAAAAACACTGGACTGGAGTCCACTGTGGATTTCCCTGAAGACCGGGGTCGTAGCGACTGTGATATCGTTCTTCCTCGGCCTTTGGGCTGCCCGCAAGGTGATAAAGAAGGACTACAAGGCAAAGTCGATCCTTGATGGGATCCTGACTCTGCCAATGGTTCTTCCTCCTACCGTCGCGGGCTTCTTTTTATTGCTGATATTCAGCCGCAGGAGGGCTTTCGGCATTTTCCTGAATGACACCTTCGACATACAGGTGGTCCATACCTGGCTTGGGTGCATACTGGCGGCGACAGTAATTGCGTTCCCTTTGATGTACAGGAACGCGAGAGCTGCTTTTGAGCAGATCGATGCCAATCTGGTCTATGCCGGGAGGACTCT
>SVDB01000020.1 GCA_015058065.1 Clostridiales bacterium
GCTGCTCTTCCACCGGTCGTAAGACAGGCTGGTACACCGAGAGCTGCTGCTCCTATGGTACCTATGGGCGCTAACGCAGGAGCACCTCACGATGTAGAGATGCAGACTGCTATCGTAAAGGCATCCCTCGAGCTCCTCGAGACTATCGAGACTCCGGGCAAGATCGTTCAGCTGCCTTACGAGTATCACGCAGTTATCTAGTACTGACGTACAAAAACAGAATAGGACATCGGACTATTCCGAAGATGGGGCTGAGAAATCAGCCCCATCTTTACAAAAGAGGCTTTTACTGTCGCATATTGAGCGAGAGGGTAATACACAATGGAAGACATTGAACTGAGAAGACTGGTGATCAAGGCATTCCACATGAATGACGTGGAATTCGGAGACGAAAACAAGATCACCACTGACGGAAAGATGACCATCACAAAAGACGGTCTCGACGCGCTGGCAGCGAAGCACAGCGAAGTAATTGAAAAAATAGACATCCAGATCATCAAGCCGGGTGATCATGACAGATATACTAATACCATCATGGACATCATTCCGATCTCCGTGAAGGTACTTGGCAAGTGCGGTGAGGGTATCACGCACACCATCACCGGCGTCTACGTGATGCCTACGGGCGTCGACGTTGACGGCGAGCAGGCTCACGAGTTCGGTTCGTCCGAGGGAAATCTCAAGGACATGCTTTACCTCAACAGAGCGGGCACTCCTGCTGACGATGATTTCATCATCTCCTTCGACATCACCTTTAAGAAGGGTATGGGGCAGGAGAGATACGCGGTCATCGACGCGTACAGGATGGTCGAAGAGTGGATGAACGAATTCAGACCTCAGCTCAAGAAGTTCGAAGGCACCAAGTGCACAGAACGTCATGAGTACTACGACCGCATCAGACCGGGCCAGAAGAAGGTACTGGTCATCAAAGAGATGATCGCTCACGGAGCGATGCTCGACACATGGATCTTCCCTGATCAGCCAAGTGGCGTTGAGGGAGGCAAGTCACTTATCGATTACGGCGCGATGCCTGTCATGCTGACTCCGAACGAGTTCAGAGACGGCGCTATCAAGGCTATGAATTAAGGAGGTGCGACATGGGAGTAGGTCCTTCAACAAAAGAAACCAGCCTTCACCACTTCAGAGATCCTCTGATCAAACTGCTTGGTGAGGACCCGGGCATCGACCTGATGGGAGTACTGGTATTCGGATCGCCTGAGGGTAACGAAGAAAAGATCAGATGCTCCAGGACTGCCGCTGTAGTCGCCGAGTGCGCGAGACCTGACGGCGTCATCGTAGAGACTGACGGCTGGGGAAACCTTGACGTAGACTATGTAAACTGCGTCAACGAGATCGGCGAAAGGGGTATCCCTGTGGCAGGACTCAACTGGAGCGGTACAGCAGGCACTTTCGTAGTAGAGAGCCCTTATCTTGACAACGTGGTAGATTTCAACAAGAACCCTGAGGGCATCGAGTCCAACATCGTAGGTGAAAACAACTACACCGAAGACGATGTAAAAGAGTGCATCAAAAAACTCAAGATCGCGATGCTCAAAAAAGAGCGCGGAATCAAATAAGACATCACAGCAGTTATCCGCAGAATAATGAGGCAACAAAAGAGGTGTATATCCCGGGCGGGATATACACCTCTTGTTTATTGCTTTCCGCATCCGGGATCATCTGCCGGAAGGGGAGATATAATCATCATCTTCGAAGAGCGGGGTAGAGAAGTAACGCTCCGCGGTATCCGGAAGAACGGTCACAACGGTCTTGCCCGGACCCAGCTTTTCAGCCAGCATGATGGCCGCTACCACATTTGTGCCTGATGAAATGCCGCACATTATGCCTTCTTCTCTTGCCAGACGCTTTGCCATGTCGAGAGCGTTGTCATCAGGAATGATGCAGGTGTTGTCGTATACTTCTGTATTCAGTATGTCGGGGATCAGCCCGTCGCCGATGCCCATCTGTACATGGGTGCCGATGCTGCCGCCCGCGAGTATCGCCGCGTCTTCAGGTTCGGCTGCCCAGATCTCTATGTCAGGGTTGTGCTCTCTGAGCACTTCACCTATTCCGGTGATGGTGCCGCCTGTGCCGATACCGGAGCAGAAACCGTGGATCGGTCCGTTCACCTGCTCAAGTATCTCCTGAGCGGTGGTGGTCTTCTGAGCCACGATGTTGTTTATATTGATGAACTGCTGAGGAACGAATACGCGCTTGTCCTGCTGAGCCATTCTCATGGCGGTCGCGAGGCACTCATGTATGCACTTCCCGATATCGCCGTCATCGTGTACGAGGACGACCTCAGCTCCGTAGTGTTTCACCAGTTTGCGGCGTTCCTCACTTACGGAATCAGGCATGACGATTATAGTGCGGTAGCCGCGCACGGCTCCGACGAGAGCGAGTCCTATACCCTGATTGCCGCTGGTAGGCTCTACGATTATGGTGCCCGGACCGACAGCTCCCGCTTCTTCAGCGGCTTTTATCATCTGATATGCCGTTCTTGTCTTGATGGAACCGCCAACGTTGAGTCCTTCGAATTTGACCAGTACTTCTGCGTTCGTAGGCGGATTGATATGGTTGAGGCGTATCATCGGCGTATGGCCGAGAGCCTCAAGGATGTTGTTATAAACCATGCGTCCCTATAACTCTTTTCTTGATCTCATGACCTGTGCACATTCAGGTCCTTTATATACTTCAGAAAACATACGAAAGTATTGTACATCTAACTGCTGAACCGTGGCAATAAATGAAGATATAAAATTTCCAAATGAACGAAGACATTGCCTTACTTGTGATATACTTTACCCATGCCTGAAGAACTGCTGAAGAACGTAAAGGATTCGATAAGCGAATTCACCGGGGACACCCCGCAGTTCGACGACATAACGATGCTGGCGTTCAGATACAACGGAAAAAAGAAATAATATAAACGATGTTCACGCATTTGCACCTGCACACTGAATACAGCCTGCTCGACGGAATGAGCAGGATCTCCGAGCTCCCGGGTCTCCTGAAGGAGCTCGGCATGGATTCGTGCGCGATAACCGACCACGGAGCCATGTTCGGCGTGGTCGATTTTTATAAATCCTGCAAAAAAGCGGGCATCAAGCCTATCATCGGATGCGAGGTCTATACCGCGGCCAGGACGCTTTACGACAAGGATCCCGACAAGGACCGCAACTCCGGACACCTGATACTGCTTGCAGAGAACCAGCAGGGCTACAGCAATCTTGTAAAGATAGTTTCGAAGAGCTACGTGGAGGGTTTCTACTATAAGCCGCGTGTCGACAAGGACCTTCTGTCGCAGTACAGCGAAGGCCTTATTTGTCTGTCGGGCTGTCTGGCGGGCAATGTACAGAGGATGCTGCTTAACAGGGACTACGAGGGCGCTAAGAAAGAGGCTCTCTGGCTCAGAGACACTTTCGGCGAAGGCAATTTCTACCTCGAGGTGCAGAACCATCACCTCGAAGAGGATGAAAGAGTTATCGAAGGACTCAAGGCACTGAGCGCCGAGACGGGCATCCCGATGGTCGCGACCAATGACGCGCACTATCTGAGACGCAGCGACGCGACGGCTCAGGATGTGCTTATGTGCATCCAGACCCAGGCGAAGGTGACCGACGAGAACCGCATGAGGTTTGAGAATGACGAGTTTTACGTCAAGTCCGAAGCAGAGATGAGAGAACTCTTCCCGGACATGCCTGAGGTGGTCGACAGGACTCAGGAGATAGCTGAAAGGTGCAATGTCGAATTCGAATTCGGAAATTACCACCTGCCTGAATACATACCGCCTGACGGAAAGACGACAGACGAATATCTGAGAGAACTGTGCTATAAAGGACTGGTGAGGCGCTACGGCGATCAGGCTATGGATCCTGAAAGCATGTACCGCCGCAGGCTCGAGACAGAACTCAGGGTCATAGAGGGAATGGGCTATGTCGAGTACTTCCTTATCGTCTGGGATTTCATCGATTACGCCAAATCGCGTGGTATAGCCGTTGGACCGGGCAGAGGCTCCGCGGCCGGCAGCATCGTAGCCTACAGCCTCGCGATAACCGAGATCGACCCTATCAAGTACAGCCTCATCTTCGAGAGGTTCCTGAATCCGGAGCGCGTGAGCATGCCGGATATTGACATAGACTTCTGCATCGAGAGGCGTCAGGAAGTAATTGACTACGTCATTCGAAAGTACGGCAAGGATAAGGTGTCGCAGATCATCACCTTCGGAACGCTGAAGGCAAAGGCAGCCGTGCGCGATATAGCGAGGGCTCTTGACGCGACTTACGCCGAGGGCGACGCGATAGCGAAGGCGATACCGAACGAACTCGGCATCACTATCGCGAAGGCGCTCGAGGTCAATCAGGATCTCAGGCAGCGCTACGAGAACGAACCGCTTGTCAAGCAGGTGCTCGATCTGTCGATGGCGCTTGAGGGACTGCCTCGCCACGCGTCCACTCACGCTGCCGGCATAGTGATCTCAAAGATGCCGCTCGATGAATACGTACCGCTGTACTCATCTGACAAGGGCGTAGCTACCCAGTTCAACATGACGACCATCGAGGAGCTGGGGCTTCTCAAGATGGACTTCCTGGGCCTGCGAAACCTCACGGTCATCCGTGACGCGCTTCGCATGATAAAAGAGAATCATGGGATCGACATCGATTTTTCATCGATGGACTTTGACGACCCCGAAGTCTACAAGCTGATTGCTGACGGAAACACCAAGGGAGTGTTCCAGCTTGAGAGCGGCGGTATGACGGACTTCATGAAGAACCTCAGGCCGAGCTGCTTCGAAGATATCGTGGCGGGCATCGCCCTGTACAGACCGGGTCCGATGGACTCGATCCCGAAATACATAGATAACAAGAAGAATCCGGATCATATAAGATACGTTGACCCTCATCTCGAGCACATACTCGGGGTCACTTACGGCTGCCTGATCTATCAGGAGCAGGTGATGCAGATAGTGCGTGATCTCGGAGGCTATTCGTTCGGACGCTCCGACCTGGTGCGCCGCGCGATGAGCAAGAAAAAGATGAGCGTCATGCTCGAAGAGAAGGAATACTTCATCAACGGCAAGACTGACGACAAGGGAAATGTCGAGATAGCCGGCTGCGTCCGCAACGGCGTACCGTCCGAGGCGGCGAAGACCATTTTCGATGACATGGTCAGCTTCGCTTCGTACGCGTTCAACAAATCCCACGCGGCGGCGTATGCCGTGATCTCATACCAGACAGCTTACCTGAAGTGCCATTATCCGGTCGAATTCATGGCCGCGCTGATGACGAGCATGGCGGGCGACGTCAGGCATACCGCCGATTACGTACGCAACTGCCGTGAGATGGGCATCAGACTGGCTCCGCCTTCAGTGGTCCACAGCGAAAAGAACTTTTCGACGAAGGACGGGCGCATACGTTTCGGCATGCTTTCCGTCAAGAATGTCGGCGAGGGAATAATCGAAGCCATAATCGAGGGCCGCAAGTCGGTCGAGGGGACTCACGACATATACGAATTCATTGACGCGATAGACGCGGGTGAACTCAACCGTAAGGCGATAGAATCGCTCATAAGGGCCGGCGCTTTCGACGACATAAATCCGAACCGCGCTCAGCTGATGGCCGTATGCGACGACGCGGTGCAGCGCGCGCAGAAGAAGGCAAAGCAGGGCAACAAGGCGCAGATCAGCCTCTTCCAGCTCGATGACTTCGCTGACGACATCATAGTGACTCCTGACCTTCCAAAAGTCGCTGATTTCAATAAGGACGCGAAGCTTGCCATGGAGAAGGAGATGCTGGGAGTATATCTTTCCGGGCATCCGCTCGATGAATACGCTGCGCTGATACATGACAACACGACCGCGGGCACTGCAGAACTCACAGGCGGAGGCGAGGAATTCACGACCGGCGGCGAAGACGCGGACAGCATGGTCATCAACACTTCTAAGTTCAAGGACGGAGATCTGGTCATAGTTGCCGGCATGATCAGCGGCGTGCGAACCATGTTCACGCGCAAGTCGCAGGAGATGGCCAGACTCACTCTTGAAGACTTCGACGGAGTGATCGACGCGATCGTCTTCCCTAAGGTATATGAAAGGAAGAGAAACCTCGTCGCGAACGACAGGATAGTCGGCATATCCGGGCGCGTCAGTTTCAAGGATGAAAGTGAGGCGGAGATCCTGGCTGAAGATATCGTGCCGATCGAGGATATATCGACTCTCGCGAAAAACAGGAACTACGGCAGGAACGGCGACTATTATGCTCCGGCGCCATACGACGGCAGGCAGTATGCGGAACCTACGCGCATGCCGCAAAACTACGCGGCTTCTCAGCAGACCGGTCCTGCGCGGGCCGCTGCGCCTGTGAACGATCCGGTCAAACTCAGGATACCGCAGCAGGTGCTGGATTCGCATGGAGGCGGCCGCAAACTTCTGATGCATATCACTGACATGATAAGCCTGTATCCGGGAGGCCGTGATGTGCTCGTTTATCTGCCTGGTCAGAAGCCTGTCAGATGCAATGCCGACAAGCGCGTGACGTTTACAGACGATCTTAAGGCGAAACTGGTAAGGCTGCTGGGCGAAGAGAACGTAAAGGGCTAAAGAAAACAGAAGCAACGGATCCACGATATGAAAAAGCACATTGTTATATACACATCCAAAAGGGGATCCACGAAGCAGTACGCGGAGTGGATAGCGGAGGATCTCGGCTGCGAGGCGCTGCCGCTTTCCGATGCTCTCAGTATGGATCTACATGTTTTTGACTGTGTTATTTATGGCGGATGGATCCGCGGCTCGGGTATAGTGGATTTCGATAAGTTCGCTAAAATGCTTGATCCCGGGATCATGAAAAAACTGCTGGTGTTCGGAGTCGGTTTCGCTGATGAGACCGCCGAAAACTATGCGCAGGTATGGGGCTACAGCATCGGCAAGATCGATCCCAAGAATGAGAACAGGGTGCTGATGTATATCCTCGGAGGCAGGTATGATCCGTCAGCCGTCAAAGGTCTCGATAAGTTCCTGATGAAGACCATGCGCGCGGTCCTGCTGTCAGGCAGCACTTCGGACGCGAAATCCCAGGCTGCCCTGATGAAGGACCGTATAGATAACGGCTGCGATCTGGTGAAGCGCGAAAACATCGCGTCGCTCGTTAAGGACGCGAAAAAGATCGCTGAGAGACAGTAAATACATCTTTGTTTTATCTTCAAAGACGATATCTCCGAACTTTCTGATAGATTATTTCAATAATCTTGTAGTTATTGGGGCTGATATAATAAATAAGGTTATGAGAACAGCCTTGATTTCAAAGAAAAGGAGATAATTATATGTCAATCGAACTGGAATACGCATTAGAGCATAAGAATGACCCTGCGGTACTTTGCTGCAGAATGGAGCCGGGCGAGATCTCGCATCACAATCTCGAAGATCCTGCGATCTTCCCTGACCTGGTAGACACAGGACTTCTGAAGCTGGACGGATGCCTCACGATCGGACAGTGCCTCGGAGCTACACTCAAAGAGGTCTCCGACTCTCTGACACCGCTCACAGCAGACATCGTAGACAACATCCAGGATCCTGACGCGGGCGCTGAAGAGGCTCCAGCTGAAGAAGCTGCTGCAGAGCCTGCCGCTCCTGCGCTTGCAGTCCCTGCGGGCACACAGATGACATTCGGCGGCGGAGTAGTCAAGCTCTACATCGCGGAGGGCAAGGACATCGCCATCGAGTTCCCGGTATAGTATTCCGGCACGTCAAAAAAAGCAGAGAGAGGGACGGTTTTCCGTGACACACTGTGTACCGGGAGCCGTCCTTTTTTGTATAACACATTATTGCGTTATGGCACGGAATGAAGCATAATATAGGGGTTGCATTTATGCGAAAAAGAAGAGAACACAGTAAGGAAGCCGATAGGTAATGTGGAAGAAGTTATTTGAACCGGTCGACATGACTCAGGGGGACCCGGTCCGCCAGATAGTCAAGTTCATGATACCGATGCTGATAGGAAACGTGTTCCAGCAGCTGTATAACACAGTTGACAGCATTGTCGTGGGCAAGTATATCGGAGACAACGCCCTGGCGGCCGTAGGAAGCGCGGGACCTATTCTGAACCTTCTGCTGGTGCTTTTCATGGGCATATCAGTCGGCGCGGGCATCATGGTATCGCAGTACTTCGGCGCGAAACGCCGCGAATCGCTGTCCAAATCGATCGGATGCTGCATAACCATGACCTTCATAGCTTCTCTCATAGTCATGGCGATCGCGCCTCTGGTCACCATGCCACTTCTCAGGCTGCTCAACACTCCTGATGAGATAATCGACTGGTGCGACGGCTATCTGAGGATGCTCTTCCTGGGTATCGCGGGCTGCGCGTTCTATAACATACTCGGCGGCATGCTGAGAGGACTCGGAGATTCAGTATCCGCGCTTATCTATCTCATAATAGCGACGCTGCTGAATATCGTCCTTGATATTTATTTCGTAGCTAATCTGGGCCTCGGAGTACCGGGCGTAGCTCTGGCAACGGTCATCGCGCAGACTGTCTCGGCTGTGCTTTCGTTCCTCAAACTCCGCAGAAGGACAGACTGCTTCGACATGAAAGCTGCTTATCTGAAGCCGGGCAAAAAGTATATGAAAGAGCTCCTGCAGCTTGGTCTTCCGTCAGGCGTAACGCAGGCTATCTTCTCGCTCTCGATGGTCGTGGTACAGTCTCTTACGAACAGTTTCGGACCTATGTGCATCGCGACTAACGTAATAGTCATGAGGATCGACGGATTCGTGATGATGCCGGCGTTCTCGTTCGGCGCTGCCATGACGACATTCGCGGGACAGAACATCGGAGCCGGCAGGCTGGACCGTGTTGAAACGGGCGCTAAAAAGGGCACACTCGTCGCCATGGCGACATCCGCTGTGATCACAGTGCTGATCCTGCTGTTCGGCAAATATCTGATGGCGCTGTTCACGAATACCGACGCGCTGATCGAGCAGAGCTATCATATGATGATGATACTCGGAGCCGGCTACATAGCCATGGAAGTTACCCAGTGTCTGCAGGGAATAATGCGCGGAGCCGGAGACACGATGTCGCCGATGTGGCTCTCAATGATATCCACGGTAGTGATCCGTGTCCCGCTTGCCTACCTGATGACCTGGATGACGAGGTCTCCTGCAGAGCCTCACGGACATTTCTACATGATGTTCGTGTCACTGCTGCTGACATGGCTGATCGGAGCGACGATGACAGTCATCGTTTACAGGAGAGGCCGCTGGAAACAAAAGGCTATCATATAGGCAAACACACACGCTTCCCGGAAGGGAGCGTGTTTTTGTTTGTACAAAATTTGCAGTTGACTGCAAAAATAATTGACGGTGTATTTTTTCGCAAATATAATGATTTTAACAGGACGATCCATGCGGATAATTAGGAAGCAATGTTAAAAGGGGGACTTTATGAAAAAGAATGATTCTTTGACTCCGCTGCGTAAACTCGGCTATGAATCGGGCATTGGATCCGAGTCGATAGTTTACAACATGTTTTATGTGTACTTCATCCTGTTCCTGACGACTGTGGCGGGGATCAACCCGGTGCTCGCGGGCACCATTTCACTGATCTCGGTCTGCGTCGACGCGATCACCGACCCGCTCATCGGGTGGATCTGCGATAAGCCTGGAGCAGACATGAAAAAGTACATGCTGATCGGCGGAGTGTTCACCGGCATCCTGCTCGGCCTGACGTTCATCGTCATCCCGGGAAGCCAGACGGTCAAATTCATCTACTACACCGTTGTGTCTTCGGTGATGTGGGTAGCGTACACGATGTTCTGCATCCCGTACTATGCCTGTGTTACGCAGATGACGGATAATTATGACGAGCTCACAAAGATCAGGGGAATATCTTCGATGATGAACGCGCTCTTCATCTATATAGGCGCGGCTCTCCCTTCGGTATTCGTAGGAGTCTACACCGGCGTGCTCAACGAGCAAAAAGCATGGACAGCCGCTGCGTTCTCGATCGGCGCGCTTTCCATCATTTTCGGACTCATCAATCATTTCTCGATCAAGGATGTAAAATTCATCAAAAAGGCTGTTCAGGAAGATAACGACGGCATCATGAAGACTTACAAAGACCTTCTGAAGCTGAAGCCGATGAAGTGGTTCATCCCATGGATCTTCTTCATGCTGTTCGCCAACGCGATCGCTACGGCAAATGTTGAATATGTCATCATCTACAAGGCGGGTCTGCCTGCTACTGTTATAACCGAGACATCAGCGATGACACTCATCTGCTTCCTGGTAGGATCTCCTATCATGACATGGGTAGCGACTAAGTGGGACAGAAAGCACGCGGTCATAGCCGGATACGTTCTCTGCCTTATCGGCCTGATATTCGTAAAGATAAAGGGCATAGATTCGCTTCTCGACATCTTCATCCTTCAGGGCGTTACGGGACTTGCCGGCGTAGGATTCTGGTGCTTCTTCTATGACTTCTCATATGACCTCATCGAGCTCGATGAGTATAAGAACCATAAAAACAGGGCAGGATGCATCACCTCGTTCCCGCAGCTCGTTCAGAAACTCGGAAACGCTGTCGGACTTCAGGCGATAGGCATCGCTCTGGCAATGGTCGGATTCGATGCGGCGAAGGATACACAGAGCGCTTCGACCCTGACAGGCCTCGAGAATATCTCGACACTGTTCGTCGGAGCCTGCCTGCTGGTATCGCTTATCTGCATCATCAAGTATCCGGTCAACAAGAGAAAATACACCAAGCTTCAGGCTGCAAATGAAAGAAGACGTAACGGTGAAACGGATTATGTCGATCCTGAACTTGAGGAGATGCTCTAAAAGAGGTGCGCCATGGCAAGGTTACTGAACGAATATGATTTCGATTCCGTGCTCGCGGCCGAGGGCGAACTTCTGAAAAACAGAAAGCACCTTAAAAAAAGCGCGCTGGCCAGATATACCGAATACTTCGATACGAAATGCCGCGGGTCAAAAGAGGAGATGGAAAAGGCCAAGCTCGTCATCCCGGGAGGGATACAGCATAACCTGGCCAACAATCATCCATTCCAGCTGGCGATAGAGAAGGCGGACGGGCCGTATCTTTACGATATAGACGGCAACAGATATATCGACTTTCTCTGCGCGGGCGGACCGACTATCCTCGGAAACAACTGGCCTTCGGTGCAGCAGGCTGCCCTGAAGCATCTTTCGGAACAGGGTCCGGTATCCGGCCTTTATTCCGTATATGAGAGAGAACTGGCCGAGATGATAGTGAAGCATGTCCCGGGCGTGGAGATGTTCCGTGCCCTGGCAAGCGGCACTGAGGCGGACATAATAGCCATAAGACTTGCCCGCGCGTATACGGGCAAGAAGCATATCATAAGGTTCCGCGGAGGATACCACGGCTGGTCTGATCAGCTGGTCTATAACGACAACGGCAAGAGAGACTATATAAAGGCCGGTATCCCTTCGGACTGTTTCCAGAACACCCACGCGGTGCCTATAAACGATGTAGAGGCGCTCGAGGCTGAGATCCTGAAGTATCAGGATGACGGCGGAGTGGCGGCATTCATCATGGAGGCTGTGGGACAGGACAGCGGCGCAGTTCCGACCACTAAGGAATACCACAAGGCAGCGAGGGAACTCTGCGATAAATACGGCATGCTGCTCATCTATGATGAGGTAGTGACCGCGTTCAGACTCGGCATGAGCGGTGCCCAGGGCATATTCGGCACCAAGCCTGATCTCACTGTGTTCGGCAAGATCATCGGAGGAGGCTTCGGCAACTCCGGCGGAGTCGGCGGACGCAGAGAGATCATGGAGATGCTGGCTGCGGGAATATCCGCTGAGAGCCTCAACAAGGTCAAGGTCGGAGGCACCCTTACGGCAAATCCTCTCACCACTCTCGCGGGACTTACCGTGCTGAGAGAACTCGAGTCCGGTGAGGTCCACAGGGAACTCGACAAGGTCTCAGACTATTTCATGAGAGGACTCGCGGACATAACCGACAGGTATGATGTGCCCGCGGTGCTCTTCCACCACTCGTCCATACTTCACATCGATGTGAGCGGACTCGCGTATGTCGATTATTACTGCAGCCCGGACGATCCGAAGTACATGGACATGCTGATGGCTTCTTACATGGACTACATCGGGTTCTCGATGGCGCTCGCAGCGGAGGGACTCATCATCGCCAACGGCGGCAAGACGTACTTCCCGTACGGCAGCATCGGCATCGTCGATGACGCGCTCGATGTATATGAAAGAGTCTTCAAAGAATACGAATAACAGAACGGAGAAAGCCTTATGGGCAAAACAGGACTGGCAGAAAGAAAAAAGAACCGCAGCATCGAGATAGTCATGCATAACGCGCTCCACTTCTTTGAGGAGAACGGGTACGACAGCACGACCATCGAGCAGCTCTGTGACGCGGCAATGATATCCCAGTCTACGTTCTTCAACTATTTCGGTACCAAGGAAAAGATCGTGGAACTCGTGATGAGGGACGGCCTGAAGGACTGCTATGAGTACAGGGAAAAGATGCTTGCGGAGAACGGCGACAAGCGTGAGGCCGCAAGAAAGATGCTGATGTTCATATGCGACGCGAATGAGAAATACTGCAATACAGTCAGTGTCTTTCACAGGATCGCCCTGCAGCGTCAGGAATTCAGGGACATAGAGGAAGAACACAACGCCCTCGGCGCGCAGATGGTTGAAGCGGCGTTTGAAAGCATGGGAACTGTCTGTCCGTTCAGCACGGAAACGCTGAAGGTGATCCTCGGAGGCTGCTTCGCGGATCCGTTCCTGACTCTTCCGCCCAAGGAAGCCTGCGCGAGGACCAGACAGTCCATTTCCGAAGTGCTCGATCATTTATTCCAATAAACATTAACTCAGGATGGATACAGGAGGTATCTGAAATGTCATATGACGGATTTGCCATTGATAAGTACCTTGACGCGGACGCGGTGAACGCTCAGCTTGACAGGCTCAAAAGCAGTCCTGTTTACGGAGTGCTCCCTGACGCGCTTGAGCGTTATGAAAAAGAGTATTTTGAAAAGAAGTGCCCGCGCTCAAAAGCTGAGATAAGCGAGGCTAAACAGATAATCCCGGGAGGGGTACAGCACAACCTCGCGTTCAATTATCCGTTCCCGATAGTCATCACAAAGGCTGACGGAGCAAAGCTTTATGATATAGACGGAAACGAGTACTACGACCTGCTTCAGGCGGGCGGTCCTACGGTCCTCGGGAGCAATCCCGAAGTGATACGCGAGAAGGTGATCGATCTGCTGAACACCTGCGGACCTTCGACTGGACTCTTCCATGAATACGAGTACAAACTGGCTAAAAAGATATCCGATCTCGTGCCTTCGGTGGAGATGTTCAGGATGCTCGGATCGGGCACTGAAGCCGACATGGTCGCGGCAAGGATCGCGAGGCTGAAGACCGGCAATAAGAACATCCTTAAGATGGGCGGCGCCTATCACGGATGGTCGGACATGCTGGCATACGGCATAAGGATCCCGGGCACTAAAGGACTTCAGTCAAGGGGCATCCCGGGCTATGCTTTCAGCCACACAGATGAGTTCTTCCCTGGCGATCTTGACGATCTTGAGAAGAAACTCAGAAGGAACAAACTGACCGGAGGGACCGCTGCTGTATATGTAGAGCCTGTAGGTCCGGAAAGCGGCACGTGGCCTGTAACAAAGGAGTTCATACTCGGTACAGTCGAGCTGGCGCACAAGTACGGAGCCCTCGTCATATTCGATGAGGTCGTCACGGGATTCCGTGTCGGGCTCTCGGGCGCTCAGGGATATTTCGGAGTGGATCCCGATCTTACCGTATTCGGCAAGGTCATAGCGGGCGGCTATCCGGGCGCGGGTGGCATCGGAGGTCACAGAGACTGCATGCAGCACCTCGGTGCGGGACTCGATTCATCTGGAAAGAAAATCAAGAAGGCTCTCTGCGGCGGGACAATGGCGGCGACTCCGATCAGCTGCTGCGCGGGCTATTACACTCTCGAAGAGATCGAGAAGACAAACGCCTGCGAAAAGGCCGGACGTATGGGCGACAGGCTGACAGAAGGCATAAGAGCCTCTGCCGAGAAGCACGGACTCCCGTTCGTGGTATTCAATCAGGGTTCCATCTGCCATGTCGACACCGTTGGCACCATGCACTATTCGATCGACTGGAGCAAGCCATGGCAGCTTCCTGTCGTGCTCAAGGAAACATCAAGAAGACAGAAAGAAATGGAGCACATGGGAGCAGCTTACATGGCGGAGGGCATCATAACTCTCGCGGGATCCAGGCTCTACACGAGCGCTGCGTATACCGAGGAGATGATCGACGACGTGATCTCGAGATTCGACAAGGTCTTCGATAAGTGCGGCAAGCTTGATAAATAGGACGTCAGACGAGATATAAAGGGGGACGCGTCATGGCTACGATACTTGCTTATGATATCGGTACAACAGGTGTCAAGACCTGCATTTACAATATTGATAAGACGATAGAGCTCATTGGCTCCGCTTCTGAGGGCTATGAGCTGTACACATTCCCTGACGGCGGGGCGGAGCAGCATGCTGATGAATGGTGGGAAGCTATCTGTGACAGCACTGCAGCCGTGCTTGAAAAAACAGGCATCGATCCCGCGAAGATAGACGGCATCACGTTCTGCTCGCAGATGCAGGGACTGGTCCTGGTCGACGAGGACGGAGTGCCTGTAAGGCATCCGATGAGCTACATGGACCAGCGCGCGTCAGACGAGATAGAGGAAGGACTTCGCCAGGGCTTCAAAATAGCGGGAATGAACGCGCAGAAACTCCTGAAGTCACTTCAAATAACCGGCGTGGTCGCCGGCAGTGTCAAGGACCCTATCTGGCGCTACAACTGGGTCAGGAATCACGAGCCTGAAAACTTCAACAGAGTCAAGCACTGGCTCGACGTGAAGGAGTACATTATAGGACGTATGACCGGCAGGTTCATCATGACTGAAGACTCCGCGTGTTCGACCATGCTCTACGACACCCGCAAAAACATGCAGGGCTGGAGCAGCGAGATGTGCGAAATGTTCGACATAGACATAAACCATCTGCCTCCTGTGATCAAAACGACCGACATGGCAGGAAAGCTCAGGAAAGAACAGGCTGACGAGCTGGGTCTGAAGGAGGGCACTGCCGTCTATGGCGGCGGCGGAGACGCTTCCCTGATCGGCATCGGGGCAGGCTGCGTAAAGAAGGGCGAGACCCACATCTACTGCGGCACATCGGGCTGGGTGTCAACACTGATCAAGAAGCAGCTCGTCGATACAGAGTATATGATAGGCGGCGGACTCGCCGTCGTGCCGGGTCTGTTCAATTACTTCGCCGAAATGGAGACAGCGGGCAAGAGCCTTGAATGGGTCAAGGATCACCTCGCGAAGGATGAGATCGGCGTCTATATGGACCAGGAGGACATAGCGGGCAGCAAAGAGACGGTATATGAGAGCCTTTACGATTACATGTCGGAGGTCATAGACAGCTGTCCAGCCGGAGCGGGCGGGGTCATCTTTACTCCGTGGCTCCACGGCAACAGATGTCCTTTTGAGGATCACAATTCAAGAGGGATGTTCTTCAACATTTCGCTCGACACCGGAAAGACCGAGCTGATACGCGCGGTCACGGAAGGTGTCTGCTATCACCTCAGGTGGATGCTCGAGTGCGAAGACAAGAAGATAAAGACCTCAAAGACGATAAGGTTCGTCGGCGGCGGAGCGCTTTCACCGGTGACATGTCAGATACTCGCGGATATCACGGGAAGGACGATAGAGACCATTGAGAATCCGCAGAACGCCGGAGCCGCGGGAGCCGCTCTGATGGCGGCGGTCGGGACCGGCGAGGTAAAGAGCATCGAAGAGGCGGGCAAGCTGATAAAGGCCTCGGCCGTATATAAGCCTCGGACCAAGGACAGCAAGGTCTATGAGAGGAACTTCGAGGTCTATAAAAACCTGTACAAATCGAACAAAAAGAACTTTGAAAAACTGAATGAAAGCAGCCAGTGAAATGCGAGGCGCGAATAAGCAAAAAACATTGATTTTTCAAAGAAAAATGTGAAAAAAAGCCTTGCAAACAATATGGTGTTTTCCTATAATATACGAGCGTGCGCTTTGCACGCCCGTATTTATTTGTCACACTGCAGTCCGCCGCGGTGCCCTGAAACGACGGGTCTAAGGCATACTGGGACGCAGTGGAAGTTAATTAACCGGAGGTTATAAAATGTCAGTAGTATCAATGAAACAACTGCTTGAAGCAGGCGTCCATTTCGGACATCAGACCAGAAGATGGAACCCTAAAATGGCTCCTTACATCTTCACAGAGAGAAACGGGATCTACATCATCGACCTTCAGCAGACGCTGGGACTCGTCGATGACGCGTATGATTTCATGAGAAAAGTCGGTGAGAGCGGAAAGCCGGTTCTCTTCGTCGGAACCAAGAAGCAGGCTCAGGCTGCCATCAAGGATGAGGCCGAGAGATGCGGAATGTTCTACGTGAACGAGAGATGGCTGGGCGGAATGCTCACAAACCACAAGACCATCAGCAAGAGGATCGAGAGACTCGAAGAGATCAGAAGAATGCAGGAAGACGGCACTATCAACAAGTATGCCAAGAAAGAAGCACTCAAGCTGATCGCAGAGGCTGACAAACTCGAAAAGTACCTCGGCGGCATCAAGGACATGAAGGGAATGCCGGGAGCAATCTTCGTGGTAGACCCTAAGAAGGAAAGGATCGCTGTCAAGGAAGCTGCCATCCTCGGTATCCCTGTAGTGGGAATGGTCGACACAAACTGCGACCCTGACGATGTTGACTTCGTGATCCCTGCAAACGACGACGCTATCAGAGCCGTCAAGCTGATCACAAGCTGCATGGCAGACGCCATCATCGAGGCGAAGCAGGGCGAGAGCTTCCAGGCTGCTCCGGAAGAGCAGGCTGAGGCTGAGGAGACCGAAGAGGCTGAAGAAGCTGAAGACGAGGAATAATAAGGAGAAATCAAATGGCAGAAGTAACAGCAAAAATGGTAAAGGAACTCCGTGAGATCACAGGTTCCGGAATGATGGACTGCAAGAAGGCTCTCGTTGAGGCTGAAGGCGACATGGATCAGGCCGTTCAGATCCTCAGGGAAAAGGGCCTTTCGAAGGCTGCCAAGAAGGCCGGAAGGATCGCGGCTATGGGTCTCGTTAAGACTGCTGTATCCGAAGACGGAAAGACGGCTGCTATCGTAGAAGTCAACTCTGAGACAGACTTCGTCGCTAAGAACGATGAGTTCATCGGATTCGTAGAAGGACTTGCGAAGCTGGCTCTTGACGCTGAAAGCGATGACATGGACGCGTTCAAGGCTATGGCTTTCGAAGGAGCGACAGTCGGTGAAGTTCTTACAGCTCTTATCGCGAAAATCGGTGAGAACATGTCTGTAAGAAGGATCGACAAGGCTTCCGGAGAAGTTCTGGCTACTTACATCCACGGCGGCGGAAACATCGGCGTTATCGTTGCTGCTAACGGCGCGGACAATGACGACAACAAGGCAGCGCTGAAGAACGTTGCTATGCAGGTTGCCGCAATGAACCCGCAGTTCGTAAGCAGAGATGAGATCTCGGAGGATGAGCTCGCCAATATCAGAAAGATCACTCTGGAAAGTGCTCTGAACGATCCGTTCACACTTCCTAAGCCGATCCTGAACGGACTCATCGACAAGGCTGCTGCCGGCGTCTGGGGTGAAGAGGATACTTCGATCCTGGCTGAGAAGAGAGCAGACAAGAGCTTCAACTTCAACTACCTGCCTAATTTCCTTTCCGAAGAAGCAAAGGCAAAGCTCGCGGGCCTCGCTGTTGCTGCTAAGGAAGAGATCGTAGGCAACAAGATCTTCAAGGGTCTGGTAGACGGCCGTGTCTCCAAGCAGCTTAAGGAGATCTGCCTGATGGATCAGACTTATGTAAGAGCTGAAGACGGCAAGCAGACTGTAGCTCAGTACCTCGGAAGCGTTGACAAGGGTCTGGCACTGACAAAGGTAGTCAGATTCGAGGTCGGCGAAGGCATCGAGAAGAAGAAAGAGAACTTTGCTGAAGAGGTAGCTGCACAGCTGAAATAACCTTGAGAATTCAGCGCTGTCCGCAAAAGGGCGGCGCTGTTTCTTTACATGAAAAAAAGAGCCACCGCGCGGTGACTCTTTTTGCTTGTCAGAGATACCGGTCGAGTTTTTCCCAGAGATCCTCACCGGTATCTTTGATTTGTTCTTTTATATCATTTGTGAATAAGCGGAGGCTCTCTCTGGC
This sequence comes from Clostridiales bacterium, assembly GCA_015058065.1. Classification (GTDB taxonomy): domain Bacteria; phylum Bacillota; class Clostridia; order Peptostreptococcales; family Anaerovoracaceae; genus Crickella. The sequence goes on from SVDB01000020.1 coordinate 18,295, forward strand.
TTCATATCCTGTCGCGATCACATCGACTATGGCTTTGTTGCGCCGTGAACGAAGGGCGGATTCTATCCCTTCGCGGGTCTCGCGGATATCATTCCTCAATGTCTTGCCCGCGGCGTCGATGCTGCCGAGTATCTGCATCAGTTCGCCCTGTGACTGCATCCATGAGCCCCGGACCGGATCGTGCTTTCCGTAAACGCCGCTTCTGTAATTGTCGATCACTGCGCCATAGCGGTCAAACGCGTTGGCGACAGCGTCCTCCCAGGACACATAAAGTTCATCTCCGGCACCTTTACCGACTTCTTTCATCAGTTCAGGACGCTCACATAATTCCATGAGCTTCGCGGCAAGAGAATCCGCGTTCTCTTCGATGAGAAAGCCGTTGCGGCCATCAGTCACACCCTCAGACGCGCAGCTTCCGGCCACTATGACGGACGCGGTATCAGAAGCGGCTGCCTCTCTTACGACAAGACCGTTAGTATCAAAGGTCGAAGGGAATAGGAAGAGATCCGCGCGGCTGTACCAGGCGCGAAGCTTCTCCCTGTCCGAAAGGACTCCTGTGAAGATGACCTTGCTGTCAAGACCGAGCTCTCCTGTATATCCACGCACCTCGCGCTCATCGCCGCCTCCGCCCACGAATACCATGCGGAAGTCTTTTCCGCCGCGGTCGAGCTGTTTAAGCGCGTCCAAAATGATGCGGAGTCCCTTGTACCACATGAGTCTTCCTATGAAGAGGAAGCATGGGATGTCTGAAGGCAGGTCATATTCCGATGTCACCTCAGCGATGAGTCCGTCAGAGACTTTTTCGCGCGGCAGGTCTACGCCGTTAGGCATAACGATATAATCGCCTTCGTATCCTATGGATCTGAGGTTTTCGCCGGCGCCCTTGCTGACTGT
>SVDB01000021.1 GCA_015058065.1 Clostridiales bacterium
AGGCACTCAAGTATCCTCTCCTTTACCTTCTCGAGCCCGTAATGGTCCTCATTGAGGATCTTTTCGGCCTTGTTGATATTGCGGTTCACCTTGTTCGCCTTATGCCACGGCAGGTCGAGTATCGTCTCGATGTATGTCCTGGACACATTGGCGTCAGGGCTCATCGGGCTCATCTTGCTGAACTTGTCGATCTCCTTGCGGACCTTGGTATCGGTCTTCTCTTCAAGCTTCAGCTCATCGAGTTTCTCTTTCCACTGGCGGATCTCGTCATCGGTATCTTCGTCCTCACCGAGCTCCTCCTTGATCACCTGGAGCTGCTCCCTGAGGTAGTATTCTCTCTGTCCGCGGTTCATATTTTTGACGACGCGGTTGTTGATCCTCTTGGCGATCGAAAGGATGTTGTTCTCTTTGCCGATGATGTCGACAAGATGACTGATCCTCAGTTTGACGGAGTCTATCTCGAGCAGTGTCTGCTTGATATCGAACGAGACGTCGATCTCGTTCGCGATAAGGCTGCAGAGCAGCGACGGATCGTCGATGTCGTCTATGAGAGTCCTTCCGGCGGATTCTCCCTGCCCTGTCAGCTCGAGATATTTCATGTAAAGCTGCCTCAGCACGCGTATATTGGCCTGCATGCTGATGTCCTCGGTGTCATTGTCATAATCTTCGGCGATCACGAAATCACAGGCAAGCGTATCGCCGTCCTGATAGATCTCTTCGATCCTGATCCTCTGCTCGACTACGACAAGGATGCGCACATAGTCTTCATTCTTCTTGACCACCTGACGCACTCTTACGATCACGCCCGTCAGATAGCAGTCCTCCTGATGAGGCTCGCTAACGGACGGATCTCTCTGCGCAGACACCGCAATATATTTGTCGCCGTTCATCGCGAGATCAACGGCGGCAAGTGATTTGTCCCTTCCTATATCGAATCCCACTATCGTCCCCGGAAAGAACGCCTGTCCTCTCAGCGGGATGTACGGGACGCGTTTCGTTACGTATTCACTCATTACGCTTCCTTCTCCAATAAGAGCTGTTCGCTTTCCTTAGCTGATTTTCTGAACTTCAGGACCGGCTTGGCCTCGCCCCTTACGACGTCCGCCGTGATTATGCACTTGTCCACTTCAGGCCTGGAAGGCAGCTCGTACATGATGTCTGTCATGATGCTCTCGAATATGCCCCTGAGGCCTCTGGCTCCGGTATTGAGCGAGAGCGCCTTGTCGGCTATAGCGTGGACAGCCTCATCCTCTACGACGAGATCTACATCATCCATCGCGAAGAGAGTCTGATACTGTTTCACCAGCGAGTTCTTAGGCTCGGTGATGATCCTGACGAGAGCCTCCTCGCTGAGCTCGCTCAGAGCCACAGTCACCGGCAGTCTTCCGATGAGTTCCGGTATGAGTCCGAACTTCAGGAGATCCTCAGGCTGCGTGTTCAGAAGTATGTCCGCATCGTTGAGATCGACCTTTTTCTCTTCTTTATTGAAGCCGATGACCTTGTTGCCCATCCTGACCTTGATGATCTTGTCGAGGCCGGTGAAGGCTCCGCCGCAGATGAACAGAACATCTTTTGTATCGAAATGTATGAATTCCTGATTAGGGTGTTTTCTGCCGCCCTGAGGAGGCACGTTTGCCACGGTGCCCTCTATGATCTTGAGCAGGGCCTGCTGTACGCCTTCGCCGCTGACGTCCCTGGTGATCGACATATTCTCGGATTTGCGCGCGATCTTGTCGATCTCGTCGACATATATGATGCCTCTCTGCGCTCTTTCAAGGTCGCCGTCAGCTGCCTGATAAAGTCTCAGAAGAATGTTCTCGACATCTTCGCCTACATAGCCGGCCTCTGTCAGAGAAGTGGCGTCGACGATGGCGAACGGAACGTCGAGTATGCGGGCAAGCGTCTGAGCAAGCAAAGTCTTGCCGCAGCCTGTAGGTCCCAGCATCAGTATATTGCTCTTCTGCAGTTCTACTTTCTCAGCGTCGCTGTTCTTGTATCTGTCGAGATGTCTGATCCTCTTGTAATGGTTATATACCGCGACAGCCAGGCTCCTCTTTGCGGGATCCTGCTCTATCACGTACTGGTCGAGCTGGGCCTTGATCTCTTCAGGAGTAGGCAGCTTGCCTTTCTTCCTCTTAGGAGCAGGGCTCTTCTCTTCGTCCATCATCGCCTTGATCAGATCGACGCATTCATTGCAGATATAAACACCGGGTCCGACCATCATGCTTCGGACCTGGGATGTTGTCTTATTGCAAAATGAACATTTTGCTTCGTTGTTAGGCATTTGTGCTCCTCTCGATGACCTTGTCGACAAGACCGTATTCGGCCGCGTCGGCAGAAGTCATGTAGTTGTCTCTGTCCGTATCCCTTTCGATCACGGAGAGCTCCTGACCGGTATTTTCAGCCAGGATGCGGTTCAGCCTGTCCTTGATCTCCAGAATGTGATCGGCGTTTATCTTGATATCCGACGCCTGGCCCTGGAATCCTCCGAGAGGCTGATGGATCATGATCTCGGCGTTAGGAAGAGCGTATCTCTTTCCTTTCGTACCCGCCGAAAGCAGCACGGCGGCCATGCTTGCCGCCATGCCTACGCATATCGTGCTGATATCCGGCTTTATGAAGCGCATCGTGTCATAGATGGCGAGACCAGCTGTCACCATTCCTCCCGGTGAATTTATATAGATGTTGATATCCTTGTCCGGGTCCTGAGCCTCGAGGAACAGAAGCTGGGCGACAACGACGCTCGCCGTATGCTCGTTTATCTCTTCGTCTATGAAAATGATCCTGTCGATCAGCAGCCTAGAGTAGATATCATAAGTCCTCTCCCCCTGGCCTGTCTGCTCGACGACATAAGGTACGTAGTTCATCCCTTACCGCCTTTTCCGCTTATATTATTCTTCGTCCTTTTTGGCCTTCTTTTCAGCCTTCTTCTCTACCTTGACGGCATTGTCGAAGAGCCAGTCGATGGCTTTCTTTGTCTGAGCGTCTTCTCTGAAGTAATTCTCAGTATTGGAGCCGGCCATTTCCTTGACCTGATCGACTGTCATTCCGTACTGCTTGCCGAAGTCCTCCATAAGTTCTTTGATCTCTTCGTCTTCGACCTCAAGGTTCTCCATCCTGATGATGTTCTTGAGAAGGATCCTTGTTCTGATCCTCTTCTCAGCCTCAGGCTTTGTCTCTTCTCTGAGTGAGTCGAGCGTCTTTCCCGTCCACTCTACATACTGCTGGAGTCCGAGTCCCTGAGCAGCGAGGCTCTGGTTCATGTCGTAGAGCATGTTCTCGACTTCGTTCGCGATCATTACCTCAGGAACAGCGATCTCGTTCAGTTCGTAGAGTTTCTCGAGAACTCTGTCCTTCATGACCGAGAGGTCTGTTTCGTGAGCGCTCTCCTGGAGTTTCTTCTTGAGATCCTTCTTGTACTCGGCGAGAGTCTCGAATTCACTTACGTCGCTCGCGAGCTCATCATCGATCTCAGGCAGGATCTCCTTCTTGATCTCGTGGATCTTGCACTTGAACACAGCAGACTTGCCCGCGAGTTCTTCAGCGTGGTAGTCACCAGGGAATACGACTTCGACTTCGACTTCCTCTCCGGCGTCCTTTCCTTCAAGCTGCTCTTCGAATCCCGGGATGAACTGTCCCGATCCGAGCTTGAGCTCGTAGTTCTCAGCGCTTCCGCCGCTGAAGGCCTCTCCATCTACCGTTCCCTCAAAGTCGATGATGACTGTGTCGCCCTTCTCTGTCTTGCGGTCTTCAACGGTCTCCATTCTGGCCTGGCTCTTTTGGACTCTTTCGAGCTCTTCCTTGACTTCCTTCTCGCCGATCTTTGTCTCAACATTCTCGATCTCGAGTCCCTTGTAGTTTTCAACTTCGATCTCAGGGAATACTGTTACTGTACCTGTAAGAACTACAGGCTCATCCTTCTTTATCTCAGGGGATTCAAATGACGGCTGCGAAACGACTTCGAGGTCCATCTCCTTGACCGCGTCAAAATATCCGTTCTCGAGCAGATCGTTGAGAGCTTCATCCCAGAATACATCATGACCGTAGTGGCTCTCGATGATCTTGCGAGGCGCCTTGCCCTTACGGAAACCGTCGATCTGGAACTTGCCTCTGTTTGCCAGATATGCTTTGTTTACTGCTTCTTTGAATTCTTCTGCCGAGAACTCGATGTTGAATTTCACGACTCCGTTCTCTTTTGAAACCTGTGTAGCCTTCATTTGAAATGTTCCTCCGTTATTTATAATGATTATTTGTTTTACCTTATTCGAACGCTCTCTGGAGCTTTGACCTGTCCTCTGTCACGAGGCGGTACTTCTTTTGTATCTTGTCGGCGAGGTCCATGAAATCTTCTTCCGCCCCGTAATACCATTCGATCTCGAGTTCGGAAATAGGGACCGTATGTCCGTCGATATGATGTATGACTCCCTCATCGAGAGAGATGCAGCTGATGGACCGGCCTGTGTCGACCTTGAACTGCTTGCGCTGGTAGTCCATGGAAATGGTCTTCTTCAGCGGTTTGTCACCCGCGGCTTCGAGCAGCACGTCATAAGCGTCGCTCGATACGAAGATGTCGATATTCGGATTTTCGGCGAATCTCTCATCGTTCACCACGAGGTTGAACTCCTCGCGCCTGTGAAGACCTTCGCTGACATTGACGTCCCACTTTATGGTCGCCGTACATCTGTCGTCTTCCTGGCGGATCCTGTATGCGATCCCCTTTTTTCGGAAGTCGAAATCCTCAGTATCGAAATAAACCGCGTGCATGTCTATAACTTCAACATCCTCGAGCCTGAGATTCCTTGTCCCGGCAGTTTCGACTATGTCATCGAATATGGATGTATCCGCAAGATCGTATTTAAATTCTGTTTCCATAATAACTCCTCCGCTGCGTCACGCTTCACTGCCATACCGGCGCAAAACGCATAAGCCTATAGATTGTACAAGAAAAGTTACTATTCTTCAAGTTTTAACAGGTGTATCTTGAAATCAGTATCCGCGAACAGCATGTCGGTCATCGCGATGAAGTTGTCCGACATGTCGCTGGCGTAGTATCTGTCTGTAAATTCAGAGCTTGCAGCCAGCATGTCACGGTCTCTGAGTATCTCTGCCGCTTCCCTTACTACCTCGGCTGAAGAGCTGTACATGCGAAGCTCCGGATACAGTTTCCGGATGTGCTTCGCCACCAGCGGATAATGTGTGCAGCCAAGAATGAGATCGCTGAATCCGCCTTCTTTCACGAAACTGTCCATATAATGCTTTATGGTGAGTTCCATGATGTCCGTATCTGTAAGACCCTCTTCAACAAGAGGTACTATAGCCGGGCAGGCCGCGCTGTGCACTTCTATGCCGGGGCTCAGCGCCCTGAGTTCTTTTCCGTATACATCGCTTCCGATGGTCGCCTTGGTCGCTATGACACCGACCTTGTCGCAGCCGTCGCTGACTACCTTCCTTACAGTAGGCTCAATAACGCCTATGATAGGGATCGCCGGATAACGCTCTCTGAGCGAGTCAAGCGCGAGGGCTGTCACCGTGTTGCAAGCTATGATTATCATCTTTGTGTTGCGCGCGACCAGGTAGTCTACTATCTGGGTCGCGAACTTCACTATAGTTTCAGGGGATTTGGATCCGTAAGGCGTCCTGGCCGTGTCGCCGTAATATATCACTTTTTCTTCGGGGAGCTGCCTGTGCAGTTCCTGTACGGATGTAAGGCCGCCAAGTCCCGAATCGAATACTCCAATCGGCCTATTGTCCATCGGCGCCCTCCTGCGTTCCGTATTTCTTGAGGATCTCCTCGATATCTCTGCGCATCTTGTTCAGTTCCTTGTTTGAACATCCTCTGCTCGATTCTATCAGCTTGATCAGTTCGGATCCGGACTGTCTGAGCTCTCTCAAAGCAGGAGTCGCGTAAGTTTCGAATCTGTGGTCGTTCACGCTGTCAGGAGTATTAGGCTGTACGGATTTCTTTATGACCGGTACTACCTCAGCCCTGTGGACGAGTTCGTCTTTCGCGAGATCCCATACTTCTCCGCTGTAAGGAGCGACTGCCGGCTTGCCGGTAACACCGGAGACCTCCGCCGCGAACTTCATGGTCACCTCATCTTCCCCATGGTTGATGAAGATCCTGACGCCCGGTTCCGCCTTTCTGACCCACTCACGAAGATGCGGCTCGTCTGCATGGCTGCTGAACGAATCTATCCTGAGTATCTCCGCTTTAACGGCTATCTCCTCTCCGAACAGTTTCACCATTTCTGCTCCGTCAAGCAGCTTGCCACCGACAGTTCCCGGGCTCTGGTAGCCAACGAAGAGTATGGTGCACTCAGGTCTCCAGAGGTTGTGCTTAAGGTGATGGCGTATCCTGCCTGCCTCGCACATTCCGGATGCGGATATGATGATCTTAGGCGTCGGATCGGCGTTGATCGCGATAGATTCCTCGCTCGAAATCGAGACCTTAAGATCAGGGAACGTCACCGGATTGATTCCGGCTCTGAGGAGTTCGAGCGCTTCCTCGTCATAGTACTCGTACATCTCAGTACTGTATATATTGGTAGCCTCAACAGCCAGAGGACTGTCCACTACTACCGGGAAGCCGTCATGTCCTTTGATGAGATTTTCTTCTTTTATGATCCTGATGTAATACAGTATCTCCTGCGTCCTGCCGACCGCGAAGGCCGGGATGACGAGATTCCCGCCCCGATCCAGAGTGGACTGTATTATCCTTGTCAGCTGACCCACATAATCAGGCATTTCAGGATGGACACGGTCTCCGTAAGTCGATTCGCACACTACATAGTCCGCCTGAGGAGGATCCTGAGGCGAGCGTATGAGAGGTTTATCCACATTTCCGAGATCGCCCGAGAACAGAAGCGTTCTCTTTACGCCGTTCTCTCTCAGAGTGAACAGAACGTTCGCTGACCCGAGCAAATGACCGGCGTCATTGTATCTGATGGTCACTCCATCGAATAACTGAACGTCCGTACCATAGCCGGCAGTACGGAAAAGAGGCATTGTTTTCTGAACATCTTCGGTCGTGTACAGCGGTACATATTCTTCTTCATCTGCCCTCCTGCCTTTACGGTTGCGCCATGTGGCTTCAAATTCCTGTATGTGGGCAGAGTCCTTGAGCATGATGTCGCACAGCTGGCGGGTAGCTTCGGTCGAATAGATCGGTCCCTTATATCCGTTCGCCACCAGGAAAGGCACCTTTCCGGTATGGTCGATATGGGCGTGTGTCAGTACGATGGCGTCTATGTCAGCAGGAGCAACGGGTATATCGATATTCTCAAAGATATCCGCGCCCTGCTCCATTCCGCAATCTACGATGATGCGTTTTCCGCAGACTTCCAGCAGCGAACACGAGCCTGTGACTTCGTGAGTCGCGCCTATAAAAGTGATTTGCATGATAACCTCCGCAGTCTGCCCGGTATTCCGGACAAATAATTAAACAATTGCGCAAATTACATAATTATCCATGTAAATAATACCACAAATCCGCACATTATACGCTGTATTCACAGCAAAATCACAAAGCAAAATAATTTGAAAAATGTTAGCACTCACTATTGACGAGTGCTAACAATTGTGCTATATTATGGGTGTCACAAAGAGACGGCGATTTCAGAGCCGTACTTAAACAGTCAAAAATGATCTTATATATAAAGGAGGCAGCACTATGTTTTATCCTAAACTTTTCAACGACGATATCTTTGATGACTTCTTCGACTTCCCAAGATTCAGGATGCCTGAAGAGGCTGAGCGCAAGCTCTACGGAAAGCACGCGACAGGTCTCATGAAGACCGATGTCCGTGACAAGGACGGCAACTACGAACTCGACATCGATCTGCCGGGCTTCAAGAAAGATGAGATCTCCCTCACTCTCGACAACGGCTACCTGGTAGTCGGAGCCTGCAAGTCACTCAACGAAGAAGAAAAGGACGATAAGGGCAAACTGCTCCGTCAGGAGCGTTACTCAGGCGCGATGCAGAGAAGTTTCTACGTAGGCGAAGGCATCGACGAGAACGATGTAAAGGCCAAGTTCGAGGACGGAGTCCTGAGCCTTACCTTCCCTAAAGAGAAGGAGCCGGAACTTCCTGAGAAGAAGACAATCATGATCGAGGGTTAATAAAAACGCATAAATCTCTCTCCACCTCTCTCATTATACCTATAGAACGTTATATCAGAAGAAACGGGTCCGGATCTGTTCCGGGCCCGTTTCGTTTATTTCGGTTTTTGCTTTTTTTATTCTATTTTTCTTTCAGCCACTTGCGTACATACGCAAAAGCAGCGTCTTCGCCTTCATCCTTCAGTACCTTGAGCATCTTTTCGAGTTCTGCCGCTGTGTCAGGATGTATCATGATGCCGATCCTGGTGCCTGTACCCTTTTTATAGTAGTCATAAGGCGCAGCGTCAGTATATTTATCTCCCATATAGATCCGGCATGCGGCGATGCGGTCGCAGAACATCTCTGCGATGTAGCGCTTCGGCATCCTGTTGCCTCCGAATCCCACGGAGCCGTCTTCTCCCAGCGTATAGTCGATCCAGTACTCGAAGTGGTGTTTATTGCGCCCCTTGTGATGGAGCCATGCCATTGATACACCCGTCTCTTCTCTTTCCTTGTTGTTCGGGCTGCGGTTTCCCTGATAATACCTGGCGCCGCGCCAGAACTCGACAGGCGAGTATTTGCTGAGGTCGTGCATTAGCCCCTGTCTGTACAGACCGAGCCTGAAACAGTACTCCCTGACCAGTTTTCTGTGCTCTGTTATTGTTTTGAAATGTTCGGCAGGATGAATATTCATGATTAAACGCAACTTAATGATTTGTGTAACAATATTAACTTTACTTAAACGTCGGCGATGCTTATATTATAGGTGAAAACAATAACGTCCCAGGGTTTCATTTTCATTTCATATTCAGGAGGCGCGCCATGGCAACAGCATTCGTAATCGTATCTTTTTCCGCAGTACTCGTAGCAAAGTGGAGTTTCTACGCTAAGTACAACAGGGATCACAAGTAATTCATCAACATAATCAGTATTCATAATACTCTCGAGAAGCGCCTTTGACCTCCCTCTCTGAAAGGCGTTTTTCATTTGCCTGATTTCTTTTCGAAGTATTCCAGCGTACAGTCGAGAAATTTTCTTGCCGCTCCGGTCATTCTCTCTTTTGACGGAAAAGCCACGCCGAATGTTATCGACTGCGGAGGATCGAGTGGGAGTTTCACAAGGTGCTCGTTCCAGAACTGCGCCGACAGTTCATTTACGAATGCCGTTCCCAGACCCATCCTGACCAGCGCGAGGGTCGCCGGAGTATCGTAAGTCGTGTATTTCAATTCCGGATGCACACCGCTTTTATTCAGGATCTCCCAGATCTCCATTTCTCTTCCCCACGAGCCCATGATAAAGTCATCATTAGCACACTCGGCTATAGGGAAGCTGTCCGCGTCCGCGAGTCTGTGGTCTTCCGGTACGGCAGCGATCACGTTGCTTTCTGTAAGAGGGATCCACTCATACGGGAACGGCTCAGAATAAGCCAGAAAGGCCAGGTCAGCCTCATTCTGCTCAAAGTGGTGGATCACATCGGACTTGATGCTTTCCATAAGGCTGATCTGTATGCCGGGATAATCATTCTTGAAGCGTCTGACTATAGCCGGAAGCCATGTAGCCGCAACGCTCGGATATGTCGCTATCGTAAGCCGTCCGCGGGTGACGCCCTTCAGTTCGGCCGCATATGTGTATATCTCATCTTCACGGGTAAGATACGCTCTCACAAGAGGCATCATCTCTCTGCCTTCGGCCGTCAGCTTCATGCCCTTCTGTGATCTCATGAAAAGAGTTATCCCCAGTTCTTTTTCAAGAGCCGTGATAAGCTGGCTTATAGCCGAAGGAGTATAGCCCAGTGAATCGGCTGCGGCCTTTACGCTCCCTTTTTCGGCAGTTTCTACAAATGCTCTGAGTCTTGCGGTTTCCATAACGATCCCTCATGTACTGACACTACATGTTAACGAATTCATTTTAACACAAACTTAATGAACGTAAAACAAAAAACCTTCCCCGCGTAAAACGCGGGGATGGTTTTTTGTTCAGAAACAATTATTGCTGATATTTACCGATGCATTCGATATACGCGTCATAGACCTTCGGGTCCACTTTGCTTTTGATGCTTTCACGGACTCCGGCGCTCGCCTTAACGATGGCATTATGAGTCTCTGCATCGAGTGTCAGTATCTTCGTTCCGCTGTCCTCGATGATCTTGACCCTGTCTGCGATCCTGTCATCAGACGCCTGACGCGCGAATTCCGTAGCTATCGCGGCAGCCTCCATAATGATTTGCTGATCTTTTTCGGACATGCTGTCAAAGAATTCGTCATTCATGATCAGCGTTATCAGATGCGGCAGATGGTTGGTCTCGATCACATAATCCTGCTGCTCGTACAGTCTGTTGGATACGATGACCTCGTAAGGGTTCTCCTGCGCGTCTATCGTGTGCTGCTGAAGGCCGATATAAACCTCTGCGAAACTCATCGGAGTCGGATTGGCTCCTATGGATTTCCAGAACTCCAGATGGAAAGGATTTTCCATCGTACGGATCTTCTGACCCTCGAAGTCCTCTATTGACGTTACCGGCTTGTTGCTGCTCATCACGCGGAAGCCCTGATCAGCGATCCCCAGAAGATGATAACCGCCCTTTTCATACACACTCGCTATGAGACTGTTGAACTCTTCGTCATCAAGTACCGCTCTGCATACATCCAGATTATCAAATGCGCACGGCACGTCGAAAATCGCCAGATCAGGCATGAATGTTACCTGGGGAGCAGTATTCTGCACCACGAACGGGATATCTCCGTCCTTGCATGACTCAAGCAGCTCACGGTCGCCTCCGAGTGTCGAGTTGGCATAGACCTGGATCTTTATTCTTCCGTTGGACAGCCTGTCAACTTCTTCCGCGAACTTTACGGCATATATCTGAGTGACTGTGTCCTCAGGGCTCGCTGTCGCGAGAGGATAAGCATATCTCTGCTCTCCCTCTTCATCATTGCCGCATGAAGCCGTCATTATTCCGATCAGCAACATACTGATGAATATCAGCGCAAGGCTGATACGCTTATGAACTTTTGCTCTTTTCATGACACACCTCCTATATCAGCGCCAGCGAGAAAGCCGGCACGAAAGTGAACAGGAGCAGCGCTATGAGGAAGAGGCCTATCATCGGCAGCGCCTTCCTTGCTATCTCCATGACCGGAACATCTGTCAGAGCGCTCGCTACGAACAGATTGACTCCGATAGGCGGAGTTACGAAGCCTATAGCCAGGTTCACTACCATGATCACACCGAACTGGATCGGATCCATTCCGATGCCCTGCGCTATAGGAAGCAGGATCGGTGTCAGGATCAGGATAGCAGGTGTCGTATCCATGACCATGCCCACGATGAGCAGGAACACGTTTATGACAAGCAATATGATCACCTTGCTCGAGAAGTTGCCCAGTATGAACGAACTTACCGTCTGAGGCACCTGCATCAGTGTCAGTACCCTTGAGAAAGCCGTCGACGCCGCCAGAATGAACAGTATCGGCGTAAAGGTCTTGATGGCTTCTACAAGGATGCCCCAAAGGTCCCCGAACTTTAAGTCTTTGTAGATGAACAGGCTGACTATCAGCGCGTAATACACTGAGATCACGGCAGCTTCTGTCGGTGATGTGATGCCCGAATAAATGCATCCGAGTACGATCACCGGGCTGAGTATAGCCCAGAAACTCTCCTTGAAAACCTTGCCGAAGCCTTTTTCATGGAGTTTTCCTATTTCAGCTTCTATCCTGACTTTGTCTTCGCCGTTCTTCTTGCAGTAGAACACCGAGTAGCCCATCAGGAGAGCCGCTATCACAAAACCAGGGATGATACCCGCGAGGAACAGATCGCTCACCGACGCGCCGGACGCCATGCCATACATGATGAACGGTATGCTCGGCGGGATGATGACGCCGAGTCCGCCGGCGACCGCTACGACAGATGTCGAGAATGTCTTGTCGTAGCCCAGCCCGATCAGGATCGGGATGGTCATGCTGCCAACGGCAGCAACGGTCGCCGGAGCCGATCCGGAGATAGCTCCGTAGAACAGGCATGTCACTATGACCGCGCAAGGCATCCCGGCAGTGAATCTGCCGAAGAAATAGGCGAATATGTCAAATATTTTTCTTGATATTCCGCCCTTCGCCATGATGATTCCCGAAAGAACGAACATCGGGACGGCCAGGAGCGGAAAACTGTCGAGTCCGCCGAACATCGCTCTGATGAGATACTTGGCTCCCACAGTAAACGACGGATCGAATATATGAGGCAAAACGGACGTCAGGCCGAGCGTAATGCCTACAGGTATTGCTATTATCAGGAATACCACGAACAGTATGAACAATAATCCTACCGGCATGACTACTCCTTTCCGGCGTCAGCCGCTGAAACGGGCTGACCTGCCTCAATGAATGACTCAGGAGTATTGCGTTCAGGATGAGCCGGGTCATAGACTTTCTTTCCAAGTGAGACCTTGAGCTCTATTATCCATCTCTGGATTATCCTGAAAGCCACCAGTATGAACGACACGAGAGGCGCCGCCTGGATATAGTACATCGGAATTCCAAGAGCCGGACTCACCTGCCCGCTCTCGACTGCCGACATCATATACGAGAAAGCAAACGGTATCATGTAGAAGAAAAACGCCAGCTCTATCGTATGGTTCACCAGTTTGATGACCGCCTTCGTGCGTCTCGAGAATCTTGCCACGAACTGTTCTATCTTGATCGAGATGCACCTCTTGCTGCAGTAGCTGACACTGAGAAACCCTGACCAGATAAACAGATATCTGGTAAGTTCCTCGGTCCACGACAGCGAAGCTTTCAGCGCGAATCTTGAGAATACCTGAACTCCCATGATCACTGCCATCGCGAGCAGCAGCAATGTAAGCAGGAATTCCTCAAGATTGTGATCAAGCCATTTGATAGCTTTTGTCATGGCTTTTTACCTCTCTTCCGGGCATGCCCCGTTCCGCAGAGATAATACTTAAGGAACGGAGCATGCGTTGATTCTTATCAGAGAGCGCCGTGGAGGAGTGTCAGTATCTGCTTGAGATCCTCTACTCCCATCTGTCCCGGCGCTGATGCCTTTGCGGCCGCTCCGAATGTCAGAGCAGATCCGAATACCTCGCCCGAGAGCCGGCTGATGACACCTGTGCCTGCCATTGACATGGTAATGATAGGACGGTCAGCGTACTCATTTGCCATTTCTTCAGTCGCTGCAAGAAGCGTAAGAACGTCCTTCTTGTTCTGCGGCATGACGGCGATCTTAGGGATGTCCGCGCCGAGATCCTGCATCTTGCGGAGACGGCCTACGATATCGTCCTTGTCAGGAGTCTTGAAGAAGTCGTGATTGGAAGCTACCACCTTTACTCCTGCAGCGTGCGCGCCTTCGATGATCCTCTTTACGATCTCATCACCTGTGAAGACTTCAACGTCTACCATGTCCACATAGCCGGTCTGCGCAGCTCTGATATTGATGTCAGCGTAGACTTCATCCTCGATTGCTTTCTCTCCGCCTTCCTTTGAGGTGCGGAACGTCATCAGGATAGGCATGTCTCCGAGGACTTCTCTGAGACCCTTCATAACGTCTTCGAGAGCAGCGAAGTCGAATACGTTCTCGAACCAGTCGATCCTCCACTCCACTACGTCCGCAGGGAGTTTGGTTATCGCCTTTGCTTCTTCGAGTATGGCTTCCTTTGTTACTCCTACGATAGGCACGCAGATCTTAGGCATGCCCTCGCCTATCACAATATTTCTGACCTTAACAGTGTTCATGTTTCCCTTCCTTTCTGTTAAGCAGGCAAGCAGCTTATTTCTCAGCAGCCTCGAGCATCTTGTTGTAGTTCATGTTTACGAATACTCCGAGAAGTACTCCGACTGCTGTCAGCACGATGTTCATGATCATTACTCCGGACGGAGTCATCGAAGCGGCTGCTGTAAGAAGTGTGTAGTTGCACAGCGACGAAGCGATCATGACCAGAGCCGTAACTGTTCCCTTGATCTTAGGGAAGAGCATGTTGCAAACCGATGTGGCGATCTGCAGAAGTCCGCCCGCTCCGAACCATCCGAGTACAAACGCGCCGGCCTTGAGCATTCCCTGAGTAGGTGCCATGAGCACTACTACCATCATCGAGAGGCAGACAGCAGGATAGATCATTACGAATCTTACGTCCTTGACCTTGCTTGTCAGCAGAGCGGTAACTACGAGACCGATCATTGTTCCGATAGCGTAGAACGACTGCATGATCTGCGGCTCAGCCCATCCGGCAACATCCTTCGCGAAGTTCTGCGCGCAGTTGAGCCAGAGCTGGAATGTACCTGTGCATGTGAATCCGATGAGGATCATAGCGATCGAGCCGGCAGAGAAGTTAGCGTGCTTGATGCTCTGAATAAGTCCTTCCTTCTTCTCGTCAGACTTCTTGTCTGTGTCAGGCAGAGGGAAGAACAGGATGAGAGCCATCAGTACGAGGTAAGCGATTCCTACGATGTAGAACAGCTTGTTGTAGGAGACCATTCCGCCTGCAGTCTGGCCTACTGTGATTCCAAGGAAGAAAGGCAGCAGGAACTGCGAACCGGAGATGGCGAACTTGATTCCCATTGTCGCGACGCCAGGAGCCTTGTTGATGATCTCAGCAACGGCAGGATAGATGCCTGTGTCGAGGAACGAGTTAGCGATACCGCCGACGATAGCGCAGATGTAAGCGATCTTGTATCCGGCACCGCCGCCCGCGTTGAAGGCCATGGCAAGTCCGATCAGATAAATGGCGTAAGAGAATCCGCCGATAGCTGTCGAAACTCTGCGTCCAAGCTTGTCCGAAAGAGGTCCGGCGAATGGAAGAGCGATGAGTCTGCCCAGTCCGAGAGCAGCAGCGATAGCTGTGATAGCCATTGCTTCGACATTCCAGCTTGCAGCGAGAGCGTCTTTGATTACAGCCTGTCCGAGAACGGAACATCCGATACCGTGCAGGAAGTAGTTCAGATAGAGAACTATTACACTTGGTAAATACTTTTTGTTAGTCATTTCTATTTCCTCTCATTTTCCATATGATTTTTTGACTGTTTTAATAAGCGATTAGTCGTCGTAGCTGATGCCGAGGACTTCCTTCATGTGCTCGATAGGCATTTCCTTGCCCGTCCACAGCTTGAAGCCTGCAGCGCCCTGGAAGAGCATCATTCCAAGACCGTTCATTGTCTTGCAGCCGACTTCCTTTGCCATCTTTCTCATCTTTGTGAGCAGTGTTCCGTAAGGAACGTCCACAACGATGAGCTCAGGTCTGAAGAAGCTCTTGTCAGGAACTACCGATACGTCTTCAAGCGGCTTCATGCCGGCGCCTGTAGCGTTTACGAAGAGGTAGCTGTCTGCCATCTCTGCACGGAGAGCCTCTGTGTCTGCGAGGTCAAACATCTTAGCCTTGCACTTTGTGTTCTCGTTGATCTTCTTTACTGTCTCTTCGCCTACTTCATAGAACTTGTCCTTGATGTTGAAGATGGAGATCTCAGCAACGCCGTCAAGAGCAGCCTGGATCTCGATAGCTGTAGCAGCCCCGCCTGCTCCTACGATAGTCATCTTCTTGCCGATAGGATCGATGTCATTGTCCTTCATAGCAGCCATGAATCCGATACCGTCTGTGATGTATCCCTTCAGGTGGCCGTTGTCATTTACGATAGTGTTTACTGCTCCGCAGAGCTCAGCAGCAGGATCAAGCTCGTCGAGGTACTGTCCAACCAGTGTCTTGTTAGGCATCGATACGTTGGAGCCTCTCATCTTGAGTGTTCTGATAGCCTTTACTGCGTCTTCGATCTCGTCAGCGCCTACTTCGAACGCGAGATAAGCGTAGTCAGCACCTACTTCTGCGAAAGCTTCATTCTGCATAGCCGGCGAGCTGGAGTGACGAATAGGATAAGCCATGAGTCCGATGAGTTCTGTATGTCCTGTGATTCTTTCTGCCATTGTTATTCTCCTTTAAATGTGTTAAATGTGTCGTTTCTATCCGGCGGTCCGGCCGCCTTTTTTGTAAAAGTCTCTGATTCACCACAAGTCAGAAGACAACTTTGTTAAAACAATAACTATTTGTTGTCTATATTGTACCTTTCACTTAGCAATAGAATCCAATACCAGATATCATAAAAAACGATAGCCTGAGGCTATCGATGCGCAGCTATATATGATAAGATTTGTTTAACATTTAGTTGCGGTTCATCCGCGCCAATACAGTAGAAAGTTCCGGAGGCGTAATAAATGACTTTTAATCAGCTCAGATACTTCCAGTCAGTCGCCAGGCTGCAGAACTTCCGTGCAGCGGCTGAAGAACTGTATATCTCACAGCCTTCCCTGTCACGCTCCATTGATTCGCTCGAGCAGGAACTGGGCGTCGTGCTCTTTGAGCGCGCAGGCAGAGGGATAAGCCTTACCGGAAGCGGAAGAGTTCTGCTTGAGTACGCGGACCGCATACTTGAGGAGTGCGATATTGCTGTATATAAAATGAAGGAACTTTCCTCTTCGGGCGGCCGGATAGATATCGGCTATGTATTTCCGCTTGCCAACTACTATATCCCTCATAAAGTCCGTAGTTTTCTGGATACTCCCGGCAACGAGAACGTAACTTTCGGCTTCACGCAAAACAGGACATCCTCGATAATCAGAGCCATAAAAAACGGTAAACTCGATGTTGGATTCTGCGCCTACTCAGAAAGCGAAGAAGAACTTGAATTTGTTCCGATACTGAAACAGGAAATGGTGATCATAACATCGAATGAGCACCCTCTCGCGGATAAGGACAAATTATCGATCAAGGAGCTCGCCAATTATCCCGTGATCGGATATGACCGTATCTCCGGACTGGGCGGATACACCAACCGCCTCTACCGCAGTCTGGGGATCAAGCCCGACATCATCTGCGAGTGCTCGGACGAAAACTCCATCCAGGCACTGGTGCGCGAGCAGTTCGGTATCGCGCTGGTCGCCAAAGTAGACATACTGAACGATAAGTATCTAAGGATACACAGTGTTTCCGACGCGGATCTCGTACATTATGTAAACATCGTATGGCTGAAGAACCATTACCTGATGCCTGCTACCAAGCGCTTCATCGATTTCATGATCAGCGGGTCCGATCTGGATTCAACAACGCTGAAAACTATACAATAAATTAACGGTATCGGTTTTTTCTATTTGATACCTTCAGGCTATCAAAAACGGGCAATAAAGATATTTTTCTTTTGCCCGTTATTTATTTATCATAAAAGTACCACAAGACAGCAGATAACTCCCGGAGGACCACAGACCATGAAGAAGGATTATCCACACATTTTTGAACCTATCACAGTAAGAAAGACTGTTTTGAAGAACAGAGTCGTAATGACACCGATGGGTACCAACTACGCCGATCCTGACGGCGGCATCAACGACGACCACATCAACTACTACAGGCTCAGAGCCAGAGGCGGTACAGGCCTCATCATCGTTGAGAATGTCTGCGTAGACTTCCCTACCGGCTCCAACGGAACAAGCCAGCTCAGACTCGACCATGACATGTTCATGCCGAAGCTCTACAAGCTGACAGAAGCAGTCCATGATGAAGGCGGACTCATCGCAGTACAGATCAACCACGCGGGAGCGTCGGCTTCATCCGCCCGCACTGGAGTCCCGACAGTTTCGTCCTCGACAGTTCCGTCGAAGCTCGGCGGCGAGGCTCCTCGTCCGCTCGAGAGAGATGAGATCGAAGCTATCGTAAAGAAATACGGCGAAGCTGCTAAGCGTGCCGTTCAGGCAGGATTCGACGCGATCGAAGTACACTGCGGACATTCATACCTCATCAGCCAGTTCCTCTCGCCTATCTACAATAAGAGAACTGACGAATTCGGCGGATGCGCTGAGAACAGAGCACGCCTTGCCAGAATGGTCATCGACGAAGTCAGAAAACAGGTCGGTCCGTTCATCCCTATCCTCGCGAGGATCAGCGCTGACGAGTTCCTCGAGGGCGGCAACAACCTCGACGACTGCCTTGAGTATCTGCAGTACTTCGGAGACGAGGTCGACGTTTACAACGTATCCGCGGCCCTCAACCCTTCCCTGCAGTATCAAATAGACAGCAACTGCTATCCTGACGGCTGGAGAGCGTATCTCGCTAAGGCTGTAAAGGAAAGATTCGGCAAACCGGTAGTAACGATGGGCAACATCAGAAGCCCTAAGGTAGCCAACGACATCCTCGAGAGAGGCGACGCTGACTTCATCGGCATCGGCAGAGGACTGATCGCTGACCCTGACTGGGTAAACAAGGTTGAATTCGGTGAAGAGTGCGACATCAGAAAGTGCATCAGCTGCAACATCGGATGCGCTGGAAACCGTATCCAGAATAACAGACCTATCAGATGCACAGTCAACCCGGCTGTCATCGAGGGTGAAGAATATAAGAAGCTCAAGGTCAACAAGCCTTGCAACGTCGTAGTCATCGGCGGCGGCACAGCCGGTATGGAAGCCGCATGCACTGCTGCTGAAGTCGGATGCACGGCATTCCTGATCGAAAAGGCAGATCATCTCGGCGGACTCGCGTACGAGATCTCGAAGTTCCCTGACAAGAGCAGACTCAGAGACTTCCCTGACTACCTCGAGAGAAGGATCAAGAAACTCCACAACCTGCACGTGTTCCTGAACACTGAGGCTACTCCTGAATTTATCAGGGCCCTCAATCCGGACATCATCGTGAACTCCACAGGCTCTCTGCCGCTGATCCTCCCTATCCCGGGACTCAAGGAAAACGTCGGCAAGGGCAAAGTGCAGACAGTGCTCGGCGTTATTAACAACCTTGATAACTATCCTGAGGACTGCACAGGCAAGAAGGTCGTTGTTATCGGCGCGGGCGCCGTAGGACTCGATGTAGTGGAATTCTTCGCGCCTAGAGGAGCGGACACCACGGTAATCGAGATGCTACCGTA
>SVDB01000092.1 GCA_015058065.1 Clostridiales bacterium
ACCGTCAGCTTCTCGCTTGCCGGCTGATCGAGTACGACTACCGGTGCGTCTTCCTCTTCCTCTGCCGCCTGCTCTTCTGCCGGCGCCTCTGCCTTCTCTTCCTCTGCTGCCGCCTTCGCTTCTTCTGCCGCCGGCTCTTCTTTCTTTTCTTCTACGGCTGCTGCTTCCTTTGTTTCCTCTGCAGGCTTCGCTGCCTCTGCCTCAGCCGGTGCTTCTGTCTTTACTTCTACTGTCGCTTCCGCTGTGATCTGCTCGCCCGGGAGCTCGTCTGCCGCGTATACTGTTCCGCATACCGGGGATGCTGCTATCATCGCTGTCAGGATCATCGCGATAGCTTTGTGCTTAAGATTTCCTTTCATTTCCAACCTCCTGTTTTTCTGTCTTTGTGTTTTCCCTTTCTGTAGCTACAGTTTAACAGCATAACCGTCATTTTAATCGTCATTATTACAGAAAGTATGACAGTTTATTCATTTTTTAATGACATTTTTTGACGTTTTTCTTCCCGGGTCAAAGACAATATAAAAGCGGCAGCTTTTCGCTGCCGCTCTCTGGCTTGTTAGGGTTATTCTCCGTAGCCCTGGAGGGACCGTATGACTCTAGCCGCTATAGGGGCCGCGACATCCGCGCCGGATCCGCCCCCTTTCACCCAGACCACAAAGGCATATGGCGCGTCCTCATCATCAGTGAAACCGACGAACCAGGCGTCCGGCTGATACGATCCGGATTCCGCGGTACCTGATTTGGCGTACATATCCATTCCCGCGAAATTTTCTTCCCCGTAGTTTTCTATTACATTGTTCTTCATCATGCTTTTGAGCTCGGCCGCCGTATCTTCGTCGAGATATCTGCCAAGACTCGTTCCGCCCGTGATCTCCTTCAGAAAAGACGCGCTCTTGATCATCGTAGGCTTTATTGCTTCGCCGCCGTTCGCGATCGCGCCCATATACACCATCATCGCGCATGGGTTGACCAGATCTTCCGCCTGACCGATACCTGCCCAGCTCAATTTGACGTCATTGTCGTCAGGAAAATCGAAGGAACCGGCGGCAGTCTCTATCCCGTCAACGTCGATGGACGAAGTAAGACCGACCTTGTCGACGTACTCCCTCATTACCTCAGCGCCTACTCTGCGCGTAAGCGCTCCGAAAGCGCCATTGCATGACTGCGCGAGAGCGCCTCTGAAATCCACTTCGCCGTGAGCCCTGACATCGATCAGTTTCGAGTCATCACGATCACCAAGCTGATTGACACCGTCACAATCGAAAGTGAACGCATTCCTGTCAGGTACGTTATCTATGACAGCAGCCGCGGTCACGAGTTTGAATGTCGATCCCGGCGTCATCAGACCGCTGAAGAAGTTGTTGAAGTAGTACGCGCCTTCGCCGTCAGA
Source organism: Clostridiales bacterium (assembly GCA_015058065.1). Classification (GTDB taxonomy): domain Bacteria; phylum Bacillota; class Clostridia; order Peptostreptococcales; family Anaerovoracaceae; genus Crickella. Next base: position 1,391 of record SVDB01000092.1, read on the forward strand.
AGATCCGTCATCGTTTGCGGGGTCGAATGTAGGTGTGCTCACCATGCACACGATCTCACCTGTTTTCCAGTTATATACTCCTACCGCGCCGGTCCTGCCCGCGAGCGCCTCATAAGCGGCGCGGTTCGCGTTGGCGTCTATGGTCAGCGATATCCTTTTACCGCTGGCGTCTGTGTCATATATGCCGTTAAGTATGTCGTATCCTATCAGCTGACTCCTGAAGACCGCGATCGCGCCGGTCGAAACATTACCGCCCGGATCGCCCACGGCATGCACCGTGGATACTCTGATCTCGTAATCATCCGTATAAATGAAACCGTCCGGAGTACAGGTCAGGAGTTCGACTCCGTTGCGGTCGGTTATCGTACCGCGGTTGATCGCGCCGTCAGTATAGATCTGCGTGTTGCCGTAGAAAGTCGCCCAGTCGCTGCCGTATTTGACGAATCTGTATCCGAAAACACCTGTGCCCACAATGAGCGCTATCACGAGTACGAGGCATATCACTGCTCTTTTTTCCTGTTTACGCAATGCTATTCCTCCCTTCTGACCGCGAGACCCGCGTTGCGCCGCATATCAGCAGCCTTGAAGTAAGCCAGCATCGCCCATGAGGTCAGCAGGCTCGTACCGCCTGTTGATACAAACGGGAACGTTACTCCCGTGAGCGGGAAGAGATCGATCGCTCCGAACACGTTGAGCATGGTCTGTACCAGAAACATCGTCGCCGCGCTGCACGCGAGTATGGTGTAAAAGGTGGACCTGCCCGCTACTATGTGCATGACAGCGAACACCGAAAGAGTCGCTATGCATAGCACGAGCAGCACGGCAATGATGAATCCCCACTCCTCCATTACGAAACCGAAAACGAGGTCGGTGTTTGCCGCGCCTACATATTTGAGCGAACCATTGCCCGCGCCGAGGCCGAGCAGTCCGCCGCCAGCTCCGTAAGCCATGGTGCGCGTCTGCTGATAACCCAGTCCGTCCATGAACTCAGGCTCCCAGACATGCCCCCAGGCATCGAATCTCGACGCTATGTAAGGCTTGAACCTGAGCACGATGAGCCCCATCGCTCCGGCCGCTACTCCGGTCAGAACGAAACGCGAAAAATCACCGCTCCTCAGGAACGAAACCACTAAATAAGTCGCGAAAAATATGAGCGCTGTACCGAAGTCGCTCATCATAGCCAGGCAGCCCAGGCAGAAAAGCGAGAACACAGCGTATATCACAGTATTCTGTCTGTTGTACAGTTCTTCGAGCGTGCCGGCGCCTATCAGAATGAACGCGAGCTTAACGATCTCTGACGGCTGCACTGACAGAGAATCGCCAATGCGGATCCAGTTGGTGGCTCCATACTGGGCAGTACCGAATATGAGGTTGATCAGCAGCGCAGCGACCGACAGCCCGATCAGTACGGGCTTGGCCTTGCGTGTCCTGTTGAGGTCCCTCATGTAGAAGCACATGAATATCATCAGCGCGAGACCCAGGATGATAGCGATGAATTCTTTCACTACCGCCCCCGGATCAGACGATGCCGTGATCGCCAGATTTATCGTCGAGAGAAAGAACGCTATCATCTCCATCTCGAAGCCGCGTCTTCCTCTGGCATGGAAAAACATTACATACGCCCACATCACCAGACACAGAAGCAGGATCGGTGTCAGGGCTGAAGCCGTGATCTCTTCTCTCATACCAAGGATGAGCTGAACAACAGTCATGATCTGGAACGCTGTGATGGCGAGCAATATCTTCCATGGAGCGACCGGTTCCTTGTCGAGCCGGCGCATGAATCTGTTGTTGCGGGTCTCTTCGATGCTCGGTGGAGTTATCGTGGACTCTACACCACCCATGTCGATCTCTTCACCCGGTTCTATGAGATAACGCTTGGAAGGGTCAAGGAGATATCCGTTGACCTTGGTGCCGTTCTTCGAGCCGAGATCCTTTATCATCCACTTGTCTTCATCTCGTCTGATAAGAAGAGCGTGGTTGTTGGAAACGGTCCTGAGCGGGATGTTGATGTCCGATGAGCGCGACCTGCCTATGACGTTTTCCCAGTGAGTGATCGGGAAGTTGCCGCCGCCTTCCGTCATGAAGTATCCCCAGATCTCCGGAGTCGCTCTCGTGGTGAGCAGCGAAACGATGGCGATAAGCAGTATGTAAGCCGCGAGCACGACAAAGATCCACCTGAATATGGTGGTTATGTACAGCGCCAGATTCGGGTTGTTTCCGGCAAATTCAAGTATCGAGTTTATAAAGCCGTTTATCGAAGTATCTCCTTTCGGCACTTGTCCTATCATATGGATTATATACTCGAAAAGCGCGCAATTCCTGAACCTTAAGAAATATACACCTTTCATGGTCATTACATTGCGGCTGCAAGTATCCATGCGGGGAGCACGGCTCGCGCCTCGTCGCGGCTTTACGCAGCGGTACTAAGCTCTGTCTTCGCAGCCAAAGAGGCGGGCTCTGATACCCGCCTCTTTTTTTCATAATTCTATTTCATGATTCTATTTCCAGCTGCTCTTCAGTCCGACGATGCTGTTGAATACCTTTTCGTCATCTGTTGTAAGTTTCGAGTCCGCGATGTAGTAGCCCTTGCGGAAGAACTGGAATCTTTCACCCGGCTCAACGTTCGCGACGGATGGCTCAGCGTAGCCCCATGTCTCGACGAGTGACTCAGGATCAAATTCCTGCTCGCCTGTTTCCTCGTTCTCTTTCATGAGGTATCCGTACTCTCTTATCTTGATCTTCACTGCGCTGCTTGCCTCTACGAAATGGATGGTCCCTTTGACCTTGCGGCCTTCGAAGCCCGATCCGCTGTGAGTCTCAGGATCATATGTGCAGTGGAGAGCAACGATATTGCCGTCAGCGTCCTTTTCGACGTCATTGCATGTGATGAAGTAAGCTCCCTTGAATCTGACCTCGTTGCCCGGGAAGAGCCTGAAGTACTTCTTCACAGGGACTTCCATGAAGTCGTCGCCATCGACCCACAGCTCGCGGCCGAACGGGATCTCGCGCGTTCCCATCTCAGGGACCTTGGAGTTGTTCTCTACCGTGCACATCTCGATCTTGTCCTCAGGATAGTTATCGATGATGACCTTGATAGGGTTCTTGACCACGTTGATAGCCGGCACCTTGAGCTGGAGGTCTTCTCTGACGCACTGCTCGAGCTGGGCGATATCGATCATGGTATCAGCCTTAGTAACTCCAATGTCGTTGCAGAACTTGCGGATCGCCTCAGGTGTGTAACCTCTGCGGCGGATGCCGGCAAGTGTGCACAGACGAGGATCGTCCCAGCCTTCTACCTGGCCGTTCTCTACCAGTTTGCGGATGAATCTCTTGCTCATGAGCATCGTGGTGATGTTGAGCGGAGCGAACTCGATCTGGCGAGGAGGATTAGGCCACCAGCCTACTTCGCGTACGACCCAGTCGTAAAGCGGTCTGTGATCCTCGAACTCGAGCGTGCAGATGGAGTGCGTGATGCCCTCGATCGCGTCCTCGATTGGATGAGCGAAGTCATACATAGGATAGACGCACCACTTGTCGCCCGTATTGTGATGAGACGCGTGGACTACTCTGTAGATGACAGGGTCTCTCATGTTGATGTTAGGGCTCGCCATGTCGATCTTGGCTCTGAGGCAGATCTCGCCGTCGGCGAA
>SVDB01000093.1 GCA_015058065.1 Clostridiales bacterium
AGCATTGTATTCCATGCGCTAAGAGTGATAAAGTTACTATGTTCACGAAATCATGTGATTCGAAAAGGAGAGTGTAATGTTAATAGAATGGTTAGCTATATCACCCTATATTTCCGAAACAGTCTTGCTCTCGCTTGCCCTTTTTATATTGTCAAAAGAACTTAAATGGAAGGCGAGATGGAAGGCCTGGATCCCGGGTCTTCGCATGTATTGTCTGGGAGAGTCTCTAAGCCAGACCAGGGACGGAGTGATCTACGGCATCCTGGACTTTGTGTATATACTGACGCTGTTTATCGATCTGCCGGTCGTGAATGAAAGCAACTTGCCGATCATTCTTCTGCTTGCGCTCATTCTCAACATTTTCGTTCTGATTTACAAGCTGAGGATGTTTCTGGAACTTCTCAAGTTTTATGAGGCCAGAAAGGCCTGGATCATACCTTTCCTGATCATCAGCTGGCTTCCGCTCATGATCTTCGGCCTCAGCAAGAAATACGAACCTAAGCACGAGAACATCAAGGAGGAAAACTGGCAGGCGGGTTCGAAGCCTTCGGGGGAAATCGATGAACTCTGCGAAGCTGTCCCTCTGGTCAATGAAGGCCTGAGTATCCAGATCCGTCAGCGCACTGTCAGAGACTTCGGGAAAACGAGATATCTTTTGAAAGACATTGCTCTGAACATCCCTGAAAAGTCTCTGGTGTTATTGCTCGGCGGCTCCGGCTCCGGAAAAACGACGATGATAAATGCCGTGATCGGTTATGAGAAGGCAGACGCGAAGATCCTGCTGAACGGTGAAGACGTATATACGAATGAAGAAGTCGTCAAACACAATATCGGATTCGTTCCTCAGCAAAATCTGGTTCGCGGCAAAGACACCGTGCTCCGGACTATCGATGATGCTGCCAAGATCCGCTTGCCGAATTCCGTTTCCAGAAAAGACAAACGCGAGAAGATATCAGAAGTCCTGGATCTTCTTGGTCTGTCCTCCGGTAAGGCGGGTCTGGTTTCCAAGAAATCCGGCGGACAGCTCAGACGTATATGCATTGCTACGGAACTGATCACTGACCCTGAACTTTTCGTTCTGGATGAACCGGATTCCGGACTTGACGGAGCGATTTCCCGCGAGATCTTTCTCAGGCTGCGTAAGATAGCGGATGACGGAAGGATCGTGATCGTGATCACTCACACGCCGGATCGTGTGATCGACCTCTTTGACAAAGTGATAATTCTCGCCAGAGACTCCGACCGCGTAGGCAGGCTCTGCTTCTACGGAGCGCCGCAGGAGGCCAGAGAATTCTTTGAAAGAGACACTATGGAGCAGATCGTAAGGAGCGTGAACGCTAAAGATGAAGGCGGTGAAGGCCGCGCTGATGAGATGATAAAGAAATACACGGAGCAGGTCATTTCCGGAAAAGGAGGACAGACTTCATGAAAGATGGAAAAACAGCGGTTGCGTTTAAATACAGAGGAAGGATCGCGCAAGTAGGGATATATCTCAAAAAATTCATGCGGATGTTTGTTTACCAGAGCGACTGGAAAGTCCTTCCGATCGGAGCGATCATCGCTGCGCTGGTCACCCTTGTCACCGGTAAAAACATGTTCGTGACAATGGAGGGTACGAATTACGGATCCTTCGCGCTTACCTGCGCGTGTATCTGGAACGGAGTATTCAATTCGATCCAGGTCGTCTGCCGCGAAAGGGACATTGTCAAGAGAGAGCACAGGGGCGGGATGCATATATCTTCTTATGTTGCTGCCCATATGCTGTATCAGCTGTTTCTTTGCCTTATGCAGACCGGCGTAACACTTCTTATTTGCTGGATCGTCGGCGTGAAATTCCCTGTAGAAGGCATCGTAACGCCTTGGGGTGTAGTCGATCTGGCGATCACCATACTGATCGTAACATATACTGCCGACATCCTCGGGCTGATGGTCTCCTGCATGGTAAGAACATCCACGACAGCAATGACCATCGTGCCGTTCCTGCTGATTTTCCAGCTGATCTTCAACGGGAATTTCTTCAAGCTTGGCAGAGCTGATTTTGTCAAACATTTTACCATCTCCCACTGGGGCATGGACTGTATGTGCACTGTCGGGCGATATAATACTTTGCCTATGACAACGTTATGGAAGACCATGGTACGCTTTAAGGATGTTTACATCAACGGTGAGCAGCCGATCAAGGATATTGTTGTTTATATGAAAGAAAACGATCTGGTCGATTCTTTTAAAGTGTGGTCCGGACAGAATTCCGGAGTTCCGGCTTATGAAGCTATCCCTGCGAACGTATGGCATTGCTGGGGCGCGCTTCTGTTAATGATAGCGATCTTCGCCATAGTATCAGTGATAGTTCTGAGGCTGATCGACAGGGATAAGAGGTAATTGATACAAATGAAGCATGGTACTGTTTCAGATAAAGAGCATAGTATAAAGAGAAAGACTCTGATCATAGCGATCGTTTTGATTGCTTGCCTGGCTATAGGCCTGATCTTGGCGGCAATTTTCACAAGACCGGGGATCACGGATGTGAAATCGCTTGTAAATGCGAACATCAAAGCGCAATCACAAGTGAAAAGCTATCATATGGACGGTAAGGTCGATATGGATATCACCCTCGATTACCAGGAGTATCAGACCATAATAAACATCTGGGATCCGAAACTGATGGCCCAGATGGATCTGAGCGTTGACTCGGGAGGCGAAACCGCGCATGTATTCACAAATGCCGGGGTAAGCATCTTCGGAGAGACTGTTACAGAGAAGACCGCGGAATTATATCTGGATGTCGGGAACATGGCTGTCTATTCTAAGACCGGCGATCCTCCGCAATGGAAGAAGACGGGAGATTACGCGGATCAGATCGGGACCCTGGAACTGGCAGGTGGCCTCGCCATTGCGGAAAAGGCTGTTCTGGAGAACGCGGAGTTCAGCGAAACTGATGAATTCTATACTCTGACCATGCCGGCTGAGAAAGCCGGAGATCTCATCAATGAACTGCATCTGCTCGAGCGGGTCGATCTGGAGATCGCCGATCTCAGCGACATTGCCATTGAGGGAGGTCAGATCATATATAACGTTGATAAGACTACCTTATTGGTGTCTTCTGTTGAGCTAAAAGATGTTGATTGCCGGGGAAAAGGGACCTATGGGGGATTTTCCGTGAATCTGCTATTTACGGTCAACGGAACATTCAGTTTCAGCCGGTATGATGAACTGGAAGAGTCGGAGTATGCTATTCCGGCGGAAGTGACAGAAACTCAGACCGCGGATCAGTGACCGGTGTGAGACAGGGGGCATTATGGGGAACATTTTTGTCGATCTGATGATATATGCCGGAAGCGCGCTGATGGCTTACAACATATACCGTTATGTGTGCTTCTCCAGAGATGTCCGGAAACACGGAAACTGGGATCAGGAGCAAAAGCTGTTCAATATTCCTATCGTGCTGCTGATCATGTTTTTCGTTGGATATCTGATCGTCGGTTTTTTCGGTAAACCCGACCTCGTTATGGCGGGTATTCTTTTCGGCGGGAGCATTTTCGTGTTTGTCATGCTTCTTCTCATCCGCCGTACATTTGACAGGATCCAGAAGAATGAGCAGCTTGAGGCGAGGCTGTTTGCCGCTGAAGAAGCCAGCAAAGCGAAAACATTTTTTCTGTCCAATATGTCCCATGACATCCGCACCCCACTGAATGCCATAATCGGCTATGCCACACTGGCAAACCGTGAGGGTGTTTCAAATGACGAAAAGAGCGGGTATATTGCCAAGATCGAACTGGCAAGCCGGCAGCTTTTGGAAATCGTGAACGATGTGCTGGACATGAGCCGTATCGAAAGCGGGAAGTTCAGTCTCGAACCGGCCCGTGTGGATCTGGAAAGCTGCATACTGGAAGCTTGCGATCTGGTCAGGGTACAGCTGGAAGCAAAAGAGATCGAATTATCCGTATCCTGCGGCATCTCGCATAAATGGGTCCTGTGCGACAAGGTCATGCTGGACCGCGCCCTGATGAATCTGCTTTGCAACGCGGGAAAGTTTACGGAAGAAAACGGAAGCGTGTCCCTGCAGCTGAACGAGCTTACCGCCGGTGACGAGACGGGTACTTATGAGATCCGTATAAAAGACACAGGTATCGGCATGAGCCCGGAATTTGTGGAGCGCCTGTTCATTCCGTTTGAACGTGAGAGAACTTCGACGGTCAGCAGGATCCAGGGGACAGGACTGGGCCTGGCGATCACAAAAAGCATCGTTGACATGATGGGCGGCGAAATAACTGTGCAGACCGAGAAAGGCGTGGGCACGGAGTTCGTTATCAACGTCAGCCTGCCGCTGGTGGAACCGGAAGAGGAGATCTGTCTAAATGAAGGGAATGAGATCTCATTTGAAGGTAAGCGGGCGCTGCTGGTCGAAGACAATATGATCAACATGGAGATCGCGCAGATGCTGCTTGAGCATTCCGGATTCCTGATCGAAACGGCAGAAAACGGAAAAATCGCTCTGGAAATGACAGCTGCGTCCGAACCGGGATACTATGACGTGATCCTGATGGATGTACAGATGCCGGTCATGGACGGATATATGGCAACCAGAGCGATCCGCGATCTTCCCGATCCGGGACTCGCAAGCATCCCGATCATAGCCATGACGGCCAACGCGTTCCAGGAGGACATAAAGAAAGCCGAGGAAGTCGGGATGAACGGGCATATCGCAAAGCCGCTTGATATCCCAAGCATGAAAGCCACTTTGCAGCATGTGCTGAAGAATGCATAAACTGTTATGAGTGAACTGTTATGAATGAGAAGAGCGGATTGCTGTATGAACTGATGCTGCGGAAGGGATACCCTGAAGAATTCTCCCGGCTTATATGTGCTGAAATGAGCACAGATTTCACGGCTGAGAGGATGATGCATTATGTGTCCGGACCTAAGAAACGGCTCGAAGATGTCGCCGATGAGATGATAGCGATAAAGGATCTCAGAGACCGCCTGAAAAACAAGCATATCACAGAGCACGCCAACAGAAGTATCAATGATCTG
>SVDB01000094.1 GCA_015058065.1 Clostridiales bacterium
TGAACTTAAGATCGAAAACCAGGCAATGATGTTCGCTTTTCTCAGCCGCGCAGCCATTGAGGCGAAAGGCGAGGAAGGGCGCGCCGCCATACAGGAGGGAATGATACGCTACGGAAAGGAACGCGGCGCGCGCATGGCCGCGAGAGCCCGCGTGAACGGCGATCCGGTCGACCTCTGGACCAATCAGGCCTATGGCGAATGGAAGCCTGACTATGCCGGGCAGATGGAGTTCGGAATGCTGCGTTCTGAGCCTACATATCAGACATATATAGCGAAGTGCGCTTGGTGCGAAGCATGGAAGAAATACGGCATATTGGAGTACGGACGCGAATACTGCGTGAACGTAGACGCGGCTGTATATGAGGGCTTCGGCTGCGGAGCGGTCTGCACGCCTCTCACCACATCCATGAGCTGGGGCGGGGAGCGCTGCGACTTCGACTGGGGCAAGCCGCTAAGTGAAGAGGAACTCAAACTGGTCGCGGACAAGAAGGCAGAGCTTGGCACGAGCGCGATGAGAGACTTCAACTTCCACACAGCGCATATCTACTGCTCGATCGCGGACGAACTCTGTAAGCGCTTCCCTGAAGACTCAAAAGTCATGATCGACAGGGCTGTAGCGGACTATATCGACCTGTTCGGGCAGGAAGCGTATGATTGTCTGCTCGAATTCTCGCCGGACGAATTCTGATTATCTCAGAATCAGAAGATAAAATAGTTAGGATCAAAAAAAACGGCCTGCGGGCCGGTTTTTTGCATAACTAAACCATAAGTGCAGCAAGTGCAGCAAAAGACATGATTGATATAAAAATGCTTATTGCGGATATGACGATACCCGCAATTGCCAGACCTCTTCCTGATCCATTCAGTTGTTTTGATTTAGATAAGCCTATGATTGAAAAAATCATACCCAGAATAGTGAAAAGCGAAAACAAAGCAAAAAACAAGCACCAAGGTGCGAAAATAAGTGACAATATGAAACCTGCTATAGCCATGCCGTTACTCGGGTTCGCCGGTGGGGCAACATAGTAAGTCGGCTGCGGAAAATATGACTGCCGATACTGCTGATCATATGGCTGCTGCTCAGGCTGGGCCGGCATGTAAGCTACATTCCTTGTCCCACACTTTGGACATACCGGATCGGACAGCTGTATTTCACTTCCGCATCTTGGACAATTCATATCGATACCCCTTTTTATAACATTACCTGCGTAATTATATAGCGTTTAAAACTTTTAGTAAATCAATGTGATGCCTATTGCTGCGCTGACGGCATCGTATTGGCGGTCACGGATTTGTTCAGGTAGTCAAACCAGAACTGGTCTTTGACTTTGGCTGTCCTGCCGCCTACTTTGAAATACTCCGCCAGACCTCTGACCGCTTCTATGCCTCCGAAGAGGATGGCTCCCCAAGCGAGGACACCGACTCCTGCCATTGCCGAGATTATAGTGACTGCCAGTCCGCCGACGAACCAGGCTAAACCGCTCAGCGCGTACTTGCGGGCAGCGGTCTTAGCTTCTTCTTCCTTGGCACGGATCGAGCTTATGACGTAAAGCAGCTCATCAGCTGAGTATTTCTGAAAGCCTTCGCTGTGTCTGAAATCTTCAGATCTGTATGTGTAACCGCGTTCTCCGGACATGAGCCTCGTATCGAGCTCATACCTTGATACAGGGTCGCACAGGATGTTGTAGGCGTCTACTATGGCGTAGAACCATCCGGCCGCGTTCGGATCGCCGGGATGGAGGTCAGGGTGAGCAGCTTCTGTCACTCTGCGGAATGCCGCCATGATCTGATCAGGTGCGGCGTTCATCGGTATCTGAAGTAATTCGTATGGATTCATTTTATTGTCCTTTCAGCTCTGTTTATAGATGATAGTATAGCATATTTCCGCTCCGGAGAAATAAAATGCGTAACAGTTCTGCTTTTCTTTTTCAGTCCAGATCATTATGTAAATAATATGCGTGTATCTCAGGCGATCTTATGGTAACATACGACAGAATGCTCTTCTGACAGGGGGGAGAAAAAGGGTTGAACACTTTAAAACTGAATGCTGAATACGCGTCAACTTTCGGGGCATACTGGATGATCTACGGCATCACAGGCAGTTTTGCCTCGGTTTTCATGCTCGCGAAAGGCTATGACAACATGCACATAGGACTGACTCTGGCGGCGGCGAATCTGCTGGCGCTGGTCCTGCAGCCTTTTGTTTCCGACCACATGGACAAGGCAAAAGGTATAAGGATAATCGACGCTTCGGTATGGATGACCCTCCTGATGATGCTGATCGGAACGGGCTATTTTGTCTTTACAGGCGGATCGTTCATGCTGGCCGCGGTGATCGTGCTCATCCTTGCGATACACGCTTTGCTCCAGCCGCTGCTCAACGCGCTCGCGTTCAGGCTCAGTGAAAGCGGAACGAATGTAAATTTCGGCATCGGAAGGGCGGGAGGCTCTCTGGGCTTTTCGGCGATACTGGCTGTGCTGGGTACCCTTGTAGAGAAAAAGGGTGTGATGACGGTCCCGGTCTGCGCCGAGGCTGCGTGCGCGCTGCTGATAGCCCTGCTCTTTCTTACAAAGTGCAGCTTCAACAGGATAAAGAACGCGAACGCTGCTGAAAGCGCCGGAAAGGCGGAAGGAAGTCCGTCCGCGGCGGGAACGAATGATGATGAAAGGATAGACCTGAGGGCGTTCATCAGGAGGAACAAGTACTTTTTCATAATGAACCTCGGGATCTCAGGGCTTCTCTTCAGCAACGCCGTCCTCAGCAACTACATGGCGCAGATAGCGGGAGGAGTAGGAGGGACCACGGAACAGGTCGGCAGGATACTTTCGCTGATGGCTTTTCTGGAGATGCCGACGATGATCTTCATAGGTGTCATCCGGAAACATTTCACCAGCCGCACACTCATAAAAATCGCGTCGGTCGGCTTCACCGGGAAGATACTTGTCTGCTGGCTCGCGGGTTCGGTCGGAGTGCTCTATGCCGCGCAGGCGTTCCAGCTCGTGGCGTTCGCTCTCATAATGCCTTCCATGGTCTATTATGTGAACGAGATAATGAGTCCGGGAGAGGCAGTAAAGGGACAGTCACTCTTCACGATGATGTTCACCTTCTCGTCTATAGCCGCCAGCTTTGCCGGCGGATGGATACTCGACGTATCCGGAGCGAAAGTCCTTACTTTTATCTCCACCCTGATAACAGCAGCCGGAGCGGTCATCGTGTTCCTGAGCATCGATAAGGTGGAAGACCACAGGAATTTGCCGAGCGACTGAGTCTGTGCTAAAATCACAATACAACTGAAAACAGGAGATCAACAATGGAAACCAGAGTCGCCGTGATAAGCATAATCGTCACGGACGCCGACCGGGTGGAAATGCTGAACGAGCTTCTCCATGAATACTCCGGGTACATCATCGGACGCATGGGGATACCTTACAAAGAGAAAGGCATCAGCATCATCAGCATAGCCATTGACGCGCCGATGGATAAGATCAACTCACTCACCGGTGCTCTTGGGCGTCTCGACGGTATCAATGCCAAGGTGACCTATGCCAAAGTCTGAAACATCCTCCTGAAGCCGAAATGCCATGAAGAGGCTTTGAGGCTGAAGCAAGATGCCAAGATGTCCGATAAACGGTGCGCTTTCGCGTACTGATATTTGTATCTGACCGGCCTTGCTTCAACAGGAGCAGGGCTGTTTTTATTCAGACGGCAGGGGAACCGTAAAAACGAAAAAGAATACTTAAAACCCAAAGAAAGCAGGGCAGGCAGATGAGCCTCAGAAGAGACGGAAGGCTTGGCGCCGCATGGATCGTCATACTCATATTGCTGCCAATAGCGGCAGCGATCATCGCTCTGGGCATCGGCAGAATGCCGATAGCTCCGGGCGAGGTGTTTGACGTGCTCCGCTCAGCGATATCCGGAGGACATACAGCTAACGCTCTCGTTGAGAAGACGGTGCTGCAGCTGAGGCTCCCGAGGATACTGCTTGCCATTCTGGTCGGAGCGGGACTTTCGGTATCCGGATGCGCGTTCCAGAGCCTGTTCGCGAATCCGCTCGCCACACCGGATACTCTTGGAGTAGCCAGCGGCGCGGCTTTCGGCGCCGCGCTCGGAATACTGCTCGGCTTTGACCTTATAGGGATACAGATCATGGGCCTGGCCATGGGCGGCGCCGCGGTAACTCTTACCTGGCTGGCGGGCTCGGGCAAGGACAGAGGAGGACTCAGTTACATCGTCCTTTCGGGCATCATGATAGGCTCACTGTTCTCTGCCCTTATATCCTTCATAAAATTCGCAGCGGACGCTGAGTCACAGCTGCCTGCCATCACATACTGGCTGATGGGAGGCCTCGACAAGGCGAATTACCGAACGCTGGCGCTGGGCGCGCCGGTCATTATCCTGGGCGTACTGGTATTCATGCTCATCAGATGGCGCATGAACCTGCTGCCGCTCTCCGACGATGAAGCGAAAGCATCCGGCGTCAACATCAGGCTGCTCAGAGGGGTCACAGTCGTGGCGGCTACCGCGATCACCGCGTCATGCGTTTCGATGTGCGGCCAGGTCGGCTGGGTGGGGCTCCTTATACCTCATATGTGCCGCATGCTGTTCGGCAACAACCACCTGTCGATAGTGCCGGCGTCCGTGAGTTTCGGGGCCGTGTTCATGATAATCGTAGACACCATGGCGCGAAGCATTTCAGCGGCTGAGATCCCCGTATCGATACTTACGGCGATCATAGGCGCGCCGTTCTTCATTGTGCTGATGAGAAGAAGCGGAGGCTGGCGCGTATGAGTGAGATGAAAAGAACATCCGCGGACGGAGCCATCCTGAAGATAGAGAACGGCTGCTTCGCTTACAAAGGCGGACCGCAGATACTTAAAGACATAAATATAGAAGTAAGGCCCGGCGAGATCCTCGCGGTGCTCGGACCGAACGGAGCGGGCAAGACGACTCTGCTCAGATGCATGATGGATATGCTTCACTGGCAGAGCGGAA
>SVDB01000095.1 GCA_015058065.1 Clostridiales bacterium
GTAAGGAGATCAAAATGGAAGTATCAAAAAGATGTGCGGTAATGCAGTTCTCGCCTATCAGAAGATTCAACGTATTCGCTTTTGAGGCCGAGAGAGAGCACGGTAAAAAAGTCTATCGTCTTAACATCGGTCAGCCTGATATCGAGACTCCTCCTTGCTTCATGGACGCGATCAGAAAGTTCGACAAGAAGGTCATCGCTTACGCTGAATCCCAGGGTATCGATGAACTGCGCGACGCAATGATCTACTACATGAAGAGAGACTTCAACATGGAGTATGAGAGGAAGGACATCCTGATCACAAACGGAGGTTCCGAGGCTCTTATCCTCGCGTTCACAGCTCTCCTCAACCCTGGAGATGAAGCTCTCATCGCCGAGCCGTTCTACACAAACTACAACACTTTCTGCAACGAAGTATCCGGCGTTCTCGTACCGCTGACAACTTCCGCAGAGGATGGCTACAACTGGGCAAAGAGAGACCTTATCGAAAAAGCAATCACTCCTAAGACAAAGGCTATCTGCTGCCTCTCGCCTGGCAACCCTACCGGAAGAGTTCTCACTCTTGAAGACATGAGACTCATCGGCGACATCGCCAAGGAGCACGACCTCTGGATCATCTCCGACGAAGTATACAGAGAGTTCGTATATGACGGAGCAGAAGCTCACTCGTTCGGCCAGCTTGAAGATATCGCTGACAGAGTCGTTATCGTAGACTCTGTTTCCAAGAGATGGTCAGCTTGCGGAGCTCGTATCGGAGCCGCTATCTCGAAGAACGAAGAGTTCATGAGCGCTCTCCTCAAACTCGCTCAGGGCAGACTCTGCGTACCTACACTCGAGCAGGTCGGCGCCGCGGCTCTTTACAGAATGGATAAGAGCTACTATGACGAAGCTAAGGCTGAGTACGAAGCAAGAAGAGACGCTGCTTATGACGAGATCTCTAAGATCCCTGGAGTAGTTTGCCAGAAGCCTGCAGGCGCGTTCTATATGACATGCAAGCTCCCTGTAGACGATATCGAGTCCTTCCTGATGTTCATGCTCAAGGAATTCGATGACAACGGCGAAACAGCAATGTTCGCTCCGGCTCCTGGCTTCTATGCTACCAAGGGCCTCGGCGGCAATGAGATGCGTATCGCTTACGTACTTGCACCTGAGAAGATGAGAAGAGCATGCGAACTCATCAAGCTGGGTGTTGCCGCTTACAACGCTAAGAAGTAATATTCTGACAAAAAAATCAATTGTAACGGGAGGTAGGGGGAATCACGGTTCCCCCTACACTTGTATGTAAAATTATGGCTGAAGCGAAACTGTCCCCAATGATGCAGCAATACATGGCTATCAAGGATGACTATAAGGACGCCATCCTGATGTACCGTCTCGGAGATTTCTACGAGATGTTCTTTGATGATGCCATTACAGTTTCCGCAGAGCTGGAACTCACGCTGACAGGCCGCAACTGCGGTCTCGAAGAAAGAGCGCCTATGTGCGGCGTTCCGTACCATTCGGTCGATCAGTATATAGTCAGGCTGGTCAACAACGGTCATAAGGTCGCCATATGCGAGCAGGTCGAAGATCCTGCAGAAGCCAAGGGGATAGTAAAACGTGAGATCACAAAGATCTATACGCCGGGCACGCTTGACATAGCCGAAAGCGGCAGGGGAGACAGCAACGTATATATCGCTTCTGTCTGCGTATCAGACCAGCTGACAGCTGTCGCTCTGGCAGACATCACTACCGGCGAACTCTCCGCGTATGAATATGAAACAGAACACGAAAACGGCCGTGTATCGTTTATCAGGCTTCTGAACGACCTTTCGGTGCTCGATGTAAAAGAACTCGTTATATGCGAAGACATACGCTCAGAACTCGAAATATCGCTTTCTGAGGCCATGCCATCGCTGTATCTCGACGCTGTCGATCCATCTTATTACAGATATCAGGCCGCCAGAGACGTTCTGATGGAGCAATTCGGTGTTTCGTCCCTGATACCTCTCGATATGGAAGGCCGCGAAGAAATGACCTCAGCCGCAGGCTCGCTTCTGATGTATCTCAGAGAGACCCAGAAGGGCGATCTCGATCAGTTCAGGAACATAACCATCAAGCAGCATGACGGCGTTATGCATCTTGACAGATCTACACTGCGAAACCTCGAACTGCTCGAGACGATTTACGACGGAGATATCAGAGGCTCGCTGCTCGGAGTGATAGGGAAGACCCGTACCGCCATGGGCGGACGGCTTCTGAGATCCTGGCTCAGGGAACCTCTGACCGATGTAGGAGAGATAAACCTCAGGCTGGACGCCGTCGATGAGCTCCGTAAAGAGCCGCTGACCGCGAATAATATATCCAACTGCCTGAAGCATGTTTATGATTTCCAGAGACTGACCGCCAGAGTCGCGACCGGAAGGGCAGACGCGAGAGATCTCATAGCTCTTAAGAAAACGGTCGCTCAGCTGCCGGACATCAAATATGAACTTTCCGGACTCTCATCAGCGATGCTAAGGTCTGTCGACGCTTCCATCGCTGACTTCGGCGATCTGTATTCGCTTATAGATCTTTCGATATGCGAGGAACCTCCACTGGTCATAACCGAGGGCGGAATAATCAAATCCGGTTATTCAAAAGAACTCGACAGGCTGAAAGATTCGATCTCCGGAGCCAGGGAATGGATCGCCGGTCTTGAGGAGACCGAAAAAGAACGTACGGGTATAAAGACCCTCAGAGTCGGGTTCAATAAGGTATTCGGCTATTATATCGATGTCAGCAAGGGCATGATAGATAAGGTCCCTGATGACTACATACGCAAACAGACTCTTGTCAACAACGAGAGATACATAACTCCTGAACTCAAAGAGAAAGAAGACCTTGTGCTTACTGCTGAAGCAAGGATCAACAAACTCGAATACGAAGAATTCAGAAAAATAAGATCTGCGATAGAACCATTCATCGCTGATCTTCAGGCAGCTTCAGCAGCCGTTGCCGCTCTGGATGTTCTTATTTCTTTCTCGAGGGTCGCTGCAGCGAACGCCTATGTCAAGCCGGTCGTGAATGACGGAAGCGTGATAGACATAAAAGCGGGCAGACATCCTGCAGTCGAGCAGCTTCTCGGCGCGGGAATGTTTGTCTCCAATGATACGTATATCGACATGGACAGGCACAGCATGCTTATAATCACAGGTCCTAACATGTCCGGAAAATCCACATACATGAGACAGACCGCTGTGATAGTCCTGATGGCTCAGATAGGATGCTTCGTTCCTGCCGATCACGCCGAGATCGGTGTCGTTGACCGCATATTCACCAGGATAGGCGCGTCCGATAATCTCGCGTACGGTCAGTCGACTTTCTATATCGAAATGAGCGAACTGGCAGGCATACTCCGCAACGCCACATCCAGGAGCCTTATAATCCTCGATGAAATAGGCCGCGGGACCAGCACTTTCGACGGACTGTCGATAGCCTGGGCTACAGCTTCTTATCTGGCGGATCCGTCGCACCGTGTCCGCACCATGTTCGCGACTCACTATCACGAACTTACAGAACTCGAAGAAGAACAGGAAGGAATACATAATCTTTCTGTCGCCGCGGCAGAGGACGGCAACGATGTCGTCTTCCTGCACAACATTATCGAAGGACCGGCGAGCAAGAGTTACGGCATACATGTCGCCAGGATCGCGGGAATACCTGAATCGATCAGGAATAACGCGCGAAAGAAGCTTAAAGAACTTGAAAGCAACGCTCCGTCTGTACGCAGGGAAGAGGCGGAGCCTGAACAGATATCTTTCATGAACGGTGAACTTGCCGATGAAGGCATCAAAGCAGACGCTGACAAGTACAGAAAACTTGTCTCTGATCTGAAAGGAACGGATATAAACAGGATGACTCCTGTCGCGGCGCTTATCAGGCTGCAGGAGATCATCGATGATATAAATGACGCGAAATGATAAAGGTATTGGACAGTTTTGTCGCTGATAAGATCGCGGCCGGTGAAGTAATAGAACGGCCTGTATCGGCGGTAAAGGAATTAGTTGAAAACTCGATAGACGCCGGAGCGCGTTCTGTGATCGTTGAGATCAGGAACGGCGGCAAGTCGTACATGAGGGTCACTGATGACGGCTGCGGCATCTCTTTTGATGAGGCCGAAACAGCGTTTCTCAGACACGCGACGAGTAAGATAAGCAGTATCACCGACCTGGACAGCATCGAGTCGCTAGGGTTCAGAGGAGAAGCTCTGGCGAGCATCTCAGCCGTATCAAGGCTCACGATGGTGACACGCACCGCCGATTCACCTTCAGGTACCAAAATGGTCCTTCATGGCGGACATGTCGTGTCAAAGGAGAGGGCCGGCGCCAACAAGGGTACAACGATCGTTGCTGAAGACCTGTTCTATAACACTCCTGCCAGACGCAAATTCATGAAAAGCGACGCCAGGGAAGCTTCGGCCATCATTGAGCTGATACAGCAATATGCCATATGCTATTCCTGCATACGCTTCATGATGATCAATAACGGGCAGACGCTGTTCTCCTCCGCGGGCAACGGCGACACATTGTCCGTGATCAAAATGCTTTATCCCGATATCTCCAGGCATGGACTCATTCCGGTCGTTTCTGAAAACGTGAACGGTTTCATTTCCGATCCCGGAAGCACCATGAGCACCCGGAAGGGGCAGCTGTTCTTTGTTAACGGCAGGCTCGTATCGAGTCAGGTGATAGAAAAGGCCCTCGAAGAAGGATACGGAGGGCGCGTATTCAGCGGATTTCCTGCCGCGATCCTCTTCATCACCGCAAGCCCTGATACTATCGACGTCAACATACATCCGGGTAAACGCGAGATCAGGTTCCTCAGGCAGGAAGATATCAGAAGCGAGATCGCTGAAGCGGTAAAAAAGGCGGTAATGACTGATGCCGGCATTCCTAAAGGTTTTGTTAAAAATATTGAAACTCCTTACAAGGAAAGTTTAAATAA
>SVDB01000096.1 GCA_015058065.1 Clostridiales bacterium
CATGACCGCAAGGACGACTGGCTCAGCTGGGAGGAACTCAGCTCCGACGAGTATGAACTGCCGGAGTCGTGGAAAGGCAAGATCTTTTTCGTCAGATGCAAGACTCCTCCGCATTGCCCTAGGCATCTCAGACCGATACAGTGCCGCAGTTTCCCGATACTGCCTCATCTGAGCGAGGACGGCGAGCTGAGCATGGTATTCAACGATTATGATCTGCCATACGCGTGCCCGATGATAGAAGAGGAAATCGAGCTCGATGAGAGATTCGTCCGCGCGACACAGACCGTATGGAAGCATCTGATCCGCGACCCGCTGATCTATGACATGGTGTGGTGTGAGTCCCGCGCCAGAGATCTTGACGAAGAATGAAACAGCACGACATCGTATTCATCGGATCGGCAATACTGGATTCGATCATAAAGGGGTTCGACCCGGAACCTGTCACTTCTGCCGGTTACACGGCGGAGAGCGGCACTCTTAACGCGGGCGGAGAAGCCGTCAACGGATCGATAGCAGCAGCGAAACTCGGCATAAACGCTGCGATACTCTGCTCGCTTGGATATGACGGCGCAGGGGACATGATCGCTGAGGATCTCGAAAGGCATGGTGTGTACACGGGTCTCATCGTAAGGTCTGACGAGAGGCCGACTCCCGTCACGACGATCTTCGTCGCGGAAGACGGTGAACGCGTGTCGATAACGAATTCCGCTCATAAGAACAACTTCCACCCGGAAAGATACGCGGAGTCGTTCGCGGGAGCGAAGGCGATAATGCTGGGATCCCTGTTCAGAGCTCCGTTCAATGACCCGCAGGTCATAAGTTCCGTGGTGAGAGCGGCGGCTGACAAGGGCGTGATGGTGTTCGCAGATACCAAGCTCCCGAATTTCGTGAAACTGGGACTTGATGACATCGCGGAGTCCCTTCCTTACATCGATTACATCACTCCGAATGAGGCTGAGGCCGCTTACTATACAGGCGAGACAGAGCCTGAAAAAATGGCGGACGTCTTTCTGGCAAAGGGAGTGCGCAACGTGATAATAAAACTCGGCGGCAAGGGCTGTTTCTTCAAAAACAGCGAGGAGTCGATATACATGCCCGCGTTCGAAATTGGCGCGGTCGACGCGACAGGCGCGGGAGACAATTTCCTGGCCGGCTTCGCGTCTGAGATGATCAGGGGCGGCAGCGTCAGGGACGCGCTGACATTCGCGAGCGCGTGCGGAGCCATCTGCAGTCTGGCAGTAGGATCGGGCACGGCTCTGAAGGACAGGGATCAGGTGCTCGCGTTCATAAAGCAAAAGGAGAAATGAGGACTATGAAGACCATTTATCTGGCAGGAGGGTGCTTCTGGGGCACCCAGAAGTATTTTGACCAGTTCGAAGGCGTTACGGATACTGAGGTCGGTTACGCGAACGGACCTGAAAGCGCTCCTACATATGAGGATGTCTGCAGCAACAGCGGACACGCGGAGACCGTGCGCGTCGATTTCGACGAAAAGAAGATCGGTCTCGCGCAGCTGCTCCGCCTGTATTTCAAGGTGATCGATCCACTGTCAGTAAACAGGCAGGGACACGACAGGGGCATACAGTACCGAACCGGCATCTACTACACCGATCCGGAGATGCTCGATACCATTCGCGAGGTATGCGGAGAGGTCGAGGCAGAGGTAGGAGCGCCGCTCGCGGTCGAGGTGGAGCCGCTCGTGTATTTCTATCCTGCCGAAGAATATCACCAGAAGTATCTTGACAAGAATCCGGGCGGATACTGCCATATACCGGCTGCATTCTTTAATCTCGGAAAGAAATAGGCAAAAGCGAAAAGCAACGCGGAGAAACGTATTGCCGCGCGAATGGGACAGATGAAGAACCGCTTTAAAGTGAGAAAGATCGTAAATATATTTTTATTTATAGCGGTGTTCGGCTCGTGGCTTTCGATGCTCTTTTTCGGCACCGGCGCGCTGGTGCAGACAGGGATAGGCAGCCTCCGGTATTTCACTGTGCTGTCCAATCTTTTTGCCGGGTTTACGGCGGCCGCGTGGCTCATAAGGACACGTGGAGGCGCTGAGGCAGGCGCCGGAGTGGAACGGCTGAAGTACATCGCTGCGGCGGCTGTCGGGCTGACATTCGTTACAGTGATGGTGTTCCTCGGGCCGCTTTACGGTTATCCGGCAATGCTCGTAGGGGCAAACCTTTTCATGCACCTTATCACGCCTGTCACCGCCATCGCCGAGGTCATATTCCTGTCGGATGTCGAATATACGCGCCGGGACAACGCTCTGGTCATGATCTCACCGCTGCTGTACGGCAGCTTCTATCTGGGGAACATAGCGATCAACGGCATCGGGGAATGGCCTGACACGAATGACTGGTATCTGTTCTTCACCTGGGGATTCCCGGTCGGGATGGTGATATTCACGGTCATATTCGTCGTGACATGGCTGCTGGGATTTCTGATGCGAAAGGCAAAGAGAACAAAAAGGGATTGAGAAAAAAGGGATCGAAGGAGAAAGAGTATGGAAGCTTTCAGATGGGAATGCGCCACAAAGGTCAGGTTCGGACAGGGATGCGTCAGGGAATATCTGGCGGGACTCGTTAAGGAATTCGCGCCTGAGGGCGGAAACATAATGATCGGCTACGGAGGCGGCTCGGTCAAAAGGAACGGGTCGTACGATGACGTCATGGCTGTGCTGGAGTCGATGGGCTACAGCAGGGAAGGCAACGCGGCTGAAGGCAGGATGATCGTCGAGTTCCCGGGCATCATGTCGAATCCGACGCTCAGGAGGATGCGCGAAGGCGCTGAACTCGCGTCATTGATGGATGTGGCGCTGATAATAGCGATCGGCGGCGGTTCGGTCATGGACTGCTGCAAGGCGATCGCCGTCCAGGCGAAGTATAAGGGCGACGCCTGGGAGGACTTCTGGATGCAGGGAAAGCCGATGACACACGAGAGGATCCCGGTAGGTGTGGTAGTGACTATGCCGGCGACCGGAAGCGAGGTGAACGGCTGCGCCGTCCTCACGAACGAGGAGACGAAGATAAAGACCGACAGGGACTACTCTGAGATGAATCCGGCGTTCGCTCTGATGGACCCGGTTTACACTCTCACCATGCCGCCGAGGCAGATGAGAGCGGGCACCTTCGATATACTCTCGCATATCATGGAGACGTATTTCAGCTTCCCGCTCGAAGACAATCCGGCGGATGATGTATCTGAGGGATTGATGCGCGGGATCATAAGGGATTTCCGCGCCGCAGTCGCCGATCCGGGCGACATCACTGCCAGGAGCAATATAATGTGGACCGCCTCGCTGGCTGAGAATCGTATCATCAAGACGGGCAAGTCCAAGGACTTTGAGGCTCACAACATGGAACATCAGCTGTCGGCGTACACTGACTGCAACCACGGCGAGGGACTTGCGGTTTTGCATCCGGCTTACTACAGACATATATACAAGGCGGGACTGCCTAAGTTCGTCAGGTTCGCGGAAAGAGTCTGGGGACTTTCGCCGGCAGACTATGGTTCGGATGAAGAACTCGCGCTTGCGGGCATAGACGCTCTGGCGGCTTTCATAAAAGAAGTTGGTCTGCCGACGACTCTCAGGGACATCGGTTTCGGCGAGGAAGAATTCGAGATGCTGCCTGAGATCGCGGATTCGTGTTTTATCTCATCTGGAGCGTTCAGACCGCTGACCAAAGAAGAGATACTGGAGATATACAGAGAGTGCATGTGATTTGAGAGCAGGGAGGTAGAAGGATGGCCATACTTGCCGGATTCATGGTACCGCATCCGCCTATGATAGTGCCGGATGTGGGCAGGGGAAGCGAGGCTCAGGTAGAGGAGACGACGCGCGCTTACGAAAAAGTCGCGGATGAGATCGCGGCGCTCAGACCTGAGACTATAGTTATAACGAGCCCGCACTCGATAATGTACGCGGACTATTTCCACGTGTCGCCCGGAGAGAGGGCGAAGGGAAGCTTCGCGGGATTCAGAGCGCCGCAGGTAAGTTTTGACGAGGAATACGATACTGAACTGGTGAAGGAGATCGGCAGGCTCGCTTCAGAGGAAGGCGTTTCAGCCGGCACGCTCGGAGAGCGCGATCCTTCGCTCGACCACGGCACTATGGTGCCTCTGTGGTTCATCAGGAACAAATATAAGGAGGGAAGGATAGTCAGGATAGGACTGTCCGGACTTCCTCTTACGGAACATTACAGGCTTGGGCAGGTGATAAAGGCCGCCGCTGAGAACACGGGCAGGAAGGTCGTGTTCGTGGCGAGCGGCGACCTGTCGCACAAGCTGCAGGAATACGGGCCGTACGGTTTCGCGCCGGAAGGCCCGGAATATGACGCGCGCATAATGGACGTGATGGGACGCGCGGCATTCGGCGAATTATTCGACTTTGACGAGAATTTCTGCGACAGGGCCGCGGAATGCGGCCACCGGTCATTCGTTATCATGGCCGGCGCGTTCGACGGGCTCTCGGTGAAGGTCGAACGCCTGTCGCATCAGGATGTCACGGGCGTCGGCTACGGCATCTGCGCTTTCTATCCTGACGGCGAAGATGCCGCCAGGCGCTTCCTGGACGAGCGCCTGGACCGCGTGCGCCGCGAACTCAGCGAAAGGCGCGCACGCGCCGACGCTTACGTCCGCCTTGCCTACGACGCGGTCGATGCCTATGTCGGAGAGCGGAAGACACTCAGGGTGCCTGACGGGCTCCCTGCAGAGATGCTCAGCGGCAGGGCCGGCACCTTCGTGTCCATCCATGAGCACGGCGCGCTCCGTGGCTGCATAGGCACTATAAGCCCGATGCGCGCTTCCATAGCCGAAGAGATAATCGGGAACGCTATCAGCGCGTCAACGAGAGATCCGAGGTTCTCAGCCATAGA